>JAISED010000080.1 GCA_031264295.1 Eubacteriales Family XIII. Incertae Sedis bacterium | reverse complement strand
CCTATGTACTCCCCGCTCACCTTTACAGCCTTCTTTTTATTAGGATCCCATTTTGACTTTAGCTTATACATGTAGTAGCCGTTGCCGATATGCTTGATTTCGTACCCGGTTCTTTGATGTTGTCGAACCCAATCCGGTAAATTTGACATAGAAATCCTCCATTCATATCTGTTTATATTAACCAGATATGATTATATCATACTACGCGACAGAATGCAATAGAAAAACCGCCATAAATGGCGGTTTTAGAGGATTTTTTCTATGATAATTGTGAAATTACTATGCTCATCTCTGGTTAACTATTGGACGATTGTGGTTAATGAGATAACTTGTGTACAAATTCAGCATCGAAGCTTTCTTTAGTCAAAATAGAGACTTTCTTAAAATATAATTTTTCAAATCCTTTCAGGTGGTCCAACCCGTCAGGAATGAATTCTTTATTTGCATTATTAAATAAATGCTCGGTCATTTTCGCTTTCGAAGATATGTTTTTAGTCCCATTATAAACTAAAATATAATTCATATTCTCACGAGTAAAACTTATCCCCGTTTTCATAATATCCGTGAATATTAACAGACTCTCAGTCATTTTCAATCGTATTTCTTGAATTTTTCCATTTACATTGCCGTTTTTGAATTCAATAAAGTAGCACTCTTTCTCGTCCGAAAACAAGGCGTCGCTTGATTTCGGAGATTTAGACGCCCTCAATACCTTAATATATTCTTTTTTTACAGCATCGAAATCAATCACGGGAATCGTTGATTCCGTCATGAATTCTTCATTATCTTTGTCTTTCGATGCTTCTCTCAATGTTGTTTTATTATCATTAAAAATTTGTTCTGTATCAAGATCAAACATCCGGATACCTCTCATTCTCTAAAACTTGCAGCGGTCTTGCAAGCTTATAGTAGATTTTTTCGAGATTATCTGAAACATCTGTCACTATAGCTGTTTTACCGTCATTTTCAGCTAAATAATATTTACATTTCTCTGATATATCATATTTGCGCGAGAATACATCTATTGCCTCTAAGAAATAATGGCTGTGCGTATTTAATAAAACATATAGATTAAATTCTTTTTGTAAAAGCACAATTACTTCAGCAAAGAGAAGCTGCCATTCCGGATGAACGTGTACTTCCGGCTCATCTAAAATAAGGATGCTATTTTCTTTCAAACTTCCGTTTTTCAACAATGTTTTGAGTATGGCAAACATCTTAATGCCTGTGGAAACATTCTCCATCTCCAGTGCGGTTTCTGAATCACTTTCCTGATATACAAGTTCCGTTCCCATAAATTCCCGTTTTTTGACGTCCCCAACGCAAGCGCTGTTTATTTTAGCAAAAACAGCTTCCAGCTTTCTCTCTGTTATAATTCGGTCAACGGTTCCTTCATCATTACGCGCCACTAATTTGAGCCTTAACTGCACTCTATGATCTCCCTCATCAAGTATATATCCTAGCGTATTATTTGGACCGGCTATCATACCATTCAAAGCAAACGGGTCGTCCATATAAGTAACGCCATTATTCAAGCTCAACTTGCCGGTGATTTCAATCAGCTCATTTCTCCTAATTGTTATACCTACTTCTTTCTCTTTAATATTGAGCATAATTTCACTGTCCAAATCTAGTCGATGAACATTGTTTATCTGCATCTTAAACTCATCCTGAAGTTGCTTTCGGAAAATTTTAAGGAGTATTTCATCATCAGATACATTTAATGTTTGTATAATTTTATCTGCTATGTTCTGTAATTCAATATCCGGTAAGCGTTTTTTGTAATTTTTATCTACTTGAATGCACTGATTGCGTAAATCATCTACCAACCGGTCTTTATCGGTTATATAGACGTCTTTCCTTTTTAAGATTTCCTCTTCAACAGAGTATTCTTGATAGGGTCCCAATCTTGACCTCTTATAATTAATTTCACCATACATTTCATGCAAACTGCTGTTAATACTATAATTGCGTTCACGTCTAATTTTCTGGTCTATCTTATAAAAACCATTAAATAAACAAAACAGCACCTTTCCTATGGTGCTTTTCCCCGTATTGTTGGAGCCTGCCATAACGGTAATACCGTTGAGTTCTATCTGAGCCCGAGATACTTTCCCAATGTTTTTAATACTCAATAACATAACTTCCAACCCTCGCAACTTCCAACTGGTGATGCCGAACTCAACATCACATTATTATTAACGAACTGCCAATAGAGTTTATATGCCAAACCATTTGCAATTTTATATGATAAACGCCGATGTAGTACACCCTATGCTGAATAAAACTATTATAGCACATTATTCATATGCGTAGAAGTTCAAAAAACACTTGACGTGAGGCTCTGCAGACAATAATATAAAAGGGAGCGTTGTATCACATGTATATTACGCGCCGTGTCGCGCACCCGTAGCTCAGTTGGATAGAGCGTCAGACTCCGACTCTGAAGGCCGCACGTTCGAATCGTGTCGGGTGTACCATAGCAGCCCGTTGGAATTGCAACAGCTCCGGCGGGCTTTTGTTTTTGATTAAGTTATCACTGTCAGGGTCGGCGCTGCGAGCAGCGCTCCGGCCATATCGCACTTTACGGAGGAGTAGTTCCATGTTAAAACGAGTTTTCAGCGCTGCATTGACCGTTTTTATGATTATGTCCATGTTTGTTCTACCGCCAGTCTCCGCAGCCGATGAGTATTACACAGTTACAGTCACCGCAAACAACGATCTGTTCGGCGAGGTCGATGATTCCGAGAGCTATGCCGCAGGCGAATTTGCCGACATCGTCGCAACGCCGCATCGCGGCTATGGCTTCGACGGCTGGTTCGTCAATAACCAGCTCGTTTCTGAAGAGCAGGAATATCATTTTCAAGTTGAACGTAATATCACCTTGGTCGCCAGATTTTCCCCCATTGATACTACGTATCATCTCACGATTTCCGCCGGAACCGGCGGCAAAATCACATCAGGCAGCAGCGGCGATTATGTCGCCGGAACTTCCATGATCATCCTGGCTGAACCCAATCCCGGCTACGAATTCACGACTTGGACGGCGCCCGACGCCGATGAGAGTGTTCTCATGAGTCTCGAACTGGCCTTCATGATGCCTGAGCATGATTCAAGCATTACAGCGAATTTCGTGCGCGAAGGAACCGCAAGCAGTCCTTCTGATACAGACGATTCATCGAACAGCTCCGGCTCTCCCAGCAGTTCAAGCGGTTCAGGCAGTTCAAGCCCTTCGAACGGAAATTCAACAAGTCAGCCGCCTGCCGCAACAACGCCGATATCGTCTAACGCCGACACCAGTCCCGCAGGCAACACTTCCGGTTCACTGCCCTTCACGGATGTCAGCAGCGAAGATTGGTACTATTCCGCTATCGCTTTTGTATTGGAACATGGTATAACGAACGGCGTTACAGATACGCTATACGGTCCGCTGCGCAATGTGACCAGAGCGCAGTTCATCACAATGCTTTGCAGGGCGTATAACATCGAAGCCCGTACAGGCGATAATTTCAGAGACGCGGACAATACCTGGTATACCGGATATCTCGCTGCGGCTAAACAGCTGGGGATATCCAACGGCATAGGCGATAATTATTTCGCGCCTGAAAATGAAATAACCCGAGAAGAGATGGTGGGGCTGCTCTATAACTACGCCAAATCCACCGGCGCTGCAGCCGGTGCAGGCGCTGCGCTCACCTACAGCGACAGTCTCAGTGTATCCGCATGGGCGGTTGAAGCTGTAATGTTCGCGACTTCGCAGAATTGGGTCAGCGGTAAAGTCGGCAACATATTCGATCCGCAAGGCAGGGCTACGCGCGGTGAGTTGGCGCAGATCTTCAGTAATATCTTCAATAAGTGATAAGTCGATTAGGAACTGCCGTTAACAGCAAGCCGAACCTTAGCGGCAGTTCTTTAATTATTATTTTCAGTATTAAGGGGTCTTACAAATGCTCAAGCGACTAATAGAACACCGCCGCGCGCTTCATCGCATCCCCGAGTTGGGTTTTGATCTTCCTAAAACCCGCGCCTATATACTGTCCGTTCTGGAGAGTCTCCCCTGCGAGATCACAAGCATCGGGCAGGCGAGCGTATGCGCTTTCTTCAATGCCGGTAAAAACGCTTCTATCGCCTTTCGCAGCGATATGGACGCCCTCCCTGTCACGGAGGACAGCAGCTGTGAATATGCGTCTATCCATTCCGGAAAGATGCATGCCTGCGGCCATGACGGACATATGGCCATTCTGCTCACATTCGCGGAAGAAATATCGCAGATAGCGGAGCTTCCGCACAATGTCCTGCTTGTCTTCCAAGCAGCCGAGGAAACCGTCGGCGGCGCTCCTGAAATATGCGAATCGGGCATATTCGAAAAATATGGGGTTCGCAAAATTTTCGGTCTGCATCTGTGGCCGGATTATCCGGCGGGTTCACTGATCTGCCGCAAGAACGAATTTATGGCCAAGACCTGCAATCTTGATATCGAAATATTCGGCAAAAGTTCCCACGCCGCAAAACATGAATTCGGCATTGATGCCTTGTGCATAGGGGTTGACTTTGTTAAAGCCGCTTACGCGATGGAGAGTTCTGAAATCCCCGCAAGTGTGTTCCGTCTGCTGAAATTCGGCGTTTTTAACAGCGGAACAGCTATAAACGTGATCTCCGGCTACTCGATCATAAGCGGAACCATGCGCTGTTTTCAGGATGATATATTCTCGTTCATGTCTGGGCGGCTGCGTGAAATAGCGTCAGATCTCGAAAAGAAATTCGGCTGCGATATAAAGATAACATTTTTCGAAGGATACCCGGCTCTCATAAACAAGCCCGCCGCCTTTGAAGAGTTCAAAACAGCCGTCTCCATCCCTGTAGAATCCAGGTGCGCACTGGCGGACGCCGATCTCGCTGCGGGCATGACGAATGCGGAGGCAGCCGATTCGGACGCGTCCGTTCAGGGAAAGACCGCGCTTGAGCCTGCGGCGCCGCGCCGTCTCACATTATATGAGCCTGCCGCGCCTACTTTAACGGCTGAAGATTTCGCCTTCTATCTGCAGAAGCTCCCCGGCGTATATTTCTACATAGGCACGGGAACAAATACGCCCCTACACAACAATAAATACCTCCTCGATGAATCCGTTCTGCCCCTCGGTGTTGAAGTGTTTTTCCGTCTGCTCTATAATATCGCCATTGATTAATTTGCGATTATTGAATTTTCTCGTAGACAAATAAGAATACAGGCTTTATAATAGTATAGCGAGATTGAGTTAGGCGAGCGCTGTGTTCGTCCGATTTCTCTGATGCGTCCCGCTGGTCAAGTGGTCAAGATGTCGCCCTCTCACGGCGGAGTCAGGGGTTCGACTCCCCTGCGGGATACCAGTTAAAAGCCTTGAAGTTACACAACTTCAAGGCTTTTGTTTATCTCCGTTATAATACTGAACTCAGCATAACATCATCGCTGCGGCTTTTCTTATACCGAACCATGCCGAATTCGGTGCTCGCGTTCAGTATTACTCCGGAGGATGCGTATTCTCATTTCTTGATTCGTAGAGCGACATAGCACGTTCCATCAGCAAGGCTTTGTTATGATCATCCATATTCTCATATGCTGAAAACACAGGATCATTTTCCCTGTCGAATTCGCGAAATGCCTGTATCTCGTCAATAGATGCCGCAACATCAGTCCTGCCGAGCAGATAATCCACACTTGTCCCAAGTGTATCCGCTATTCGAACCAGATAAATCCACCTGTTGATCCTTGTGTTATGTTCATAACGCGACAATGTAGCCTCTCTCACGCCCGTAAGCTGGGAGAGGGTCTTCTGCGTCATGCCTTTTTTGAGACGAACTGCTTTGATTCTTTCACCAAAATTTATCATTTTTCAACACCCTATGGCATATTATAAACAAGCCCAACAATAAATGCACGCATATTACCAAAATGATATGCCGACTTACCAAATTTATATTAAAGGTGTGAAAATTTGAAACTATAAAACTATATAAAGAGGATATCTTGGCAAAGATCATCGCCGCCGCAAACGCGCCGGTAGGGATGCAAGAGTATGAATCTAACCATCGTGAAGAATAAGGGGTTTTTGAAAAAGATATCGGCAACAGCCGCACCCGATCGACCTAAGTCCAACCCAGCGTTTGTAACAATAGGTGCTCAAAGATATCGGCAACAGCCGCGCCCGATCGACCTAAGTCCGGGCGGCGGCGTTCAAAAAATACTTTTAATGATATCCATTCCTGCGGTTATTGTGCCTATTGACGCGCCGATATTCGCCATGAACACTATCATTATTATCCTGAGAAAACGATTTTTGAAAAAGCCTTTGAAACTGAATATGTCCGTGGGCACTTTTTCGATATCTTCAACTGTAGGCTTTCGCAGGTATGCTTCGGCAAGCCCCGAAAACCAGCCGCACGCGAAAAACGGATGCAGCGTCGTGAATGGCGCCACTACAACGGATGTGAGAATCGTCAGGGGGTGTCCAAGGGCAAGCAGTGTGAAAATACCGGCAAGCGTACTGGTGTACAAAAACCAGGTTTTGATCTGATCAAGCCCCACGGACACGCCTTGCACAAAGCCGACGACTATGAGGGCGACTATCGCCACCGGTATCAGCCATCCGGCAATCTTTGAAAATGGCGAAGAGGGCGGAACTACGGATATCTCATCAAGGTTCTGCTCTTTATATATTTCTTCCTTCACGCCTGCCAGGTGAGCGCCGCCAAGAATCGCGACCACCTTGTTTCCGGGCGCGTTCTTGATCTTATTTGCCAGATATTGATCGCGTTCGTCTATAAGCACCTTGCCTACCTTTGGGAATTTCTCGCGAATATCGCCGATCGCAGCCTCCAGCATATCTTCTTTAAGCATTTTTTGTATATCGTCGTCCGTCAATTCATCGTCTTCATCAAATGAAAATATGAGATTAAACGCCATACGCATTTTTTCAATAAATCCCAAGCTGCGCCAAATCCGCATAAATGTAACCTGGATCTTGCGATCCGCCAGTACGAGTTCGGCGCCGACTTCTTTCGCGCTCGCCATCCCCTGCAGCATTTCCTGACCTACATTGGTATCCAACTTTTCCGCCAGCTTTTTCTGATATGAACTGAGTATGAGACTCGCGAACATGAAGCCGACCTTTTTGGATTTTATGACCTGAGCAATATCCGTATTCTTCCACTTTTGCGGATTTTGCATTTCCTGATATCTGTCGTCATCCAACTCAATGCATACACTATCCGGGTTTTCCTCAGCTATGATTTTTTTGACCAGCTCTGCGCTTTGCTTTGATACGTGGGCGGTCGGAATCAATATCAACTCCTTGCCCTTATAATCAAGCCTTGAGACGCTTTCCTCGCCGTATATCTCTGCAAACAGAGCTGCGGCGGGTTCTGCTGCGGCGGGTTCTGCTGCTGCGGGTTCTGCTGCGGCGGCTGCTATATCTGCCGCGATCGCTACGGCGTCAGCGATCGCTATCGATTCTGCTGTCGTTGCGGATTCCGCAGCAGCCTCATCGTCGTTAATAGGGTGTAAATTATCCTGTGCTTTATCAGAAATTGTATCCATATTTTAAATTCCTTTCGTTCAGAATGGTCGTCTGTAATCGCGCCCGCGCTTATTGAATGCGCGGCTGTTTCGGTTCATCGCATTCGTTGGCCGACATCCCGACGTCCGCCCAAATGCGCGGCTGTTTCGGCTCCGGCACATTCGCCGGCCGGCGTCCCAAGATCCGCCCAAATGTGCGGCGGCGGTTTTATTATATCAGATACAATCGAATGTGTATATAGTCATACATTGCCTCGGACAAAAAAGCATGGCGAAAAGCATGGCTAACTCTCCGTTTATTTCAATCCTCGCTAAAGACCCGAAAGAGGCCAAGAAAGACCGAGAAAGCATGGGAATTTAGATTGTCTTTCTTATACAAATAATGTATACTAAATATTAACAGGAAGTTAACTTTGCAGGGGCGCCGAATGGTTTTGGCGCATACAATGGTGTTGTTTCTTGCATAATAAGTATGTTATCGGTCGGTTGGAGGAGAAACTCGGTGTTGGACAGACGGCTTTTCGGAGATTCGGGAGCTTCGCTTTATACCTTGAGAAATGCGAATGGTATGGAAGCGGCGTTTACTGATATGGGCGCGGCCATTGTAAGCATGAATGTACCGCTTGCAAACGGCGGGTTCAGGGATGTAGTTTTGGGATATGACAGCTTTGACGGTTATAAAAACTGTGGTTCTTATTTTGGCGTTACGGTAGGGCGAATCGCGAACAGAATCGGAGGTGCGTCCTTCCCTCTGGACGGCGCTATTGTACATATGGATAAAAACGAAGGTGAGAACTCTCTTCATAGCGGACGTTTTTCCTACGCAACGCGAATGTGGGAGTTTCGCGATGAGGCCGCGGCGGCGAACGCGATCACATTTTACCTGCACAGCCCCGACGGGGATCAGGGATTGCCGGGGAATGCCGATATTTCCGTAAGCTACACGCTCACAGACGACAATAGTGTTGAGATCCGGTATAGCGCGGTTGCGGACAAGGCTACTGCTTTTAATTTGACAAACCATAGTTATTTTAATCTTGCAGGGCACGATGCCGGTTCGAAAGAGTCGCTCGCGCAGTTTCTTAAACTTGATTGCTCTGCTTTTACGCCCATCGATGATGAATGTATCCCCACAGGGGTAATATCTTCGGTACGGGGAACACCGATGGATTTTACAGAAGGTAAGCCGATAGGGGATCGGATTGATTCCGGATTCGAGCAATTGAATGTCGCGGGGGGTTACGACCACAACTTTGTCATTGATAAGCCTTCGCTTGACAGCGCATTTGCGGTTTTATTGTCGGGGAGCAGGGATATGGAGCTTCAGGTTTATACCGATATGCCGGGTGTTCAGTTTTACAGCGGCAATAATATGGGCAATGACCCCTATCCGGGTAAGCACGGTGCGCCGTATGAGCGCAGAGGCGCGGTGTGTCTTGAGACCCAGTTTTTCCCGGATACGCCGAATAAGCCCGATTTCCCTTCATGTTTGTTCGCCGCAGGCGAGGTATTTACCGCCACAACTATCTATAAGGTTTGTTTGGGATGAGATTTATTTTTAGGAGGATTGTAAATGGCCCATTATTTTGAGGAACCATCAAGAACTTTTAGTGAGTATCTGTTTGTGCCGGGGTTTTCGTCGAAAGAGTGCAGACATGAAAATGTTGATCTTTCCGCTCCGGTGGTTAAATTTAAAAAAGGCGAAAATTCAAGTATTGTAATGAATATCCCGCTGGTTTCCGCGATCATGCAGGCTGTTTCGGATGATAAGATGGCGATATCGCTTGCGAAGGAAGGCGGGATTTCCTTTATCTATGCGTCACAGGCTGTCGAAAGTCAAGCCGCGATGATAAAGCGCGTAAAGTCATATAAGGCGGGGTTTGTAACGAGTGATTCCAATATCAGGCCGGATCAGACGCTGGCTGATATTCTTGAGCTTAAGTCGCGCAGCGGCCATTCTACTACCGCTGTAACTGAGGACGGAACCGCAGAGGGTCGGATTGTGGGATTGATCACAAGCCGCAGTTACCGCGTGAGCCGAATGCCGATGGATACAAAGGTGTCGGAGTTTATGACACCCTTTGATGATCTGATCTTCGCCGAAGAGGGGGTTACTCTGTCTGAGGCCAACGATATGTTATGGGAGCACAAGCTGAACGCCCTTCCTATTATTGATAAAAACCGCAGACTTACGAGCTTTGTGTTCCGCAAGGATTATGATTCGCATAAGGAGAATCCATGTGAGCTTCTGGATGGAGATAAGCGTTATGTTGTGGGCGCGGGCGTAAATACGCGCGACTACACGGAACGCATTCCCGCGCTCATTGACGCGGGGGCGGATGTGCTGTGCATTGATTCTTCTGAAGGGTATACGGAATGGCAGCGCGATACTATTGACTTCGTGCGCGGGAAATACGGCGACAGTGTCAAGATTGGCGCGGGGAACGTTGTTGAAGAAGAGGGTTTTCGTTATCTTGCCGAAGCAGGCGCTGATTTTGTGAAAATCGGCATCGGTGGCGGTTCTATTTGCATTACGCGTGAGCAAAAGGGCATCGGCAGGGGGCAAGCGACGGCTGTGATCGAG
The DNA here is from genome assembly GCA_031264295.1 of Eubacteriales Family XIII. Incertae Sedis bacterium. Taxonomy (GTDB): domain Bacteria; phylum Bacillota; class Clostridia; order Peptostreptococcales; family Anaerovoracaceae; genus JAISED01. The sequence continues at coordinate 2,676 of JAISED010000080.1, read as the reverse complement.
GTCGCGAAGGCTAGGGCGAAATACTTCGAAGAAACAGGTATATATGTCCCTCTGTGTTCCGACGGCGGGATTGTTTATGATTATCACATGGCTCTGGCTCTCGCTATGGGCGCGGATTTCCTCATGCTCGGCAGGTATTTTTCGCGTTTTGATGAGAGTCCTACGCGCAAGCTCAATATTAACGGGAATTATGTAAAGGAATATTGGGGCGAGGGTTCGAATCGCGCCAGAAACTGGCAGCGTTATGATATGGGCGGTGAAACGGGGCTTTCCTTTGAGGAAGGCGTTGACTCTTATGTGCCTTATGCGGGCAGCCTCAAGGATAATGTGAGTCTGTCTCTGAGCAAGGTCAAGTCGACTATGTGTAATTGCGGCGTACTCGACATTCCGAGTCTTCACAGCGATGCTAAGCTGACGCTTGTGTCCGCCACGAGCATTGTTGAAGGCGGCGCGCATGATGTGATATTGAAGGAGCAGACGTCGAGCGTCAGGTAGGCCGCGGGCGGCGGCCTTGAGCGGCATAGGCGGCGGCAGATGAGTAGCAGCGGGAATATTAGGAGAATTGTTTAGATGGATTCATTCAATGTGATTTGGGTCGTTGACTTTGGCGGTCAGTATAATCAGCTGATAGCAAGGCGCGTCAGAGAAGCAAATGTGTACTGTGAGATCGTTCCTTGGTTTAAATGCATGGAGAGACTTGAAGGGGAGCGCCCTGCAGGGATCATATTCACCGGGGGACCTGCCAGTGTATATGAACATGAGGCGCCGAAACTTCCGCCTGAGATTTTTGAAACGGGCATACCTATGCTCGGCATATGTTACGGCGCGCAGCTTATGGCGCACACCCTCGGCGGCAAGGTGCTGAGTCCTGATTATAAGGAATACGGCAGAGTGCGGCTGTTCCGGCGGCAGGAGGCAGCTGACGGCGGCGGGAACGTGGCCGCTCAGACATGCTCGGCCGAGTTGAAAGGAAACGCTGATAATGGCGAAGCAGCCCCGGTTCTTATCCCCAGCTTGCTTTTCAAGGATATCCCGGATACGGAAACTTGTTGGATGAGTCATACGGACTATGTGGAGACAGCGCCGACAGGTTTTCGGGTTACGTCTTACACTGAGAATTGTCCCAGCGCATCATTGGAAAACGCTGAAAAAAAACTGTACGGCGTTCAATTTCACCCGGAAGTCCATCACACGCCCTTCGGTCAAAAACTCCTGTGCAATTTCCTCTATGATGTATGTGAATGCGCGGGTGATTGGACTATGGCGAACTTTGCCAAGAGCAAGATTGATGAGATAAGAAACACTGTCGGTGATAAAAAGGTGCTTTGTGCCCTGTCCGGCGGTGTTGACTCGTCTGTGGCGGCTGTTCTTGTTCATAAGGCGATCGGCGACAATCTCACGTGCATATTTGTAGATCACGGCCTGCTGCGCAAGGATGAAGGCGATCAGGTTATGGATGTATACGGCAGGCAGTTCAACATGAAAATAAAGCGTGTAAATGCGCAGGAGCGTTTTCTGGAAATGCTCATAGGTGTTGAAAATCCGGAGTTCAAGCGAAAACTGATAGGCCGAGAATTCATTCGCGTTTTCGAGGCCGAATCCCGAAAGCTCGCCGAAGAGGAAGGCGGCATTGATTATTTGCTTCAGGGAACTATATACCCCGATGTAGTTGAAAGCGGCAGCGGTGAGGCCGCCGTTATAAAAAGTCATCACAATGTCGGGGGACTCCCGGATGATATGGAACTTACACTTATCGAACCTCTGCGCACTCTGTTTAAAGACGAGGTGCGTAAGGTCGGAGAGGAACTCGGCATCGCCCGCGAGCTGGTATGGCGCCAACCCTTCCCGGGTCCCGGTCTTGCAATACGCTGTCTTGGAGAAGTTACGCCGAAAAAATTGCATATAATAAGGGAATCCGACGCGATCTTGCGCGATGAAATCCATAAGGCGGGTCTTGAGAGCGATATTTGGCAATATTTCACAGTACTTCCGAATGTGCGCAGCGTGGGCGTAATGGGCGACTTTAGGACATATGAACATACAGTAGGCATACGCGCGGTAACATCAGTGGACGGCATGACGTCAGACTGGGCAAGGATTCCGTATGAGACGCTTGAGATCATATCTAACAGGATAGTGAATGAAGTCAAGGGCGTCAATCGCATAGTTTATGATATTACCAGCAAACCGCCTAGTACGATCGAGTGGGAGTAAATAAAACCATCCCGGAAACTCGCTATTTAAGCGGCTTTCCGGGATTTCTTTTTGCCTTTTGATAACAGTTTGATAACAGGAGCATTTGGGCACTTATTCTGTGCCGCAGGTGGTTTGTGGGTGTTTTACCTGTTGCCGTTGTGTTGCCACTGCTCTATCCATTAAAAACAGTCTTGCTGATTTGCTGTCAGCAAGACCGTTTTTATGTCCTCATTTATCTTTTTTATGTCTTTTCAAAAGAATATCCAACAAGTCAGTATCGTTTTGTGGCAATTCATCGTCTTCAAATTCGCCTAAATAAGTCATATCATGATACTTCTGTCCACCGTATTCGTACCCCGTATAAGGATAACCCCTGTCCGTAGTTCCTTGATATTCTTTAAATTCTTGCTTAGCCTCCTCTGCTGTGAAGTCATCTGAATCGAACCAGACACCCTCTTTTTCCTTTGCCCAGCCCATTTT
>JAISED010000045.1 GCA_031264295.1 Eubacteriales Family XIII. Incertae Sedis bacterium | reverse complement strand
AGCCTTTCGGATGCCTGCTGCTATACCGGAAGCGCGAACACATTGAGTCCTGCTTCCACGACCTGAAAAGCCGCACTGACGGCGGGAAGCCGAGGGTGTGGGGCGCCGATGCGCTGAGGGGGCGGTTGTTCACGCAATTCGTAGCCCTGTGTTACCATGAATACCTAAGCGAGGAAATCCGGAAGATGAAGCTGACGCTTGGCGTTAGCAATGGCGACCCTCTGCACGACACGAAGAAAGTCATGGATCTCGAAAAGAAGCTTAAGCGCTGGCTGGAGGATTCGTCGATTCATACGGTGCTGCAGTGGTTCGATACGGTCGAGGGTGTCGGGGTTTCATCCAAACTTGCGAAAAAAAGGTGGACGACGGAAATCACACAGCGTAACAGGCTCTTCCTTGAAAAATTGGGTATTGGCAAGCCCCTTTGATTTATGTGCTTATTATCAGACTTTTAGGATAATAGATGCTTATTTGCTTGATCTGAATTTTTTGCTAGTATTAACATGTATCATGTTAAATATAATTAACCCTACAAAAATTAGCCACGAAGAACACAATACGACCATCATATATCTATTTAAGATAATGCATAATATTGCGCCGATTATAAGGCATATACCAAGTGAATAACTCAAGCGGGTCGATGCGTTCAGTAATTCCTCTTCGTTCCACGTCTCCTTTTGTTTTTGATTCATAGTATTGTAGCCCGCAATAAAACGAGTTGCTTTAAACTTTTTCATCAAGAATCCTATCAAAAGGCATGTCAATCCTGTAATCGCATTCACTATACTTGCTCCCCAAAATTCCATTTCAATGCGCCTCTCCTTAAATCAAAATCCGTCTCCGTATCCATTATACACGAGAAAAAAGGCTTGCCTGAGACAGCAAGCCGGACGCCTATATGACACTGCCTCAGTATCTTAGGCGTCCAACTGCCTGCATCTCGCTTGGGGTGTTACGCCAAGGCGCTTGCCAAGCGCTCCGCTTGGGTTTGTTACACCGAGGCGTTCGCCAAACGTTTGGACTATTTGGTCTTTTTTTCGGGGAGAATATCCTCGACCTCGGTGTGGGGCCGGGGGATCACATGTACCCCCAACAGTTCTCCCACACGCTGCGCGGCAGCGGCGCCGGCGTCGGTGGCGGCTTTCACAGCGCCTACATCGCCTCTGACCATAACGGTCACGATTCCTCCGCCTACGTGTTCCTTGCCGATGAGATAAACGTTCGCCGCTTTTACCATCGCGTCAGCCGCCTCAATGGAACCGATGAGTCCCTTTGTTTCGATCATTCCAAGTGCGTCTAATTTAGCCATTGTTTCGTCCTCCTGTATTATTTAACAAGTTTAATGATAGATAACGAATGAATGCCCATGGCATTCGCCTCTTCCGTGTCCAAATGCAAGTCCAAAGCGGAAGATTCTGTAACCCGGATCATGACTTCTCTATAAACACCTCCTCTTTCCCCTAAAACTTCTATACTCACGCATTGACCGTCGTATACGCCGTATTCCAAGGCGTCTTTCGGAGTCATGTGTATATGCCGCTTTGCAATGATAGCGCCTTCTTGTTTAAGCACTGAACCTTTGGGACCTATGATGGTCAGACCCGGCGATCCGCTGAGTTCCGACGACAGTCTGAGGCATGGCGGGACGCCGAGCTTGAAACAATCCGCTGCTAAGACCTCTATCTGAGTCTGACCGCGAGTCGGTCCGAGAATCCGAACCTTTTCTATCGCGCCTTTGGAGCCGCATATGGTTACGGTCTCCTTGCAGGCAAACTGACCCGGCTGCGAGAGATCCTTGGTATTCGTCAGCGCATAATCCGCACCGAATAACAGGCGGAGGTCGTCGGCGGAAAGGTGCACGTGCCGATTTGATATTCCGAAGGGCAACGGCCTGTCGCAAGAAGGCGTTAAGTTCTCAACAGGCGTGACATTCAGAGCCTTCACCGCCTCAATCAGAACGTTGAGCGTTGTTTCATAACCGTCCAAAGTTCTCGCCCCTTTCCGTCGTGTATGCCCGCACAAAGTCGGCCGGCGATAATCCCGAGCCGACGCCGGAGGGCGGTATGCCGCTCATAACCGTCGACGCTGACGCCCCCACGCCGCCCGTGAACGGCGACGCACCGCCCATAACCGGCGGCGTCCCAAGCCCGAGCGTGGTAACGTCTCGAATCCCATATGCCACGCGCTTTATGTTGATCAGATGCTGAGGACCGACGTTTTCTGAAACAGAACTCCCGCCCCAGGTTCCGCAGCCCAGTGTAAATGAAGGCTGCAAGCCTGTACTGGCGCCCGTGGCGCCCTGGCTGCTCCCTGTATTGACGAGGATGCGTGAAGATGGTTTCACGGTGAACTTCATCGTGATTTCCGGATCTTCCGTATGGAGGCTCAGCGTATGTCCAATCCCGTTTTGCAGCAGATTTATGCACAGGCAGCAGGCCTCCTGCCAGTCCTTTACCGTATAGAAAGCGAGGACGGTGGTCAGCTTTTCATAGGACAGCGGATACTGATCGCCAACGCCTTCCTGCTCGCCCAGCAGAACCTTTGTGTCCGACGGAATTCTGATTCCCGCGGCTTCAGCGATGACGAGCGGCGAACGCCCGACGAATTTCGGGTTCATCGCGTGCCCGTTGCGGAAGAGCAGTTTACAGACCTTGTCCGTCTCATCCGGCGTCATAAAATATCCGCCGTTCCGCTTAAACGCCGCGATCACAAGGTCACGGTTACATTCCTCGGCGATGACAGACTGTTCCGAAGCGCATATTGTGCCGTAATCGAAGGTCTTGCTGGCGATGATGTTGCGAACCGCCTTCTCTACATCCGCAGTACGTTCGATGTAGGCGGGGGAATTCCCCGCGCCCACGCCAAGGGCGGGCTTTCCGGCGCTGTAGGATGCCTTAACCATGCCGGGTCCGCCCGTAGCTATGATCATCTTAATCTCTTCCCGTTTCATGAGTTCATCTGTGGCGCTCATAGTCGGCATAGAAATACACCCGATGATGTTTCGAGGCGCGCCGGCCTGAACAGCGGCCTCATGCATAAGCTGCGCCGCCTTCATAGTGCATTTCGCCGCAGACGGATGTGGCGAAAAAATGATGCCGTTTCTTGATTTGATAGCGATGATCGACTTGAATATGGCAGTAGAAGTCGGATTGGTGGACGGGACAATGCCCATCAGCAAACCAACCGGCTCTGCGATATCAATGACCTTATTCACCGCATCCTCACGGATCACGCCTATAGTCTTTACATCTTTAATGGCTTCATAAAGCAATGAAGACGCCATATGATTTTTAAATGTCTTATCAGCTTCCTTACCGAAGCCCGTTTCTTCTACAGCCATGCGAGCGAGTTCGACAGCATTGGCCTCGGCGGCGCTGACCATATTACGAATGATCCGATCTATCTGGTCTGCGCCATAGGAAGCGATCTCCGATACAGCCTGCTGGCCGAAACGCGCCAGATCCCTCACATCCTGCACTGAACGCAAATCATAATCAAAATTGTTATCCAAGTTCCCCGGCTCCTTTCACTAATCCGCCGCCTTTATAGCGTAGAACAGCTTTGCCCTGCTCGGCGCGCTGAAGACGACTGTATGACCTACAGGAAGATTGACCACATCGCCGCTGACTGCCGTATACTGCTTCCCGCCGACTGTAATAGACAGCGAGCCTTGGACGACATAGTACATCTCGTCACAAGCCACTTCCCAATTGAAGCTGCATTGGTTGATCTCCAGAAATCCGGCGTTCATGAGCTTGGAATCACTGCTTGAAATCAACTCTTGATAATGCACATCGTTGTTCGGATTGCCGGTGTCGAGGAATTCCATCTGAACACTGCCTCCCCTGACGATCTTGAGTCCGGCAGGATCGCATTCGCTCTTATACGGCAAATCCGAGCAAGCTTTCGGCTCATCCCATATCCCGTCAATCAGCATCTTAGACGCCATGGCCTGCAAGGCCTTATAAATGAGTTCGCTGTCAACGCCGTCCGCGGTCGTCTTCGCGACGCACACGGTAGTTCCTACGCCATCCACGGTCGTCTTCGCGCCGCACCCGGTCGTGCCCACGCCGTCGCCGGTCGTCTTCACGGCGCACCCGGTCGTCCCCGCGCCGTATCCGGTCGTCCCCGCGCCGTCCGCAGTCGTCTTCGCGCCGTATCCGGTCGTTCCCACGCCGTCGCCGATCGTTCCCGCGCCGGGCGGACAGTAGCCGCGGCAGTCGCTGAGAGCCTCCTCGCGAACGACCTCTATATCCCCTGCGGCTGCTGCATCCGCAGCAGCCGGCGTAATCAGTGCGGAGCTACTGATGTACAATGTCCTCTGACCCTGCCGCGCAAGCGCCAATACATCCGCTTCACATATCAATTTCTTCATCCGGTCTCCCTCCATTCACCTTACTGTGAAAGCACCATTCCGTTTTATATCAATTTCACATCTGCTCCAAGCTTATGCCGAATTCAGTATTATACTATTCTCAGTTTAGACTTCTCGGTTTAGACCCCGTCCAAAATAATTGGGCGGACAGCGGTAAATAATATTACAAGAGCAGCTGAATAAGCTTGTCCGAAGGGGAGGGGACGACCTCTGTGTTCACAAGCAGACTGTCGCCATCCGCCAATTCCTTTGCCGCCCGTACACCCGTCTCCACAGCGGCCACATCACCGGTAAATGTGAAATAGGCCTTACCGCCCAAGCCATTGCCGAGTCTGAGTTCAATAGCTTCGACATGCGCGGACTTCAGTATAGCGTCCGCTGACATGAGCATTGTCGCCATAGAGAATGATTCTACGATACCGACAGCGCCTATCTCCTCCGGCATTTCCGCACCAACGACGGCCGGAAACACCTGCGGACTCACATTCGGGATGATGATGGAATCAACGAGGAAAGTTCCCGCCGTCTCTTCACCCCGCTTCATGGAGGCCTCTACAGAGGCCGCATCCCCATGTACGATGACTATGTACTTACCCGGACACGCCGACGCCGCCGTTACGATATCAACCTCCGATATCTTAACCATCTGATCCGCCGTATAGATGCCGCGCGCCACGCTCGTCACCTCCAGCATACCAATCGCATTCTCCATAGCTTCCTCCATCAACTATTGCATTCTTGCTAATAGAAACATATTGCTCGTTTGCTTCCTCCACAATACCGGAAATACTGGCGTGTACCGGAACACCCAGGCTCTCAGCGCCCACGCTTCCAACCATCTGCCCGACTCGAACCGTTTCTCCCGGTGATACCGTCGGTCTCGCAGGCGCGCCCACATGCTGCGACATATATATCCGCACGTAGTCCGCCTGCAGCATCCCCTCCTGCAATGGCGCCGGCAAGTCGAATTCATACAGACCTAGACGCCGAACAAGGCGTTTCGTGGATACAAGCCGATGGCGGCGAAAAGCCCGTTCCCCATAGACCTTGTCCTTTGGCTCATATCTCATGCCCTCACGCGTGAGCAGTTCCCTGTAATAAAGACTCGCCGATCTCGGATACAAACCCGCAGGGCATGAGAAAAACTGACAGAGACCGCACTGACTGCATAAATACGACGTTCGCTGCCCCGTAAAGTCGTCGGTATAGTATGCCAATGCCCGCATGAGTTTATGGGGCTGCATATCATGGCCGAGCAGGTAGCGGGGGCAGAGATCCGTACACATCCTGCATTGTTCACACGCGGATTTGCCGATCCGCACCGCCTGCGGAACATCAATAAGCTTCTTGCGCACCAGTGGATGCTCGGCTTTTAAAACAATATATCCTTTTGACTTTTTCGTGACGAATTCATCTACATCCGGCAGCAGATTGCCCATCATGGGACCCCCATCAATAACGAAAATCCCGTTTGTGTCCGTGAGACCTGCGGCGCCGAGTACATCTCTAATTCTGATTCCCACAGGAACCTTCAGCGTAACCGGTTTCGGTACATCACCGGACACCGTCAGATACTTTTCTGTTACACAGCCTCCGGTCAAGGCGCTGTGAATGTTCATGGCTGTTTCGCTGTTCAGCACGACACAACCCACTTGAATAGGGAGCCCCGTCTCGGGTACGACGCGCCCTGTCAGGTCATATACGAGGATTTGCTCGTCCCCGGCCGGATACACGTCCCTGATAACCCGTACCTCCACCTGTTCCGCCAAGCCATCTTTGTTGATGGCGCGACGCAAAGCATCTATGGCCGCCGCGTGCTTGCCCTTAATGCCGATGATGGCCTTTTTCGCCCCAGTAACGCGCAGCGCGGCGGCAGTACCCGAGACGACATCATCGGCGCGGAATTCCATGATCTGCTGATCGACCCGCAACAAGGGTTCGCATTCGGCGCCGTTTAAGAGGACGTACTCCGCCCTTGCCTTCAGCTTCGCATAGGTCGGAAACCCGGCGCCGCCGGCGCCTATCACACCGGCATTTCTGATTGCGTCCATCTCCGTCATTTCCACCCTCCATGTTCTAAATTGATGTTCCGTAGCCCGGCGGACTCCGCCGCAGTCCGGCGGACTCCACCGTAGCCCGGTGGCTCCACCGCAGCCCGGCGGCTCCACCGCAGTCCGGCAGTGCCTACCGCAGCTCATACAGGCGCTCTCCGCGGTTGCACTGACGCTTCGGTTTATGTCGGCGCCCTTTCATCGAACTTACAATCACCGTCGATAATGCCGACAATCACCGCGTCTATAGGCAGATTGTCGTCACCGAGCATACGCCTGGCGGCCGAACCTGTCGTCACGATAACCCGATCGCCGATACCGGCGCTGATAACATCTGCGACGACCATGCGCTCTCCGGCGTTACGGCCGCCTATGATCTCCACGAGCATGAGCTTATAGCCGTTGAGCGCGTCGGCCTTGCGCGTCGCCCAAATGTGATCGATGAGTTTTGCGGTAATCATGATATATCTTCTCCTTACACTCAGCCGCCTTCTTTTACGCTGAACGCCGATTTGATCTGGGTGATGGCGGCCTCTACGGAAGCCGTATCACCAAAAATTGCTAATAATACCATATTTTGCGGACAGCTGCCTCTGATGTCTCCGACAGTCACACCTACAGCCTTTTCCGCGATATCCGCCGCCGCTACCATGTCGATCATCAGACCCTGTACAAGGCCGACGGCGTCGGTATGCTCCGGCAGACTGCCCGAACCGTGCCTGTGCCTCAGTATATTCAGAGTCCCCGGCGACGGGGTCTTTATGATTCGGTATTTCATTTGTTTCAGTCCCCCAATCTATGCCCCTCATACAGCATATCCTCATCTTTGCATGTCAACGCAATCCCGAGAGGCGTAACAAACAACGGATTTTTCGGCTTGCTGCACGGAATGCCGACCTCCTGCTCTATGATTGCCTCTATACCTGTCAGGCAGCATGTGCCTCCAACCAGCGCGATTTCATCCACATCATGCCCATCAATATGCGTTCTGATGATCGATGAAACCTTTTCGACCACAGGCCGCAGTATCGGCAGAAGTTCTCCATGATTCTCTGGATTCCTCTTGTATCGCTCGGCCTCGTCGAATGTCATCTTATACGCTCCCGCCAATACGAGAGAAAAGTGCGTGCCGCCCGTGGGTTCGTCCGCAACATAGATGACACACCCATCCTTCAATATAGAAATACCCGTGGTGCCGCCGCCGATATCCACAACAGCTCCGTCCCTTATCCCCAGCAGGGCATTTGCCGCCGTCGGCTCATCCGACAATGAGGTCAATGTAAAACCGGCGCCCATGACTACATTTTTAATAACGCCGCCATCCAGCTCATCTGTACCCGGAGGCAGAGCCGCCGAGGCGAAGACCAATTCCGCGCCCAGCTTCTCTTCGAGTTCTCGCTTCATGCGACTTACAATATCAATGGCGTTGATGTAGTCAACAACCATGCCGTCACGGACAACATCCGCCCAAGTGTAAGCGCCTGCTACTGGTTCCCTGTCCGCGTCCAGCACAGCCAGCGCCACGCAAGCCGTACCGAGATCGACGCCTGTGTAATAGGCGGGGGAATCACCCTTGACCGGACTTTCGATAGCGCATTCAAAACGGTCAATATATGCGTTGATACGCTTGTCTTCGACTATACCTTTTGACATGCCGTACTCCCAAAGGCCGCGCAGATCATGCGCGACAGCGTATTGATGATCTGATACAAACCCGTCAAAACATGAGTGTAAACCGTATTGCCGGACTTATCGGCGGCTGACAGGGCGGCCGTTTCAGAGACCAACATGCGAACATAGCGCCGCATTAGATGCAGGCTGACGAGCGCTTTGCCGCCGGGAACCTGAGTGTGGAAAGGCGTGATCTCGAAGCAATCATCAAGGAGCCTTGAAAAATCATTTTCTTTGATGCCCGTACACTCAGCGAAGTTCAGCTCTTTGCCGATATCCGCACCCGTTTTAAGCCGATCCAGCAAGCTTGCCATATGCTGCACAGTCTGCGCGGCGCACACATCCGCATCCATCAGGTACAGCGATTCCTTCAGAAATATGGCTTTAATCAACTCCAGCTTGCACCAGAATTCTTCAGGCGCCCACATCTTATCAACAGCGTCGGATCTGCCGAAGCCGCCGGACTTGCCGCCGCCGAAGCCGCCGGATTTGTCGCCGCCGAAGCCGCCGGAACTGCCAAAGCCGCCGGAACCACCGCCGCCGGAACTGCCAAAGCCGCCGGATCTGCTGCCGGAACCGGCCGCGCTGCACCCCCAAGTTACGTTTGCCTCACGGGGATCAGCCGCCGGATCGATGAGTCCCCTGTCCATGAGAAACTGGCGCGCGCCCGGCGTAAGCCGAGTACCCGGTTCGGCCGCGTAAGCCGTAAATGGCTTCCGCCTATACATCTCCCTCAAGGCGTCTTCTGTGATAAATCTCATCGCTCGCTCCATTTCGTTGTATAACTTATGGTTTTTTGATTACTAGCCGCAGCCCTTTGCTGCGGCACGCCGAGTGTCGTTAAGTGCGCGGCGCCTTTATGGCGGTGAAGCTGCCGGCTTACCGATGACGTCTGCCGGCGGCATATTAACGCCGTTATGTGCGCGTCACATTGACTGTAGCGAAGCCCATCTGAACGCCCAGAACCTCTGTCACACGCAGCAAGGCGGTTTCCACACTCTGAACATCTCCGGATACAACGACAGAACCGGTAAATCTGTCTAAAAATCCGATATTGACGTCGGCCGCCTTTGTCGCGATGTCCGCCGCGATGATGGCCGCTTCGCATGGGGAAAGCGTCAGTATACCTATGGCGCCCAGCTCATCAATATCGATCTTCGCGTATATATCCGAGGCCGGCGATGCCAACACGTGAGCCAAGGTGATCTGTTTTCCGGGAACCGACTCCTGTATAACGCGTTCCAGCGGTTTATCGTCTAATATTGACATGTATCGCTTTCCTTTCCAATGATTCAGCCGTCGCCCGTACCGTCGATCCCGTAGTCGCCATCGTCGCCCGCATCCGTGCTGCTGATGTCGCCCGCGCTTGTTCTACCGTCGCCCGTACCCGCACCGTCGATGTTACTGTTCCACCGATGCCGCATGCGCTCGTCCTACTGCCGCCATCCGTATCCGTTCTATTGCCGCCGTCGCCGCTCGTACCGCCGATGTCACTGCTCTATTGTCGCCATCGTCGCCCGGCTCAATGCCGCATTACCGCGGCATCCAAACCCCTGTTATTAAACATGGCCTTTACACGCGTCAGGACGGCGTCGTCCGGCACGGGATCTCCGGATAAAGGATACTTTATATCCAACTGACTATACTTGTTCACACCCAATTTGTGATAGGGCAGCAGATCGACGCCTTTGAAATTTTTGTAATCTGCGTAAGGACGCAGAAAGCCGCATATGCCGTCTATACTGCGCTCCCCATCGTTTATGCCGCATAGCAATGGTATGCGAACCTTTACGGCGTACCGCCGCTCCAATAACGCGGCGAGGTTTTCCAAAATACGCTCATTTCGAACACCTGTATATTTCAAATGTTCTTCCGGATCGAAATGCTTCACATCATAGAGGAAGCAGTCCACATATTCGGCGAACCTCATGACCGTCTCCATATTGGCATAACCGGACGTCTCTATCGCTGTGTTGACACCCTGCCGCTTGCAGGCAGCCAGCAGACTGATCGCCGCTTCCGGCTGCATGAGAACCTCTCCGCCGCCCAGCGTCACACCTCCGCCGGAATAATCGTAAAAGGCTTTATCTTCCATGACTATGTCCACTAAATCCGACACGCTCATGTAAGTTCCGGCGATGGACAGCGCATTTGTCAGGCATATTTCCTCGCAGGCCCGGCAGCCGATGCAGCTAATCTCACGATCTATCACGTGTTCGCCTGCCGCGCTGATGCGATGAATCCCCTTTGGACAGACCGGCACGCAGGCGCCGCAGTGAATGCAGCTTCCGCGTTTGAAGATCACTTGATGACCGCCGGGCTGACCTTCAGGATTTGAGCACCACAGGCAGTGTAGGGGACAGCCCTTAAAGAAGATGATCGTTCGCACGCCGGGACCGTCATACATGTTATATTTTTGCACATTGAAGATTAACGCTTTTCTTTCCAATGTGTCCATGCCGTCATTACGCATCGTATCCCCTAAAAGTGTGTCAGCATAGTTCTACTGATGATTTCATCCTGCACATCTTTGCACAATTCTACAAAGAAGGCGCTGTAGCCCGCCACCCGAACGACCAGATCCCTGTACTGCTCCGGATGTTTCTGCGCCTCCAGCAGGGTCTGATTGTCCAGATAGTTGAATTGCATTTGACCGTTTCCTAAGATGCTCGCCGTTTTGATGAGCGTGATAATGCCGTCCTCACCCTCGGGCGTATCCAGCAATCCCGCAATGAGTTTGAAGTTATGAACCAGACCGATGTTCATATTATCATTAGACATCTTCGATACTGATTTAATTATAGCGGTAGGCCCCTTGAAGTCGGCGCCCTGGGACGGGCTGATGCCATCCGACAGAGGCAGCCAAGCTTTGCGGCCATTGGCGGAAGCGCCCGTCAACTGACCGAAAGGCGTATTGTTTGATATGGACAGGGTGCCGTGGCTCAGGATGGAGTACAGCGTTTTATATTTTCGGTGTTCCATCTCGGTGAACTGAATGAGATCCGCCGCTATATAATCCGCGTAATCATCATCATTTCCGTATTTCGGCGCGTCCAAGCAAGCCTTTCTGACAGCGTCATAGCCTTCGAAGTCAGCCTTCAGAGCCTCGTTGATCTGCTTCAATGTATACTTTTTGTCGTCGAATACGAGCTTCTTGATGGCAGCCATGGAATCCGTGTAGGTAGCCAAACCGGACCAGACAACGCCCGGACCGAAGTTATACATGGCGCCGCCGGAGGCTACGTCTCTTCCCTTATCCATACAGCCTTCATACATAATAGACATGAGGGGTTTGGGAGCGAGTTCCCTATGCACGCGCTGGGAAATGACTGTTGCCACATTCGTCCATTTTGTGATATAGGATATCTGAGCCTTGACAGCCTGTTCGAACTCATCAAAGGTCTTGAATCGACTGATGTCGCCGGCGTCGGGCGTTACCTGTTTACCGTACCATAGCGGAACGCCATGATTCAGCGTCAGCTCAATACAGATGGGCCACTGGGTATAAGATGTTGATGTCCACTGATAGAGGCGGCCCGACTTCTGCGGTTCCACACAGCCCATGAGACAGTAGTCGCGCGCGTCTTCAATAGAAACGCCCTTGGCCAGCATTATCTTGATATGCGAGTCGTCGAAATGACAAGCGGGAAATCCCATGCCCGCGCGCACTACATCGACGATCTTTCGCAGGTATTTCTCCGGAGACTTATTGTGTATGCGCGTCGCCAGCGACGGTTGGTAGATCTTCACATGTCTGACAGCGTCCATAAGCAGATACGTCAGGTCATTCGTGGCGTCCCTTCCCTCGCGCGTGACGCCGCCGACGCACATGTTTACGAATGGCTGATAGCCCGCGAAAAACTTGGAGCCGCCCTCACTGGTGATCCACATCATCTCAGACATCTTGATGAGCATACATCCGGCCAGATCAAAGGCTTCGTAATCAGTCATGCGTCCGCTGTCGATATCAGCCCTGTAGAAGGGATACATATACTGATCTACACGTCCTATGGACATCCCCGTCTGGTTTTCTTCCACTACAAGAAGTGATTCCACCGTCCACACTGACTGTATGGCTTCCCAGAACGTTTCTGGCCGATGCGCGGGTACTTTCGCGTTGATCTCCGCGATTCTCCGTAGCTCCGCCTTGCGCGCAGGGTTCAGTTCTTGCTCGCTGCGTTCCAGTGCGTACTGCGAAAGCCGTTTTGCATAAACCATGACGCCTTCCGTAGTTTCGATGATAGATTTATAGAAGTAGATTTTATCAATATCGTCGGGATTCTTATAATCCAGAGTGCCCAGCTTCTCTTGCGCCTCCCGCTGAATATCAAGCATGCCCTTCTTCATGAGTATGACATCGTAGCCCGGATTGGAATCACCGCCGCCATTAAGCGCGTGATAGGAACAGTCGGAGACGAGGGATTCGCCTGAGAGTTCCCAAACCCCGGCTTCTCTATATTGATCCTCACAATACTCATCTACTGACTTGCCCTGCCAGAATGGGAAAAGCTCCTCCCGCATGTATTTTTTGTCCTCTTCAGAGATGAAGAACGGATCCTGCATACGATTACCGATGGTGTCGATTTCATCCACCATCCAGCGCCAAGCGATGTCAGGCGAAAAAGCGCCCGCCCTAGGTGCGCCGCAGGGCGCTCCCACGATCAGCTCGTGATCTTGTATGACAAGCGGCGCCGTCTCACAGCAGTAGCGGAAACATTTGGCGCGCAGCAGTATCTTAGGCATGCCGGGATTTTCCCGCGTGATCTTTGTGATAGCCCTAGCCCTGTACGTCGTAATGGTGGGAACTTGCTTTAAAAAGTTCTCCTTTAATTTCACGTGGCGCGCCGTAGGTCCGTTTGGTATGCCTTCGGTACTTGCCGTATAGCCGGGCGGCGCGTAGATAGCGGCCGGCGCGGTATTTAAATCACCGGCAACCCGTTCGAACGCTTTCTTCAGCGCTTCCCTCTCTTCTACGGACATATGCCGCGTCGCCTCTGCGAGTTTGTTTGAAAATTCACGAATATCCAATTTCTCCACCTCCACTTGTTGCGGGCTTATCGGTAAACAATACATTTTTTCCCGATAAACCTTCAAACGTGATGATACCGATGATAAACATAAGACGCCCGTCGCCTCGGCCTGTTTCAGTCGTCTCTTAAGTGATACTCAGCCCGGCCATGTCATAAGGCTGTTCCGTTCGTCTGCTTCAGCGCCGTTCAGCCCGTTCCGGCCATCTTCTCCGGTGATACTCAGCCCGTTCCGACCATCTTCTTCAGCGCCGCCAAGATCTCGTTCTGCTCTGAAGAACTCCCGTATCCGAGCGGCATGTCGAATTTATTTACGCTTGCTGTGACCGCCGCCGCATCCCAGGAAGCGGATGGCGACAAACCGGCGCCGGGGGATGACAGGCGTGCGCCGACCGAAGCTGTATCTCCGACGTCGCCTGATGACAGGCGGGCGCCGATCGAGGCGGCGTCTTCGGCATCGACTGACGACAGGCGGGCGACGACCGAGTCTACATCTCTCACGCCATAACCGATCTTACGAATGTAAACGAGATTCATAGGCGATACATTTTCCGCGGTAATCCCGGCTCTCGCTGAGGCGCCGCCAAGGGTCATGGCCGGGAAAAGCTCTGTCGTAACGCCCATGCCGCCGAAGACGCCCGGAGTGTTGACCAATAGCCGTCCCACAGGCTTTTTCAACGCAAACTGTCGTATCACATCTTCATCCATTGAGTGTATGACCAGCGTATGACCCTGACGTTCGCTCAACAGGAGTTCGATACATTTTTCACAAGCGCCCATCCAATCGCTTTCCACATACCAAGCCAGAACAGGGCATAGCTTCTCTTTAGAATACGGCGCCGCTCCCGAAACATAACCCTGCTCCGATATGAGCACTTTCACACCGTATGGGACGATAAATCCCGCCTTCTTTGCGAGACGTTCCGCGCTGATCCCCACCACGCCGGGGTTTGCGCGTCCGCGCGCGTCGTAGAACAGGCTGCCGAGAGCTTCAGACTCACCGGGCGTCATAAAATAAGCCCCTCGACGTTCAAACTCACGCCTGACTTCGGCTTCTATGGGACTGTCCACAACGACGGATTGCTCTGCCGCAGAAACGACGCCGTAGTCGAATGTCTTGCTCATGACGATATCGTTCACCGCCCGGCGGATGTCGGCCGTTCGCTCAATAAAGGCGGGACCGTTCCCCATGCCGCCGATGATGGAATGTTTACCGGAGGCGGCTATGGCGGAAAACAGACCCGGAACCCCTGTGTTGATGATCAGCGCTATATTCGCGTGATTTATAAGTTCAACAGAACCGGCAGCTGTTACATTGCTGAGGAATGATACACCGCCCTTCGGCAAACCGGCGCTTTCAGCCGTGTTGACAATGATCTCCAGCGTCCTCGTCATGCAGTTTTTCGCCCTGGGATGAGGGGAAAACACGATGGCGTTACCCGATTTGATGGCGATGAGAGCCTTGTAAATGGTTGTAGATACCGGATTCGTCACAGGGCAGAAGGCTGCCAAGGGACCGATAGGAACACCTACATCCATGAGTCTTTTCTCCCGATCGCAGCCAAGTATGCCAACGCACCGCATTCCGTCCATGGCAGCCTTAAGCCGTTCACAAATAAAACGTATTTTGATGCGCTTGTCCTCGGCGCGGCCATAGTCCGTTTCCTCAAAGGCCAGATCCGCCAATGACTCGATCTCCGGGTGGATTGCCGAGAATACACTATCGACAATCCCATCCAGCAGTTCCTGCTCTGACCATGAGAGTACCTTCTGCGCCGCCTGCGCGTTTTCCGCCAATATTCTCGCTTCCTGTACCGAAAGGAGATCGTTATCGATGATATTCATTTCTTCTCGTTTCGACCCGGATCTTTGCGTTCGGGTTCTGCCCCCGTGGTTTCTGCTCCTGTCTCAGGCGCCGCCTTCGCTTCCGTAGTCTCTACGGATTTGTGTTCGGGCGCTGCTGAACCTGCCGCTGCTGTTCCTGCCGCTGCCGTTCCTGCCGCCGTTCCTGCCGCTGCCGTTCCTGCCGCAGCCGCGTCATAAGAAGGAAGGAGTTTATCCAATGTATAACGATCCGTAATCTTTTTCAGATCCGGATGTGGTCTTGCGATGACGACGGAGCTATACACCTCCGCGCCCATAGCTTCCACCGCCTTGACGCCGGCCTGCACCGCAGCATTGCACGCGCTCACGTCGCCGTTTACTAAGACCGAGATATAGCCCGAAGCGGTATTTTCATATCCGATCAGTTCCACCTCCGCCGCCTTAATCATGGCGTCCGCCGCTTCAAGGACGAAGACCAGACCAAATACTTCAATGAGACCCAGTGCATTATAGTTACTCATTTCTATTACCGCCTCCCGGTTCGCTTGAACCTGCCGCCTTGTCAATAAACATCCGCATCGTGGACTGAAACGATGTCGCCTACCGCACGGATAGGCCGCGGCATAACGTTCTGCGCCGTCAGCTTTCCGATAGCAGCGGCAGCCTCTGCGCCTGCCTTCACGGCGGCTCTCACAGCAGCCACATCACCCTTTACCATGATCGTTACCAATGTGGAACCGATGTTTTCGTATGAGATCAATTCCACATCCGCCGCCTTCAGCATCTTATCGGCGCCTTCTAATGCCGGCGTCATGCCGACAGTCTCTATGAGACCCAGAGCCTCTTCCCCATAATACCTCATCTCACACATCTCCTTGTATGTATTTTCGAATCATGTCGAGACCGTATTCATTGGCCTTGTAATAGACCCGAAGTTCCTCGTTTTCATCAAGTTCAAACCGCGTTTCATCAAGAATACCATTTTCTGACGCGGTCATAAGCGCTTCTATGACCGCCTTTTTCTTAAAGGCTCGGAATCCGCTGTATCTATCGGACAATGTCGCCATAACACTGTCGGCGTCGGCCTCATCGACCTTTGTGAAATGCTTTAATATCGCGAAATTAAGCGCCAACATTTTGTACCGCCTCCTTTTTCCGAAACAACTCCAAGGGATTGAACGCTATGAGACATATGCCGACAAACATGAGTACAGCTGCGATCCATGCCTTGGGCTGCAGCATCCAACCGTCCTGCCCCATGAACACGCCGAGCAGCAGCCAGCAAAAGAAGGGACCCCAGAAGGAGTATGCGCCGTTGCAGGCCATGCCAAGGGGGGCGCCGCACATACTGTTGCCTTTATACCACAGACTGTAGGCGTATACGGCGAAAAAGCCGCTGATAGCGAAGAAAAGCATGGCGGGCGCGCTGCTTACAGCGCCGATGATGATCTGCGGGGCAATGCTGATGTCGCCTGCGATAAGGCTCAGCAAAGGAATCAGAATGATGAGGTTCGTGAGACCCGAGGTTGTCTGCCGGATGGTGATGCCGATCTCGAAATCTATGAGTGTCGTCCCGTAACCCGCGATGCAGCCCTCTATGCCCCAGCCGAAAGCAGCGATGAGAGCGATCAGACAACCTAGCAGCATTCCGTCGGGTGCATCTCCGCCCATGCCGGTGCTGCCGATGAGGATGCTCGCGCTGACGCAGACAATGACGCCGACGATCATGCGGCCATTCAGTTCCTGCTTGAAGAGGATGCGGCCGAGTATGGCGCCGATGGCGGGGCATAGCGCCGTGATAGGGATGACGATCGAACCCGCCATCTGCAGAGCGACCACGTATGCTGTGCTGGCAATAGGCCCGCCGAAAAGGGCGCAGACGATCATAACCGCGCCGGGTTTCGTTTTGATACTCCGAAAGAAGTCGCCGAGCTTGCCCTTTGAGGCTGCGATGAGCAGGCACCAGATAGCGCTTGAGGTATCATTGACGGCACTTCCCAGGGCGCCCAGCATATAGACAATGACGAACGCCGAAAGTCCCGCGAGATTGTCGCCGTACCAGTCCGCCCAAATCCCCTTGCTCATTGCCGCAGTTAGAAATGCCGAATACAGCCCATAGCATATGCCGGACAAAATGGCCACGGTAATCCCTTTTCTGAAAAAACTTTTTGATAAACTTTGCCTCAGTTGCAAGGCTTTTGGATTCAGATCCACTGACACTGATGATTCCGACATAGAAAACTCCTTCCGGTGCGTATAAAATAAGTATAAAATCGCATTATGCCTAAAGGCAGGGTGTGGGTCTTGTCGTTTAATTTAATTATAGACCTTGCCCTTTAGCGGAATGTCAACAAGAAAAAATGATTTTTTTAGACTTTTTTATATGGCCGGAATGTTCTGCGTTTTCAACGAAATGGGAGGAAAAGGGATTCGAAATGTTTGGAAAATCATGGGAAGGCAACTCGGATTATACAAAAATAGCGCCTAACAGCTTCCCCTATAAGGCAAGGTTTCGGCGCGGACGACTAAGGGGGACTTCTAATACTGAGTTCAGTATTAGAGTATATTTTCTATGGCGCCTTGGATATATCGATGATGATCTCGGTCACGTGGCGGGAGACGTCATCTGTAGTCCAGTAGTCGATCACATAGCGTTCCGCGGCGCTTTCACCGCAGATATAACCGTGGTTTTCCGACCAGCGCAGCATCTTGCCGTAGGTTTCGTTGATCCGCTCGTGTGTCCCAATGTGGTAGCAGGAGAGCATGATATTGCCGCCGAAGCGTTTCGTCTGCGCCGGGGCGCAGGGAAAAACCGTCTTCTGCAAGATGCGCTGCGTACTGCAGACGCCTCGTATTTTCTCACGAAATGAATCAAACTGCCGGATGACCGGTCCTGTTATGGCATTGCTTAGACTATCGACGTAGTTTGTGAACTCAATGTTGATAATCGCGTCCTTATGGTTGGCGTTGTATGGCTGCTCAAAAAAGAGGTATTCGGTCATATCAAAGTACTTTACGCTTACCCCTGTTGCCTGACTCGCAATGATGACGCTGGCTTCGATGACCAGATCGAGCCAGTCACTTACAGATGTATACTGTTCTTCCAGCTTGAGTCTCTCTCGATCCAGTTCAACGATCTTGCTTTTGAAGGAATGTTGTATCTGCGCATAGGTGCTGCCACCGTTAATAAAATCCCGCATCTCACCTAACTTAAAGCCCATTTGCTTGTAATATTTGATGACGGGTATAGCCATCAGAGTATCCTTGGAATAGTATCTGTAATCGTTCTTGCCCGTCTCATCCGGTGAAATGATGCCGATTTCGTCATAAAATCTGAGCGCCTTTTTAGAGACCTTGCACAGCTTACTCGCTTCTCCGACCGAATAGAGATCACGCTCACGCATAAAACGCCTCCGCTTGTTAACCTAAGGAGTTGTGAAAAAATAACCTATACATCTTGCTTTTTAGAAGGCTCCTGATAAAAATCAACAATTTAAATCACATTATAGCATGACTTTATGGCGTTTTCAAATATATTTTTGACTGGTGATATACCTCAAATAATAGAACAGTAAATTCGAAACAAAAAATTCGCAAACCATAATGAACATGGTATAATTATACACAATATAGGGAAGGTTCAGCAATGGCAAAAATAAAATTCACACCAGAGTTTAAGAAGACCCGTTTGTAGCAGATTCTTACTTATATAAGCAAATCCTTTCTGTCGTCAAATATGCTTGGGATTAGAATTAACGGAGACCAGCTATGAAAAGTCAAGATAAATTTGTGAAGAAATTCTAAAATTCTTAAATTGACATCGTTGGCAAAAAAAGGGTAACCTTAACAAAGCCCCACAAAGGTGCTTTTAAAAAA
>JAISED010000088.1 GCA_031264295.1 Eubacteriales Family XIII. Incertae Sedis bacterium | reverse complement strand
AAACAGTTTTTGTGATTTTGAAAGGATTTGTTATCATTTTTTCTAATACAGGCCAGGCAGTCAAAGCCGCATTAATTCGTAAAATTTAACTCGAAATCATGACAAAATTCCGCTTTGGTGTTATAATTTATTTATACATATGGGGAAAATACAGGTAATCAAATTCTAAGGGGGAGAATGTGTAATGAAATTATCGGTTTGTTGGATAACCAAAAATGAAGAATTTAATATCGCACGCTCTATCATAAGTTATAGGGACGCCGTCGATGAGATGATCGTCGTTGACACCGGCTCTACCGACAATACGGTCGAAACCGCACGCGCACTCGGCGCTGTGGTGGCGAGCTTTGAGTGGATAGGCGATTTCTCCGCTGCGAGAAACTACGCCATTTCTCTCGCCTCCGGCGACATCATCATGTGCCCCGACGCCGACATGTGGTTTGACCCGCCGTTCGGCAGATCCGAACGCGCCGCCATAGAACGTGCGCTTTCGCGTCCCGGCATTGAGGCGGTTTTCGGTCTCATCGTTGACGTTGAAGGCACGACCGGCGTAGTCATGAACGAAGCGCCCCTCATTGTCGCCTTTAAACAGGCGCCCGACATTAAATACATAAATCCCGTTCATGAACAGCTTGCGCATCCGGACGGTTCGAACCTGAAAAGCGTTTATTTGAATGAGATCCGTATATTCCACTCCGGCTATTCCGAGAATATTCTCAAATCTAAGGCGCAGAGAAATATAGCTCTGCTTGACGACGCCGCAAAAATCGAAGAGGAAGACCTGGATGGCGCCCACAAACCGCTTACCGATTTTTACATAATGAGGGAGCATCTGGCTGAAAGGCATTACGATATCGCCTTTGACAGTTTCATGAGGCTTCACAAGAATCCCAAATCCGTCGCCGCCCTCAAGCCCTATATCGCCATAGCCACGACCTACTTTTATCTGGGTATGCAACTTGCCGGGGCGATTCGCGACAAGGTCAGCCGCGCCGACATATACAACAATCTTGTGCTGCTGATGAAAAAGCTTTATCCCCAATACGCCGGTTCTGACAGCGTCGATCTGATCTATCAGATGAACTTCGATATGAGAAATGACGTCTTCCTCGACGGCTTTGAGAAGATATGCCTTTCCTTCGATCCTAAAGCCTCGAATGTCAACAGCGATGCTATAAGAGCTTACGCCGCTATAAGCTCAACGGCCGCGAACATCTGTTGGCAGCGCGGAAAGCTGGAAAAGGCTTTCGACTACTGCATCTATAGGTTGAATTGCTCGGATATTTTCGATATGAATACCTTTACGATCCTGCTTTCATGCATGAAGGGTCAGCCCGAGTCTGAAATAATCATCTTCTTGAGTGCCTTATTTGACTGCTCTATCCCGATAAAGGCTCACACATTGGCGGAAGGGCTTCAGCATGACGGCTATCAAACGATTTTCAAGTATTTTATGATAAAGCAGATTGAGCTTAACACGGCCTCTAAGCGCCACTTCCTGCTGATGCTACTTTTAAACGGGAATTACGGCGAGGCTATTGATAAGGCTCTGTCCATGGACGATGCGCGCGATACCGATCTTATATCTGATACGGCGTTTTTGGCGATTTTTTGTTCGGAAGACGACGCGCTTTACGATAAATACGTTTCCTGCTTGAATCCGGCTCTAAGCGAGATCATGCGCTGTTATCAGTCGGATGAGATGATAAAAACCATTTCACTATTCAATCCTGCCCTTATGCATTATTATTATTCACAGATCGCGTTTATCGCAGGACTTCCAAAGGCTCTTCGCTTTCTTCATCTTTTCAGATTCCAGCCGGACGTTTGCTTTGCTGTGGAGTCGAAATACTACTTAGAAAACTCTATGCACGTAGAAGTCCTGCTGTCGGAATATTTTTATGAGACCAAGCCCAGTTATATGAATGATGAGCTGATTCTTGCGGCTCTGATGCATATAAGGGATTTATCACAAGCGCTGGAGCGCATCAAGTTCAGGCTTGAAAAACACGGCGCTGATCAGAATATCCTGAATCAACTGCTTGCTATAGCCGATTCCGGAGACGCCCGCACTGCCGATGAGGCGCGCAGCTTGTATGACTACAATATCTATCTCTTCAACGAATATATTGATATGAACGATGTGGTGAATACCGGAATCGTCTTTGATAATGTGAGGAAGCGTGATAAAAAGAGACTGTCTGAGATCAGCGCAGAGGATTTCAATAGAGAGGCGGCCTCGGACGACAAGCTTACCCAAAAGTCAGAATACCTCGGCGCTCTGGAAGGCGCCGCAAAGATCTACGAGAAAAACGGGCTTCACGCTATGGCGGCGCAGTGTTACAAGAGGCTTTATGCCTGCGGCCACGCGCCCGGAGAAACGGCGGGCGCCCTGGCTCGGGTATTTAAGAAGCTCAACAATAAAAACCTCAGCAATTATTTCCTGAGGCTTTCTGAACTCGAAGGCGGCGTCTGTGCAGTGACTCCGGAAAACTCAAAACCAGCCTTATCCGTGAATACACGAAGGCTGCACTGAAAACGGCTCGCGTTCAAGACCCTTATGCAGTTGAACAATCAGTCGCTGCGGCCATAGTCCTTGTGAAATGTCGATCGCTGCGGCCATAGTCCTTGTAAAAGGTCAGTCGCTGCGGTCGAAACTTTATACGGCGGCCAGGCGTTCAACCGGCTACTGCGACCAATACCAACGAACACAATATGAATACTACCGCTCCAACCGTGGTTATCTTGCTCAGTATCGCTTCATAACCGCGGCCTTTTTTCTTTCCGAAAAGCTGTTCCGCGCCGCCGCCTATGGAACCGGACAAGCCCGCGCTGTTACCGGACTGAAGCAATATGCTCGCTATCAATACAAGACTCGAAATGGAAAGAAACACCATCAAAGTTATACGTAAGGCTTCGTTTGTCAAATTACACCTCCTAGATTCATCATAGTAAATATAAAACATACATAACCGGTGATATGGCAAAATCACCGAAGTAGATTTTACCACATCACCGCACTTATTACAATAGCCATTTTAATTTTATGAGTATCAGTTACGCCACAAAATCTTAAACGAAACTAAACCGAAACTACTCAAGCGCCGCGTCAGGTTTGCTCAGACCGGGTTCTGGGGGCGATTTTCGGCATCGGAGCGTACTAAAAGGTACGTGAGAAGTCGGAAATCGTCACCAGGTTCCGGTATGGGCGAAGATGGCGTGGCGTTTGAGTAGTAACCTTACTCAGACAGATTATAAAACGCCTCCGCGCCCCCATACACCGCCGACTTACTTAGTTCTTCTTCTATTCGCAACAGCTGGTTGTACTTCGCTATGCGATCCGTCCTCGAAAGCGAGCCTGTCTTAATCTGCCCCGCGTTCGTAGCGACTACGATGTCGGCTATGGTCACGTCCTCTGTTTCGCCCGAACGGTGCGAAACGATGGCTGTATATCCCGCCTTCTTGGCCATTTCTATGGCCTCCAGGGTTTCCGTCAACGTGCCTATCTGATTGACCTTCACAAGTATCGCGTTAGCCACGCCCTTCTTTATGCCGTCCGAAAGCCTTGCGGTGTTCGTCACAAAGAGATCGTCTCCCACGAGCTGCACCTTGCTTCCCAGTCTGTCCGTCAAGAGCTTCCATCCGTCCCAATCATCCTCGGACAGTCCGTCTTCTATGGAGATTATCGGGTATTTAGATGTAAGTGCTTCATAGTACGAAACCAGTTCTTCCGCTGTCTTTGTGACCTTTTCGCCCTTGAAGTTGTAGAGCTTCTTTGCCGCGTCATACATCTCCGTGGCAGCCACGTCGAGGGCGATCTTCACATCGTCGCCGGGTTTATATCCGGCTTTTTCGATGGCCTCGATTATGACCTTTATAGCGTCTTCGTTCGTCTCTAAGTTAGGAGCGAAACCGCCTTCATCACCCACTGCCGTGTTAAGCCCTCTTCCCTTGAGAACGGCCTTCAGGCTGTGAAACACCTCGGCGCCCATCCTCAGGGCTTCATGAAAGTTCTTCGCGCCCACCGGCATTACCATGAACTCCTGAATATCAACGGAATTGTCGGCATGTTCACCGCCGTTGAGGATGTTCATCATCGGCGTAGGCAATGTCTTGCCGTTCACGCCGCCTATATATCTGTAAAGCGGTATGTCCAGCTCATTCGCGGCTGCGTGCGCCACTGCCAGCGATACGCCCAGTATAGCGTTAGCACCCAGTTTTTCCTTATTCGGCGTGCCATCAAGCTCTATCAACAGCCTGTCTATGCCCGTCTGATCCAGCACATCCTCGCCTATCAGTTCTTCCGCAATAGTCAAGTTCACGTTGTTGACCGCAGTCAATACGCCCTTGCCGAGATATCTGCTCTTATCTCCGTCACGAAGCTCCACGGCTTCATGCGCTCCCGTAGAAGCGCCGGAGGGCACTATCGCCCTGCCTCTGGTTCCGCTCTCAAGAATCACCTCCACCTCAACAGTGGGATTTCCTCTTGAATCAAGTACTTCTCTCGCGATTATATCTTCTATTCGCATAGTTTACTCACCTTTCATCCGATTAACTTTATGAAATCCGTTGCGACAAGGCTCGCTCCTCCTACCAAGGCGCCGTCCACATCGTTTCTGCCCAGTATATCGGAAATATTATCGGGCTTAACGCTGCCGCCGTATTGGATCCGCAGCTGTTCAGCCGTTTCCCCGTCGTACAGTGCAGCCACCGTCTTGCGTATGAATCCGCATATCTCTTCCGCCTGAGCAGGAGTCGCGGTGCGTCCCGTTCCTATAGCCCATATCGGTTCGTAAGCGATCACCAATCCGGCGACTTGCGCGGCATTGAGTCCCTTGAGATCCTTTTCGAGCTGTCCCTGTACTATCTCATATTCCTTGCCGGCTTCTCTATGCTCAAGTTTCTCGCCGACGCAGAGAATGGGCGTGATTCCATGCTCAAAAAGCTTGTGCAGCTTCTTGTTTACCGTTTCGTCCGTCTCTCCGAAATACTCCCGCCGCTCCGAATGACCGACGATGGTGTAATCCACTCCTATCTCCGTGAGCATGGCCGGTGAAATCTCCCCGGTGAAGGCGCCTTGTTCCTCGAAGTGGACATTCTGCGCGCCGAGCTTGATCCCGGTTCCGGCGAAGGCCGCCTTCAATACTGCAAGCTGGGTAAAAGGCGCGCAAATAGCCGCATCAAGCTCCGTATTCTTGTAGAGCTTTTTGAGCTCTTCCGCAAACGCAGCCGCTTCGGCGCTTGTCTTGAACATCTTCCAATTTCCCGCAATAAATTTTCTACGCATGGCTTCTCCTATTTATCCTTTATGACGGCGATTCCGGGCAGCGTTCTGCCTTCCAGAAACTCCAGCGACGCGCCGCCGCCGGTTGAAATATGCGACATCTTCTCGCCGAGTCCGAACTGCTCCACAGCCGCCGCCGAGTCGCCGCCGCCGATGATCGTCACCGCGTCCGACGCCGCCATAGCCTGTGCTACAGCCAGCGTGCCTGCGGCGAAATTCGGCTTTTCGAAGACGCCCATAGGTCCGTTCCATATGATCGTTTTCGCTTTCTTTATGACGGATGTGAACAGTTCTATGCTCTTCGGTCCTATATCAAGACCCATTCGATCCGCGGGTATCTTATCCGCGTCGCAATACCCGGCTTCGGCGTCATTGTCAAAGGCAAGCGCGGCCTTAACGTCCACAGGGAGTATGAACTCCACGCCCTTGGCTCTTGCCGCGTCAGCCAGCGAATTCGCAAGGCCTACGCTATCCTCGTCGAGTATAGACAGCCCTATTTCATAGCCCATAGCCTTGAAGAATGTATAAGCCATTCCCCCGCCTATGATGAGCGCGTCAACCTTGCCGATGAGATTCTCTATGACGGGTATTTTATCCTTAACCTTGGCTCCTCCCAGAATGGCAAGTAAAGGACGCGCGGGGTTCTCTACCGCCTCTCCGAGAAATTTTACCTCTTTTTCAATGAGAAAGCCTGATACCGCCGGCAGAAAAGCCGCGATGCCCGCTGTAGAAGCGTGCGCTCTATGAGCCGTGCCGAAGGCGTCGTTTACATAGATCTCCGCCAGTGAAGCCAACTCCTTGGAAAATTCCTCGCCATTCTTCGTCTCTTCCTTGCGGAAGCGAAGATTCTCAAGCAGCATTACCTGACCGCCCTCAAGCCGCTCGGCTGCGGCGCGAACCGCCTCGTCAACCACCGTAGGCGAACTTACGAATACCGCCTTCTGCCCCAAATGCGCCGAAAGACTATCCGCTACCGGCTGCAGCGTGTACTTCATATCGGGGGCGCCATCCGGCCTTCCCATGTGAGACATGAGAATGGTCTTCGCGCCCTGTTCCACGAGATACCGTATGGTTGGCAGCGAGCCGATCACCCGCGTCTCGTCCGTTATCCTTCCCGACTCGTCAATAGGAACGTTGAAATCACAACGCACTATGACCCGTTTACCCTTTACGTCGATATCTTTAACGGTCATTTTCATATCTACAGACCCTTCTTTATAATATAGCTGATGAGATCGATTGCCCTGTTAGAATAGCCCCATTCATTGTCATACCAAGATATAACCTTGATCATATTGTCGCCTATCGCCATGGTGGACAGCGCGTCGACGATGGAGGATCTCTCGTCGCCCTTATAATCTATAGAAACGAGCGGTTCATCGCTGTATCCAAGAATGCCCGCAAGTTCATTTTCAGAGGCCTTTTTCAGAGCTTCGTTCACAGTTTCCTTTGTCGCTGTCTTATTCAGTTCAAATACCACATCAACCACCGAAACCGCCGGAGTCGGCACGCGCATGGAGAATCCGTTGAGCTTGCCCTTAAGCTGCGGTAAGACGAGAGCTACGGCCTTGGCGGCGCCTGTCGTCGTCGGTATCATAGATAAGGCGCCCGCTCTTGCTCTGCGCAGATCCTTATGC
This sequence comes from Eubacteriales Family XIII. Incertae Sedis bacterium, assembly GCA_031264295.1. Taxonomy (GTDB): domain Bacteria; phylum Bacillota; class Clostridia; order Peptostreptococcales; family Anaerovoracaceae; genus JAISED01. The sequence goes on along the minus strand of JAISED010000088.1, from coordinate 49,513 downwards.
GGCAGATCGAGAATCCTCTGATCGTTTGTATATGAGTGAATCGTCGTCATAAGTCCTTTCACCACTCCGAACTCATTGTCTATAACCTTGGCAACGGGGGCAAGACAGTTGGTTGTGCACGAAGCGTTTGAAATAACATGGTGAACGGCGGGATCGTACTTGTCTTCGTTCACGCCCATGACCACTGTAATGTCTTCATCTGTAGCAGGGGCGGAGATGACCACCTTCTTTGCGCCCGCCTGCATGTGTTTTTCCGCATCGGCCTTCTTCGTGAACAGCCCCGTCGACTCAAGCACTACCTCGACGCCGAGTTCCGTCCAAGGAAGCTCTGCGGGATTGCGAATCGCTGTTATCTTTATCTCTTTCCCGTTTACGACGATTGCGCTTTCCCTGGCCTCGACTTCCCCATCAAACTTCCCGAAGCAGCTGTCATACTTCAACAAGTGTGCAAGCGTTTGCGGATCGGTCACATCATTCACCGCGACTATCTCAAAATCCGTGCCCTTTGCCAGCGCGGCTTTAAACGCGTTCCTGCCGATTCTGCCAAAACCATTGATACCTACTTTGATGCTCATTACGTTCTCCTTCCTCGCGCACTATCCGCGCGATCCGATTATTAGTATTAGGGGGACTTCTAAAAATCCCCTAGATGAAGATTGTTAAAATAATAACAATCTCTATTGTTACCATGCTAATATCTCTTCCTTTTCGAAGATGATGGCAGATGCATTTCATCCCTGTATTTCGCCACGGTACGGCGCGATATCTCTATCCCCTTCTCCGCAAGCATTTCCACTATCACATGGTCTGAAAACGGCGCTGAAGATTCTTCCCTACCCACGATCTCTTTTATGAATGTCTTGATGCTCTCGGATGATATGCCCTCGCCGCTGTCTGAGTTCACGCCGCTTGTAAAGAAATATTTTATCTCATAGACTCCCCTCGGGCTTTGAAGATACTTTCCGTTTATAGAACGGCTCACTGTAGACTCATGAATTCCGATCTCGTCCGCAATCTGCTTTAATGTTAAAGTTTTAAGATATTTTGGACCATTATCAAAGAAATTCCTCTGGTATTTTACCACAGCGCTTACCACGTTGTAAATAGTCTGACGACGTTGTTCTATACTTTTTATCAGCCAAAGGGCGGAATTCAATCTGCCTGTCAGGAATTTCGATATATTTGACTCTTTATCCGCGTCATGAAGCATTCTCTGGTAATATGAACTCACGGTCAATTTGGGTGAACTGCTCTCGTTTACCGTGACTATATATTCGCCGTCAATCTTCTCAACGGTAACGTCGGGGACTATATATTTCGTCTCGGCGGATGAGCTGAACTGCCGTCCCGGTTTAGGTTCAAGGGTTTTTATTATATCCGCGATCTTCTGTATCTCCTTTACCGGAAGTCCCATAGATTTCGCTATATTCGAAAGCCTGTTACAGGCCAGATCGTCAATATGTTCTGAAATGATCCTCTCCATCCGCGGCGTCTTTATCCCCAACTGTTCCAGTTGGATGAGCAGACACTCCTTGATATCGCCGGCGCCTACGCCTGACGGTTCAAAGCCTTGAATGGTCTTTACAACCTCTTCTACCCTTTCCGTTTTGATCCCCAGATGACTGGCGATTTCATCCACAGTCTGAGTCATATAACCGTTCTGATCGAGGGACTCTATGACGTACTTCCCTACCTGCTTACAACTTCTCTTTAAATCTGTGAACTGAAGCTGAAATAGCAGATGTTCCGTAAGACCGATCTCAGAGGACACATACTGTTCGTAAGTATAATCGCTTGTCCCCTTTTGGTATTCCCACTGGCGGTAACTGATATCGTCAAATTCACGCTCTCTCAAGTATTCCGACCAATCAAAATCGTCGTCCTTCTTCCCTCTTGAGAACTCCTGCGCTTCACCGTCCTTTGAACCGTCAAAATCGTAGTCCGCGTCCTCGTGTTTGTCATTCTTCGCCCCGCCGTTCTCTTGCAAATCCACCTCCAGAATGGGATTTGTCAGTAATTGTTCTTCCACATACGCATCAAGTTCTTGAGTATTAAATTGCAGTATCTGGATCGCTTGAATCAATTCGGGCGTCATTATCAGTTTTTGCGTCTGCTCGATTGTCAGTTCGTACCCAAGTTTCATAATACACTCCACACTGCCGCGTGATTCTCATCGGTATAATATGGCCGGCAACGCAGCGCCGCATCTAAACGCGCCGCCGCATTGTTCCCGATCGACAAAAACGCGGTCTCCAAATGCAACATATTCGTCGTGTCTTCCGCGATTATTATATCACAAATCCACTTTATTATCTATATACTTATTTTTCTTTATCTTCATAGAAATTCCGCCCGCCAAGTCATATTTATCCCCGATATGCATGCCCTTCCTTATCAATCCGTATTAACTTACTCCGGATTTCAATGCTTGCTTTGCTATGCCGGCTAAAATAACAACTCGCACAGCTTCATTATGGATTGCTTTACAGCATTATCCAGTTGAATTTTTCCATGGCATTAGCGCCTGTTGTTGAAATACTTGGGCGATTTCATTAGTCATTACCGCTTCAGGCTTGTCTTGTATACACCCATGATAATTATTCATCATTTTTTCAGATCATTCAATTTCTACTTGCTTTTATGGTATTACTAATGATATAATTTATCAAGTCAAATATTGCTCTACTAAGAGGTATGTGAGGTTCTCCGCAAATGAACGAAATGATTACACAAGCTACACGCCTATTATCGTCGCAGATAGCGGACGGGGCGCCGGCGCAGTCGCTTTTTTTGGCTGTTTTGGTATTCGCTTCCGCTATATACGCGATTCTCGCGTTCGTATATAAAAAATATCGCAGCTGGGAAAGTTCTAATTTCATACTCCTCTGCATCCCCGTATTTTTATGGGCATTGTCGCTGCTTCTCAGGTTGTATTTCAAGGTTGACGGCGCTTATCTTGAATTCGCCCGCGTAATGGAATACGCCGCGCATTCTTTTATACCTGGACTTGTTTGTCTGCATATATGGAGTCAGGTGTCATATAAGCCGATAACCCATTTCACCGTGATTCGCTACTTTATCATCCCCGTTGTTCTGGCCGCGGATATGATATTCCGAATCTTCGATCCAACCCCTTATACTTTTATATTTACAGACTATAATTTTTCCCTTGAACAGATCATAAGCGGCGGATATCTCATCATTATAACGGCTCGGTGCTATCTGCTGTGCTTCAATGTTTTTTATCAAATGCCGCGCCACATGAGGCGTTCGACGCATTACATGATCATCGCCGTCAGTTTCATTGCAGCCGCGAAGTGCTCGGCTCTCCTTGTTTCGCCGAACTTGGCGCTGATGCTTGAGATATTCGCCATCGTCTTCGCTCTTGAGCGCTTCTTCTCGGCGTTTCAGATCGCAAACTCTTCTAATGTTATCGTTACGTCTAGGGAGTTTGTTTTCGGCAACCTGTCAACTATAGTGCTTACGGTCAGTTTAAAAGGCCGCATACTCGACTGGAACAAGAAGGCTGAAGACGGATTTGCGCCGCTTCCCCTTCCCCAGTACAAACAACCCATCGAAAAATACCGCGAACAGATCATCCGTGAGGGCAGCGGCATTGTCTCCCCCCACGACGCCAATATCATTACAACTACGTTTGACGGTTCTGAACGGCACTATCAGTTTGTAAACCATGAGATACGCCACAAAGGACGTTTGTTCGGATATCTGGTCGAGATCAGCGAGGTGACAAAACTCTATTCTGTGTTGCGTTATCTCGAAGAAATCGCGATGTTCGACCAACTGACCGAGATGTACAACAGGAACGCTTATATGAGCATAGCTCCTAACATGATAGATGAGGCTAATATGCCGCTCACATTAATCGTTGGAGACGTAAACGGCCTGAAACAGATGAATGACGCTATAGGGCATCTCTGTGGAGACCGTTTGCTCATGACCGTCGCGACGCTGGTGCAGGAAGAAGCGCCCGAAGTTTCTTTCGCCGCGAGAATAGGCGGCGACGAAATAGTCCTGCTGGTTCCCAAGGGAAGTGATAAATCCGCTCAGGATTTCATAAAAAGGGTTGATTCCCGGTGCGCGGCTATAAATGACAAAGAATTCGGTTCGCCCGGCATTTCATGGGGCTATGCTATAATGAACTCTGTAAATGATGATTACAATAAGATCTTTTCCCAGGCGGACGCCATGATGTACCAACGCAAGAAGCAAATGAAGGCGGAGGCCGGCATTGGCAATCTCAGCGGCTTCGTGCCGCCCGAAGCCAAAGCCATGTTGGATGCTGTCGTCAAGTCCTCCAGCGTCGTCAAAGCGACGGCTGAAGCTAAGGCCGTGTCGGAAAGCGAGACGAAAGCCGCAAGTGAAGCGAAAGCTACAAGTGAGGCGAAAGCCGCGACGAAAGCTGCAAGTGAGACGAAGGCCGCGACGAAAGCTACAAGTGAGGCGAAAGCCGCAAGTGAGACGAAAGCTGCAAATGAGGCGAAGGCTACACGTGAGGCGAAAGCTGCAAATGAAACGAAAGCTGTGCCGCAGTCTGACGCTAAGCCTCCCGGCGGTGATAAAGGCAGAAAATGACGTGTGTATTGACCGCTTTGATAGAGGATATCCGTCGTCCGGACTCATGTCGCTCATCAAGTCAAAAGGTCTTATGTTTATAGACGCGGCTCTTTTCCATCAGCTTTCACTATCTCCCAATAGCCTGATTTACTTGAACCTATCCGCCGTATCACATTTTTATTTTTCAAGTTATTTAAATAACGTTGAATGGTACGTGTTGTCTTTGAAACTTGCACAGCCAATTCTTCTCTGCTTATGCCAGGGTTTTCCAATATGCTTTGAAGTATATACATTTCGGCGTCACCCAAATCACTCGATAGAGTGACATGATCAGTGACATGATCAGTGACAGGATCAGTGACATGATCAGTGACATGATCAGTGACATGATCAGTGACATGATCAGTGACATGATTAGTGACATGATCAGTTAAATCTACAATATTGCCGCTTTTATTCGTATGGTTTTTCTTGCGATAGAAGATAACAGCAAAGCCCAGCTTGCTGGTTCTGAACTCAACCTTTACGTTTGCTTCTTCGCAGGCTTCAGCCATACGTTGAAGCCCCGTACCAAAACTCTCGATATCTTTGGAGTAATACATGAGCCGCGCTATGTTCGGGTTTCTCTTGACCGATGTACCACGCCCTTCTATGAAATCCTCCGGGGACATTCCTTCGGGAAACGACCCGGGATTATATATCTCAATCCTGTCTTTGTAGACTGCGACCTCGTTGTTCTGCGAAGTGTTGCGGTAGTCCCTATGGCAAAATGAGTTCGTTATGGCTTCCCGGATGGCATCAACCGGTACATCTGGTATTTCCTTTCGTTGAACCGAACCGTCCAAGACTACCCGCCAATTCATTTTCTCTTTTACATACTGAACTGCCGTTTCTATGAGCTGCAGCACATTCCCACTAGTCCTGTTGATGTCAAGGAACGTCAGTTTCTTGTCGGTAGCGAATACGGCCATCTGAAGATCAACCAACGGAATTCCCACAAATAGCGCACACGCAGCGTTAGATATTGCATTGCCATCCGAAACATCTAATCGCTGTAAAGCAGTTTCCTTGTCTGTGTAAGAAAAATCAATCCTGCCTATCTGCTTCGCTTTTATCAGGTATGTTTGAATAAGCGCTTCATCTACATCAGAAACAGTCTTATTTGACCATTCACTGTCCCAAGTATCACGACCTGCGTTCTTCTGCAAGATGAATTTTTCAAGTTCCGCCGCTGACATTTGACGATCCTCATCCGCAACACGGATATACGCTCGCCCAAAAGCAAGGTATGGGGCTTTGTCTCCGGAGAATACTACATGAATGCAAGATTTTCCATCAATATATACTTCATTGATTTCAGGGTAAATCCGTGGTTCTAATGAATTCCCGACCTTTTGACTGACATCGCGCAATGTTTTGTCAGATATATCCATCCCAAGCGGTGTACCGTCGTTGTGTACACCAAAATACAGTTCACCGCCACCGTGTTTGTTGAGTATAGCCGCCATGGATACGACAGCCGCATCTAACTCGCCGGTTGTTTTTTTGAATTCAAGTTTCTCGCTTTCTTTTCCGACTTTCATAACTGCCAATCCCTCCCGTTAATGTATGGCAGTCAGCGAAATCCACCTTCACAAGCGGCCTGCCATCGCCTTACGTGACTTCCACGCCTTAAATTTTCGCGTAATTGACCTTCACGCCGCCGTACAAATCAAGTTCAACACTTTGTACGGCAACATAGGCGATTATCCGGTAAGCTGAGAGTATACCACAACTCTTGAAATAATTCAAGCATTTGCGTGATGAATATAACGAATGCTTGAAAATTTTTCAGGAAACGTCTTTTCGTTCTTGACATTCCCTCCAATTCATGTTAATTTTAAATAGTTAGCTCTAACTAACCTATTTAGGGCAGTTTCCCTGCCCTAAATCATGTTGAAAAAGCAAAATTTATTGATCTATAAGGAGGGAATTGTCAAAATGAGTAAGGTAGCAGTAATTTATTGGAGCGGAACCGGTAACACGGAAAAGATGGCTAACGCCGTGCTTGAAGGGCTTAAGGACGCGGGCGCAGAGGCCGAACTCTTTGCGGTTGACGCTATAAGCGCGGCTGACGCGGCGGCTTATGACCGTCTCGCTCTCGGATGTCCGTCTATGGGTGATGAAGTATTGGAAGAGGACTCATTTGAGCCTTTTTATACCGAACTGGAAAACAGCATAGGCGGGAAACCCATAGCTTTGTTCGGCTCTTACGGTTGGGGAGACGGCGAATGGATGAGAAGCTGGAACGAGCGCTGCAAGGGAAAGGGCGCCGAACTGATCTCCGACGGCTTCATCGCCAACGAAGAACCCGACGACGACGCTCTAGCGGAGTGCAAAGCTCTCGGGAAAGCCCTCGCGGAGGCCTAAAGCCCCCGGCTGAGGCTCAAACCAAGCGGCGGTCACGGCGCAGGAACGCCGTTGAACTCCACCCATCACAGAAAAGCCGATCGTATAACTGCTTAGCAGTGGCTTACGATCGGCTTTTCTTATATATAGCGTATATCATACAGTCTCGCGAAGAGACTTGGCGCGCTTTCTTGAGCTGCGGCCGTCATATAATCCCGGTCTTCGCCGGGCGGACGACCGTCCGCTGCCTGTTAGTCCATTAGGCAAAGGCCGCTGCCTGTTAGTCCATTAGGCAAAGGCCACCTGCTCGTTCTGCTTACCCGCACGGGCGATCAACGGCAAACCGTCCTTGTGGATATTCACGATATTGGCGAACTGACCCGACACCTTATGGAATATGTCGATCAATGCGGGGTCAAAATGCGACCCTCTTCCTTCTTCCATTATTTCTTCAGCTTGACTTATGCTGAGCGGCGGCTTGTACGGGCGCTCCGATATAAGCGCGTCATACACGTCGGCTATAGCCATGAGCCGCCCCTCCAGTGGTATATTATCGCCGCTGAGACCCAAAGGATAACCACTCCCGTCCCATTTTTCATGGTGAGTCCCCGCAATGATCTTGGCGTGACGCAGAAACGCGTGCTCTTCTGTATTCTCTTCTATTCTTTCTATGGCATCAACCCCTATCGTAACATGTGTCTTTATCTTCTCGAATTCTTCCGGCGTCAGTTTCCCCGGCTTATTTAAAATCACGTCGCTTATAGCGATCTTGCCTACATCGTGCAACTGAGCGGACGGAAGAAGAAAATCAACATCCCAATCCAAAACATCATTCGTATATATATTCTCTTCTAAAAGCTTATCTATCAGACATCCCAAGTATCTCTGAGTTCTCGTCACATGCCCCCCCGTGACGCTGTCTCTGAATTCCACGAGTTCCGCCACAATGTTCAGAACCGCGTTCTCCAGGCTTATAATTTGTTGTGTCTTGATGGAAACAGTCGCTTGGAGGCTGTCATTGCGCCGCTTGAGTTCCTTTTTCTGCAAAGCTAACAGCAGATGAGTCTCTATGCGTTTCAGCAGCAGCGGCGCGGAAAACGGCTTCGACACATAGTCGATCGCTCCCAGGTTAAGCCCCTTCAGCTCGCTTCCCTCATCGTTTTTCGCGGTAACGAATATCACCGGCACATCCGCGTACTCAGGCGTACTCTTTAGACGCTTTATAGCTTCATATCCATCCACTTCCGGCATCTCTATATCCAGCAAAATGAGATCCGGAATAAACCTTTCAAGGCATTCAAAAAGCTTCGCCGCAGACGGTACCGGGTAGACTTCATAAAAAGTCTTCAGCATGTTCTTCCCTATTGTAAGGTTTGACATATTATCGTCAACTAAAATTATCTTTTGTCGTGCATTCATCCCAATCACCCCCGTGTATTTATTTTTTGGCTCTTTAGGCCGGCTACCTATCTTGCCTATAACGTTTACGCGCGTCTGCACTCGTACACCGCATTACGCAATATTTATACAACCCCTTTCTTCTGTTGAATCTTCCGCCAAGAGCCTCTTCTGGACCTCTACGAATTCCATAGCGTCTACCATGCCTCTGAGCCACTCAACCAGATCCCCCTGATTCTGGTAATCATAGCTTTCAAGTTCCGCCATAGCTTCGTCTACACCATCCATGTCATAATCTCCGCAGCAATCTGCAAGCTTCCTTAACAGTCCGGCATCGGGCGCGTCCTTCACCGGTTTGACCTTTCCGCTCGCCGCAAGATCCAGTGCATCCTGCAAACGTTTGATGAATTTCTCAGTATCCGCTATGAACCTGCCGTTATTCATCATCACAAAGGCCATATCGCCGGCTTTCGCCGCATGTTCAAGCGCTTCCGCCATGTCCCCTGTAACATCGGCGCACACGCCGCGGCTGCTGCCCTTGATTCCGTGCACGATCACCGCGTACTCCGCCAGTCTGCCTTCCTCCGGCACGCCGGCCGCTTTAAGCAGCGGAAGAGTATTCACCGCATATGAACACAGCACTTGCATCGCTGTTTCAACATCGCCGCCAAACCTCGCGATGCATTTCTCTACATCTATTCCTTCGATCTGTGGGATTTCCACACTCGGCGATAAGTCCTCCGCGAAGGCGCCCATAGCGGGCTCCCCTGATTTTTCCTCCACGTGGCTGATGCCCAGCTGTTTTTCCAGGGCCTTATCCCTGACCCATTGCCGAACAACCAGATCAAGTTGCATGATGTCTATAGGCTTGGATATAAAAGCCTGGAAACCATGATCAATGAACATCTTCTCGTTACCGATTATCGCGTTCGCTGTGAGCGCTATTATCGGTATTGTCTTCGCGTATTCAGTGCCGATCTCCTCGCGTATGATCCGCGCGGCCTCTATTCCGTCGATCTCCGGCATCATGTGATCCATGAAAATTGCGTTATATTTTACATTTTCCTCCTTTATCATATCTATAGCCTGCCTGCCGCTCTCGGCGCAGTCGACCTGCATGCCGTAGGGCTTTAGCATGCCCTTGGCGACGTCCAGATTTGTCCGCACATCGTCAACCACCAGAACCTTCGCGTAGGGGATTTGTATACGCACAAGCTTAGCGTTATTGCTCAGCTTACTATCCGAATAGTGGAATTGCATCAGGTTCTTGACCACATCCCCCCCGATAGTCTCATCTGTGACAAATTTCTGCCGGACGCGCGCGGTGAATACACTCCCCTTGCCGTATTCACTCTCCACCTTGATCTCTCCGTCCATAAGCGTAACCAACATCTTTGTTACAGAGAGTCCGAGTCCGGTTCCTTCTATCTTCCGGTTCGACTTCGTATCCACCTGATTATAATCAGAAAACAGCTTCTTAAGATCTTCTTCCTTTATGCCGATACCTGTATCCTCCACCCTAGTGGTGAACCACACATCGTCTCCGTCCCTTTTGCAAGACACATACCAGTCCACACGCCCCGCCCTGGTGTATTTAAGGGCATTGCTGATCAGGTTATTGAATATCTGCTTCAGGCGCAGTTCATCGCCGTACAGTCTGCTCGGCATACTCTCATCAATATGAATTTTGAATTCAATGGGTTTATCGCCTATGCGCATTATGTTCAAAGTGATCGTATCATTGATCAAACTGGGAACATCATACTCCACAGACATGAGTTCCAACTTCCCTGACTCGATCTTCGAAATATCAAGGATGTCGTTCACAATATTGAGAAGAGTCATACCCGCGTTGTGTATCTTCCGCAGACCATCATTCGTCTCTTCTCTTGTTCCGTCCGTATCCAGCATCAGTTCCGACAGTCCCACGACGGCATTGAGAGGCGTGCGCATCTCATGACTCATGTTCGCAAGGAACCTGCTCTTAGCCTCTGAAGCGCTCTTGGCGATCTCGCCCAATTCCGTGAGGTGGACATTCTGCTCCTGGATCTGATGGAATGGTTTTGCCAGCGTTCGTGAGAACACCAATGCTCCAACAATGCCGAGCCATAGGAAGAAAGCTGCCGCTATCGTCAACCCTTCCTGAACATCCGCAGCCGGGCTTTCCTTGAGCGGCGCCGCGACTCCCAGAATCCAGCCGTTTTTCGACCCCGTAACCTCAGTGTAAACACACAGGCGTTCGACACCCTGGTACTCATATACACCGGATCCCTTGCCTCCTTTGATCATTATCGCGTAAAAATCACCCATGGTTTTAGCGGACGGATCCGTCTCGGCTATTTCTATGTAGTTATCACGCCTCAGCACCATCTCCCTTCGATAATTTGAAATCATCACGCCCTCTGAATCAAGCATGAAGATGTTTCCGGTTTCCCAAATTCTGAAACCCCTTAAAAAGTCGCTGAAAATCAATCCAGATACCGTGACCGTCAAGACCCGCTCCCCCATAGGCACGCAGATATAGCTCACCAACTGCCGCGTGATCTTGTCCCTGCGTGTTGAAGTGATGTTAGATTCACCCTCGAAAGCCTTATCCATATTTTCAGTACCCAACATAGAATGCGGCGCGGGCGCGCTTCCATATGAAGCGACAATCCTATCCTTCTCAAAAACCGTAAAAGCCAAATATGTCTCATTAGCCTTGATCTGCTCTTCCATAGCGGCTCGCAACTTATTGGAACCTGCGTTGATTATTTTCTGTGCCGCCGACTCCGCATCAGCCTTGAGCAGATTCAATCTGCTCGTAACCAGTTCATCGGCAATGCTCACAACTGCTGTCATGTCGCTTTCCACCGTCTCCAAAAGGCGATCTTGCGTGAAAAGCATACCCATTCCCATATTTGCCGCAGTGATCAAAACCACGATGCCGGCGATTACCAGGAACACTTTTACACGTATTGACATTTTATCCTCCTTTCTTACACAGCTGCCGCCTTATCGCCGTACTTATACTTGCAACTTCGGCTCGCCTTGCAGCAACTCGTTCAACTGGCCATTGCTCTTTCATCTCAATTCCACAGATTATTAAATGAGCGATTGAACAAATTTAGGGTTTGGATGGGGCTTACAGCGCCTGACATATGGCAAAACGACCGTTTTTCTCCCAGTTTCGCGTTGTAGGGAGAACAGCTTATGCGGTTCACACGAATGGGCGAATGACTGCCGCCAATTGCAAGGACAATATATAGATTGCAACATTCAAGTATAACATGCATCGGAATTGCCCTTGTAATACAATAATAATCACTATTAGAATCGCGTGATATATCCTGAAAATAATTAATAATTTCCCAACATATGTCCTATTTTGTTTTTTTGTATCGCATAATACGTACTATTTTTCTACAAAAAAATCACAAATTACGCCCATATTGGTATTGCTTTTTATATCAGCATAGTGTATACTATAGGTACAACGATAAGTATAATTCAAGGGGTAGTGTAATTTTTCCAATAATTTTCAGTTTTATTCCTCTTCGGTCAATCTTGGTTCTGACAAGATTGGCGGCGCCCAAGGCGTCGTTTACAGCCGGAAGGTCAAAATGCATTAAAATTGTTGGAGGGGTATGTTTAGAGATGGACGCAATGAAAACCAATATATTTCACAGGGCGCTTCCAACATTTTTGGAGGATCGCGCTTATCTGACGCGACCGCGTGTGGACACGCTGATCGAAGAGGCCGTCAAGCACCCATATGTCACAGTATCCGCCGGTCTGGGATGCGGCAAGACCCAGGCTGTTTATTCATTCCTGCAGACCTCCGGCGTGCCCGCGATGTGGATGCAGCTTTCTCCCAGAGATAATGACAGCGCGCGTTTTTGGGATGGCCTTGCCCGCACGGCAGGCGATTATAATCCCAAAATAGCATCGCGCATGCGCGATGTGGGCTTCCCTGATACGGATGAACTATATGCCAAAGTTCTTTCTATTCCTGAAGAGGAATTAGACGCCGAACGTAAGCATATTTTTGTCTTCGACGACTTCCACGTCATTGAAGATCCTGATATCCTGCGCTTCTTCAAACGCGTTATACAGTCGCCTTTTCCGAATATAAGTTTGATAATCATCAGCCGGGCGGATCCCACTATAGGCATGGTCGGCCTCTTGTCGAAGGGTCTTCTGGCTAATATAAATGAAGCCGATCTTCGCTTCACTGAGGATGAGACGGCTCAATATTTCCGCCTGCTTGATGTGGATCTGTCAGCGGAGAGTTTGGCTAATATTTACAACGACACGGAAGGTTGGCCGTTTGCACTCAGTTTAATCGGGCTTTCACTCAAAAAAGATCCGGCGAATGAGCGTAACGCCCGCACCGCCATGAAGCTTAATATCTTTCAGATGATAGATGAGGAAGTGTTCTCTGTGGTCTCAGAAAGACTCAGACGCTTTCTGATCGGATTGTCGCTGATAGATAAGTTCTCAACAAGCCTTGTCTCTATACTTGCGGATGATGAGCGCATTATCGGTGAGATGGGCAAGATAAACTCCATGATACATTATGATATCTATCTTCACACCTACATCATTCACCGCCTTTTTCTTGATTATCTCCGTCAGAAGCAGGATCTGCTCAGCGAGAGCGAGAAGAAACTCATCTATTCCAAGGCGGCGCAGTGGTGTGACGAAAACGACTATAAAATGGAGGCGGTTTCATACTATGAAAAGGCCGGCAACTACAAGGCTATAATAAATATTGTATATAACTTTCCTATTCAGGTGCCCTATGAACAGGCGGTATATGTTCTGGACATTTACAGCAGGGGTCCTGCGGAATTATTGGAAAACATCGTGCCGTATCACCTGCAGCACGCGCGTTTGCTGCTGAGCATAGGCCGTTATGAAGACGCCGTAAACGAGCTGCAATCCCGCATAGCCAAGTATTCCGCCCTTCCTCCTTCGGACTTCAACAATCAAGTCTTGTGCGGCGCTTACACTGCGCTGGGCATTACGAATTATCTCATGCTGCCGCTTACCGGCGACTGTGAATTTGATGTCCCAATGGAGAAGGCTTATCGGTATTATGAGCTGAGTCCCTATGATGAATCCGGTTCCGTCACCAGCATAAGCATCGACGCGTGGGCTTCGAAGGTCGGAACGACAAGGCAGGGCGCCATGGAAGAATACATCGCGGCGCTTTCCCGCGCCGTCCCCTATGCTATGAGCGTACTAAACGGATTCATGTACGGGCTCGACGATCTGGCTCAGGGCGAACTGCTGTTTTATAAGAATGATCTGAAAAATGCCGGTAAGTTCTTCATGCAGGCGGCGCACAAGGCCGAGACGCGCGGGCAGCACGACATACGGAACAGGGCGCTTTTCTATCTCCTGCGCAGTGCGGCGGCGCAAGGCGACTTCGATAAGGTTCAAGAGACGCTGCGGAGGCTCGGCGAGCAGCTTGAAATGCGGGAATATCTTGACCGCTTCATCACCTTCGACATCGTGTCCGCTTGGTACTATGCCCTCATCGGGCAAACCGCCCTTGCCGCCGGCTGGATGAAAGAAAGCTTTTCCTTTACATCGAACTGCTTCAACTCTGACTTCAGCAATTGCGTCAGGATGAGGTTGCATTACACGGATAAACAATACCATGAGCTTCTCTCATTTATCAATTCTGTTCGAGGGCGAGACGCCATACTGCTTGAAAATCTTGAGATAAAGGTTATGGAAGCTGTCTGCGAATATCACACAAAGGATAGAGCCGCGGCCATTTACGCTCTGCGCGAAGCCTATGATATGGCATTGTCGAACGGACTCGTCACACCGTTTATTGAGTTCGGCAAGGATATGCGCACGCTGACGGCCGCCGCCATGCGCGATGTCGAATGTGACATCCCACGTGAATGGCTTGAGATGATCAACCGCAAATCCGCCACCTACGCTAAGCGGGTCTCCTATATCGTATCCGAATACAATAAGGCGAATAACATCGACAATTCTGTGCGGCTCTCTCCCCGTGAGATGGAGATCCTGTACGACCTGTATCATGGCCTCACGCGTTCCGAGATGGCCGCCGGTCATGATCTGTCGGTAAATACAGTAAAGCTGGTGCTCAACACCATATACGCCAAGCTGGGCGCGGATAATGTTGCGGATGTGATCCGCAACGCATTGGATCTTAAGTTGTTATAGGCGGCCTGCGCCCGCAGGCGCTTTGTGAATTTGGTTAGCAAAAATCGGAAACATAAAAAATACAAAAATGGTTGTAATTTCTAATTTATAAATCCGAGTCGGACAGCTATACCCGTCAGCGTTTACCGCAGTACGCCGTTCTTTGACAATCGTTCTATTTCCCCATGTGAATAACCGAGTTCATTCAGTACGGCCGCCGTTTCTTCTATGGACGGCGGTCTTCCGATATGCGTAAACCTCACCGGGCTTTCTGAAAACTTGTAGGGGCTGCCTATCTGTTTGATTATGCGTCCGTCACCCGCCGGCACATCGACCACCATTTCACGTTCGACCGCAAGCCGGCTGTTCAGCGCTTCGTCCAGTTCCAGAACAGGTTCGAAGCAGGCGTCGGCGCCCTTAAACGCCTCGATCCAGTGGGCGAGTTCTCTGGTTTTCAGAATACGTCTCGCTTCCGCTTTTATTTCTGCGCCCGCCGAGACAGTCAGCGGGATCCATTCTTCGTGCCCGAGCACGCGGCAAAAGGCCTCCCAAAACTTTGGTTCCAATCCTCCGAAGCTTACATACCTGCCGTCCTTTGTCTCATAGTAATCATACAAGGTCCCTCCGTTTAAAAGCGTACCTTCCCGCTCCGGCGCTTCTCCGGAAACAAGGTATCCCGCGCCCCACATGGCGTTAAAGGCTATGGCGCCGTCAGTCATGGATATGTCCAGAAACTGTCCGCGTCCGCATCCGGCGCGGTGAATCACGGCAGCCAGCACGGCTATGACCACGTTGGCGGAACCCGAAGCCACATCGGCGATCTGCATCCCCATGAGACTCGGTCCCTCGGTTCTTCTTCCTGAGTACGCGGAAAGGCCGCTCAAAGACAGGTAGTTTATATCATGCCCCGCGCGATCCGACATAGAGTTGCCGTGACCGTAGCCGGTCAAGGAGCAATAGATCAGGCGCGGATTAATGACCGACAGCGTTTCGTAGCCTATGCCCAGTTTATCCATGACGCCGGGGCGGAACTGCTCTATCACGACGTCGTACTCCATGATCAGCTTTTTCACAATCTCCGCGGCCTCTGCCTCGCGCAGATTCAGCAGGATAGAGCGTTTGTTGCGTCCGAGCTGCGCGGCGGCAGCGGAGTAATTCCCCCGCTCACCCGACGACGGCATCGCCGAACTCTCGACGGCGGCTGTGCCGTATGCCTCCTGATCCGCGACAGAGGCGCCCGACCGCCCCGCCGCGTCGATCAACGGCGGCATGGAATCTACAAGGTCTGTCCGTGTATTTGTGCTTACCCGCAGCACCTCCGCGCCCATATCCGCCAGATTCATTGTGGCGAAAGGACCCGGAAGCAGGGTAGTAAAATCCAATATCTTCAATCCCTCAAGAGCCGTTTTCATGTTCTCATCCCCCTTTTCTGAAACGAACGACGCCGCTCAATTGTTATACTATTTTCAATCTAGATTCCGCCCAAAATAATTGGGCGGAATCTGAAACATACTATTACAAAGTATTTTTATCCTCATAGAACAGGCGCAGGCTGGGATCTATGGCGCCGATGCCCATATGCCTCGCCTTGTAGTCGCGCAGCAGCGCGAAGAATCGCGGAGCTAGGAACAATACGACCAAGAGATTCACGAAGGTCGGAACCCCCGTGACAATGTCGGCGATAGACCAAATAAGACCGCTCGGCATGCCGTATACGACCGCAAATATAGTGATCAGCATGGATGGGAACGCGAATACCACGCGGAACACCTTGAGTATATTGTCCTTGACCTTAGGCCGCTTGCGCAGCAGATGCCGCAACAATATCTCGTAGTAGGCGTACCAACCGATCTCCGTCGTCACGCCGAACAGGAATATGCTTATCGCCACGACACAGCGGCCGGCGAATCCCAAGTTGAGTTCGAAGGCTTCAAGCGTGAGTTCCGCTCCGTCGAGACCTGACTGCCACATGCCCGTGTTTACAATCGCGAGAGCGGTGATGGTGCAGACGATCATCGTGTCTACAAATACCTCGAAGCTGCCCCACAAGCCCTGCTTGACGGGATGCGTCGTCTTGGCGGTGGAATGCAACATGGGTGATGTACCCCAACCGGCCTCATTACTGTATACAGACCGCGCCACGCCGTTCTGCATCGCCTGCGCGAAAGCCGCGCCCGCGAAGCCGCCTACAGCCGCCGTGCCCTTAAAGGCCGACCCGAAGATCAGTTGGAATGTGTGCGGCAGGTTCTCGACATCCTTGAATATAACAAAAAGCCCGCCCACGACATAGAATATGCACATGAACGGAACCAACTTTTCGGCGATCTTGCCGAGGCGCGCGATGCCGCCGAGTACGACGCCCATAGCCAGGGCGCAGAAAGCGGCGGACACGACGATCATGTTGATGCCGAATGTAGACGCGACTGCTTCCGAAACCGTGTAATTCTGCACGGAGAAGAAGAAGGTAGCGAAAATGCCGCCGCCGAATACAACAGCCGGTATGCCCCAGATTTTAAATCCCTTTTCTTCGCCGAGACCCTTTTCCATGTAATATGTGGGGCCTCCATAGGGATTACCGTCCGAATCGGTATTCCTATAGTGTACGGCCAATGTAACCTCGACCAATTTGGTCATCATGCCTATAAGAGCGCACACCCAGAGCCAGAACACGGCGCCGGGACCTCCGACGGCTATAGCGGTGGCCACGCCCCCGACGTTGCCGACGCCCACAGCGCTGCCAACAGCGGCGCTCGCCGCCTGGAAAGGCTTCAAAAGCCCTTTTTCTTCGTTCTTGTCACGGTTCAACATAAGTCCGAAGGTATTCTTCATAATATGTCCGAAATGCCTGAATTGAAAGAAACCTGAGCCTATGCTGAGCAGCAAGCCTACACACAGCACAAGGCCGATAAGGGGTAATCCCCATATAAAATCAGTTATTGCCGTAATAATAGCTTCCATTAAAATCAAACCTCCTTTGCTATATTCAGAATCCTCTCGATCGCAAACGCCATCAAATCGGGGCTGCGCCTCAGGAGATCCTCCTTAAGCACGCGTTCCGTGTATTCGTGTATATCCTTTCCGAGCGGGCCGATGTTTAAAACAGGCATGGAGATGTCGTCCAAGGCGTCAAACGGGATGTTGTAGATGTCTTTCCAGAGCAGCATGTTGTCACTTATGTAAGCGTTGTCGCTGCTTGAGGGATTTTGCATGAAATAGCTCAAGTCTGACATCCCTATGATGTGATACCTTATATATTCGGCGCCGAATTCACTCTTGGCGCGCGCTATGATCTCATCGCACAGGCCGTCTACTGCTTGCGCCGTCTCACCCAGCATAGCATTACTCACTACGGGGTAGTATGGCGGCGTCAAAGCGATTACAACTGTAGGCGATACATCGCGCACGTAAAGCAGCGTGTGTTCTATGATTGCGTGCGAAGCCTCGACCAAGGTCATCTCTCCGGCCGCAACCCTTCCCTTGATATCCCCGATCAACTCGGCGAAGCTCCGTTCGAATTCATCTCCGGAATCCCGTACGGC
Source organism: Eubacteriales Family XIII. Incertae Sedis bacterium (assembly GCA_031264295.1). GTDB lineage: Bacteria > Bacillota > Clostridia > Peptostreptococcales > Anaerovoracaceae > JAISED01. The sequence goes on along the minus strand of JAISED010000088.1, from coordinate 31,445 downwards.
TTCATCACGCAGCTGCGAGTAGAGTTTCACGTTTGCCTTCCAAGGCAGCTCACGAGACGCATTCCCGCAGGCTGCGCTATAGGCGTCGAAACTCTGTTGCACATCGGCGATCGCTTCCCCGAAGGCCGCCGTGCAGCGCTCGCGGACGAGTTCCATGATCTCACCGACCGACTTTCGTAAAAACATGACGTTCATGTAGCCGCTTGCCGCTCCGGGCAAGGATACGTCATATATGTTCTTCGTATCCTTCATATACAGGAATGTCGGCGCCGGAGAAATGATGCCGTCAGTCCCGTCGATCAGCTCCGGTACGATATCGAGCTTATCTACGATCTTCGACAGCACCTTGATGGGATTGAGACCGTCGTAAACCATGCCGGCGTGCGAGAGCTTGCCTCGCACGTAGATCAATGGCATGATCTTGCCTATAGAGCCGATAAACAGCCCTAGTCCGCCGGAAGCGCCGACGCGTTCGTTCGGTTCGGCGTTCATGGCCAGTACATAGCGTAGAGCATGCTCGTCTTTGAGTTTTTTTAGCAGCGCCGGGGCGGCTCTGCCGCCCGCCGAGATATTCTCCTCATCGGGTACGCCGATCAGCAGGAGGTTGCCTTGCAGCTTACCCGCATCCGCCGCCTCAGCGTAGCGTTCAAGCAGCGCAGCCTGAATCGCAGCACCGCCTTTCATATCTGCTGTACCTCTGCCGAAGATCCATTCTCCGCTCTCTAAATCCCGCGCGGTTTCATCATCGACGGATATACGTTCCTCGCGAAATGCGCTTGCGAGAGCGTCGGGTTCCGTCGCCAGATCCCGTAAATTCCTGTAATCATCCGTGTCTACCACATCATAGTGATGCAGCAGTACTACGGTATCGCCGCCCGAACCCTTAACCAGACACCAAGGGATCGAACGGTTCAGGCAGTCGCCTGGTATTTCATACAAACCGGCAAGCTCACTGCGCTTGCTGAAATAATTCATCGATGCGAACAAGTCCAAATAAAAGCGTTCCGCGTCCCTCTCGCCGCTCGTTCCTGTAGGCGTATAAATCCGGACAAAATCACGCATCAATGCTTCAATGCGTTCTTGCAGCGCATGGTCTATGATCATGATCGATTTTCTCCTCTCCTTTTGCAACTGTACATATAGCCGCTTAACCCGAATCCCATCTTGTTCCTCTACGGCGCAAGCCGCGCTTGCGCTGCAAGGTTCGCATGCCGTCTACGGCTCAGACCGCGCCCGTACTGCAAGCGTCTACGGCGCAGGCCGCGCCCGTGCTGCAAGCCGTCTACGCCTCCCAGCGAGTCCTGCCGCCCACCACGGTTTTCAATACATGTGTATTATGTATCTCCGTCGTTTCTATCTCGAATATATCCCTGTCTATCAGGATAAAGTCCGCGTACTTCCCGGCTGAAACAGTCCCTTTCAGGTGTTCTTCGCTCGAACAGTAGGCAGCGTTTCTGGTGTACATGCTCACTGCTTCATAGACGCTGATCGCCTGTTCAGGCGCCAGCCCCTCAACCGGGAAACCGTCTATGCTCCTTCGTGTGACCGCGCACTCCATGCCGAGAAATGGCAGCGGCGGATCGACCGGCGCGTCGGAACCTCCTGTCAGTAAAATACCTGCGTCAATATATGAACGCAGCGGCATGAAGTTCTTCATGCGCTCACCCAAACGTTCCGGCGCGAAACTGCTGTCGGAATGTATGAAATTCGGTTGCATGTCTAGTATTATCGGCAGCCGTTTCAGTCTGTCTATCTGACCCGAATCCGCGAGAGACGCGTGTATGACGCGAAGCCGGCGCGCGCCTGCGGCGGCAAGCCGCTTCTCGGGGCAAGCTTCGTAACTGATCGGGTCGTCACTGATCGGGTACACGTCCTCGGCGGCGTCTAAGAGCCTGTCCATAGCGGCATCCCCGATAACATGTACAGAAGCTTCCATTCCGTGATCGTAAGCTTCACGTAACAGTCCCGCCAATTCTTCTCTCGTAAAGAAAATACTTCCCTTTTCCCCCGGAGCGTCAGAATACGCTTCTCTCATGCCTGCTGTGAGTCCGCCGAAAGAGCCATCCAGATAGATCTTCTTCGCGCCCGCTTTAACCATATCCGTGCCGAATCCCGTCACGCAGTTAAGGGCGTCGGGAAAATGAGCGGAGTTTATTATCACTCGCACAGGCAGGATACCTTCCCGTTCCAGCTCATAATACTGATCGAAGTATTCGTATGGCGGGTCTATATCATAGGATGAAATTGCGTGTAATGTTGTGTAACCTTGGCGTGAATACGCGCCGATATGCTTTCTGATGATTTCTTTTCTGCATTCCTCGCCTGCCAGGGTGTCCCCTAAAACCGCGATGAAATGTTTGGTATAAGCCTCTTCTCTGACAACGCCGTCAGGGGTTCCATCCTCGTAGAATGTAAGAGTGCTGTCCCCCGCCGTGTTTTCTTTAGTCAACCCCGCCATCGCTATGGCTTTGCTGTTCACCATGATCACATGCAAACAATGACTGAGAATGGCGACCGGTCGTTCAGAAGAGACTCTATCTAACTCGTGCCTGAGAGGGTAGCGGTTCTCCGCGAGATCCGACATGGTCAAATCGCATCCGATAAGCCAGTTCTTCCCGCCGTCGTCACGCGAGCGCATCGTTGCAACAAGCTCGTCAACGCTTCCCGCTTTGTTCAATACGACAAAGTCCTTATTGTTGCAGTCCGCGAGCAAGTGGATGTGCGTGTCCGAAATGCCCGGCAAACCGACCCTGCCCCCAAGATCCTCCGTTTCCGCAACCGGATATAACGCTGCGTCTGCGTTAGAACCCGCGAAAACAATCTTGCCGTCGTGAACAACAATAGCCTCTGCTGTTTCACCCGGTTTGTTCATAGTGTAAATCTTGGCGTTGTAAAATAACTTGTCAAATTTGAAATCCATAAACACCTCACTAAATTGCACATTGCTAGAATACCCTTTAAACACAGTAAAGTCAATGCTAAACCAGAAAATTATTCTTGTATTATTTTGTCTAATTATGTAACTTTAAATACAATAATACCGTTTTCTGTTGATGGAATATTCTGATATCTGCATTTATGCTGATTTCCATATTAGCATGATATGGACGACAGGAGCAATTCTTCTTCGCGCTTTTTGTTTTGTTCAAGTTCATGCTCCTTTTCGCGGAACATTCCTTTGAGAGCGTTTTCGACCTTAGCCATGTTTCTTATCAAACGGTTAATCTGCTCGGTCATAATCAGATTTATAATCAACCATAATGCGATTAACATTCCTTATCTCAATTGGAGTCAGGTTTTGATACGTTTGCAGAATTGTATCATAAAGGCTGCCAACGTACTTAGGTGCTTCAATAGTAATTGCAGCATAATATTGAATGTGCTTTGCATCAAACCCATTTCGATCTATGGCATGTAACGTCAAAGCTGGGTTAAGCAATGAAGAACCCCTCATACGCTGCATTTTTTTAATCACAGTATCCCATTTGAAATCTGTTGCCCTCAACTCCGATTCATCCCAAGAATGCTTTGTCGGATGGCTGGCCGGAAAGTCTGATCTATAATACCCTTCATCTATCAGTGCTTTTGCTTTTATAACATCGTCAGGTTTAAATAGGTTCAATTTTTTAGTGCTGACAATTTTCTTTGTCCTTCTATCCTTTTTATAGAAATTAAAAGTCATATCATGTGGGATGAACACATCTTCTATGCAATTATTTGTATAGGCGTCAGGATCATTTACATATGGAGCGACAATGCTTGCGATTGTCCACGATATATTAACCATACCCTTAACCGCATTAATTTTAGGCGAGAAAAGCAGTAAAAGATCCATTGAGTGAATAGAACCTACTTGGTCGCACCACGCATCGACATTATCTTTCACGCCGATCGATAATGTTTCCTTAATTTTTCGTATGCCATTGTTATCTGTTTTTATGAAATAGAGCTTAGCTGTCTGCTCTTCGAGCGTATCATCAACAAAAGTGTATTTTCTGCCACCCACAATACTCATACTTTCATCTGTTAAGAGTTGAGTAGGAACATATGACTTTGCTTCAAATTTCGGCTCCATGCGAACGCATACAATCTTTTCTTCAAGAAATATCTCGCGTTTTTCTTGTATAACATCAAATATTCTATCAATATCAGCAATTATTTTCTGCTTGGCGGCTGCATACTCATGAGGTATCTTCTTGACGCCTCCGCCGCCTTTTTTTGTTATAGGTTCAATGTAGAGCTCGCCATGCGCGATAATTGGATACTTATTCCCAGCCATATTATTCCTCCATTCCTTTTGCTAGATATCTTGAAACAGATGTTAATGGTATTTGTGTGATTTGAGATATCTCTCGTTGAGATAACTTTGGAAATTCTTTCTTGAGCTGTTTACAAATTAAAATTTTCTCTTCTCTAGTCTCCAACTGACTCACCTTAAACAATTCTGCTAGCGCCAATAAATCAACACTCTGATCAGAGTTAATTAACGTTTGTCGTTTTATATGTTCGCACATTTTGCAAATATCAGCTGCGTTTATATTTTTGGCATTGCGTGATAGATATTCTACCGTGGTTTTCTTGGCTGCTTGGTTTAACTTACCTAAATGCCTTTGTAATAATTGCATTCTCGCGTTTTCTTCTGGCATTGGTATTGTTAAGGAACGGTCGAATCTTCTCCATATTGCCTTATCAAGCAATTCGGGATGATTTGTAGCACCTATAACAACACAGGTACTCGGACACGATTCAAGTTCTTTCAGCAGAACATTGACTAAACGTTTTAGTTCTCCTAAATCACTTGAATCATCTCGCCGTTTTGCAATAGAATCCAGCTCATCAAGAAACAAAACGGCGTTTTGATTTATAGCATATTCAAATATGCTTCTGATATTTTGCCCTGACCTTCCTAAAAAACTGGATATTGAAGATGCTAAATCAAGTGTAACTAGGGGCAAGTTAAGTTTGTATGAAATCCATCGAGCTATATACGTTTTTCCTACACCCGGAGCGCCGCTGAGAAGTACGCTATTAGGAGGTATGATATCTTCATCCAAAAATTTGGTTATCATTTCTCGTTCTTTAATAAAGTCATCCAACTGTCTACGGACGTATTCATCAAGTATTGGATCCGGAATCTCAACTGGCTCCGATAATTTTACAAGTGAATATCGGGTTTCCCTATCAACAGGCAGAGGCGACATATCTAAAGAGCGCGCCGTCGAACTTTCATATCCAGAATATGATAAAGCTTTTGTTATCTCAGCGGCGGTCTCTGGCCGCTCCTTCTTAATCTTATTTACAATCATTAGAGCTGTGGCTTCCACGTTTTTTTTATCAAACTCTAAGCTAGAGCGAACTAGCTTAGCAAGCAGATCGTAAGTATCCATATGTTCCATCTCCGTTCGCATGCATAAATTGGTAGATAATATTTTACTATGAATAAACGGGGTTGTCAACGATTTTGTTCCAATCCTGAAAAACCCTTTATAACGGAACGCAGATTATCGCAATCCTGCCCATTGATGTTGTTATCACAATGGGGCGTAACGTAGAGTGCCCGTTTCCGCCCTGCCAGCGCCTCGAGAATTGGAGGTCGGAGTTAAAAGCAGATATGGCCGGATAGTTTTGTGCCAATAAAAAGCCGCCACAGGTAGCGGTTGAACAGGAGCAGATCAAGATGAAATAAATGTCGCAAAGATCAACTATGTGAAAGGCTTATAGATCAAACGGGGATCGGCGGTTTAACACCGCCGATCCCCGTCTAGCTTATATTGAACTCAGGTATTAAAATAATTCTAGCTATTGATGCTTCTGTATATGTATGCTTCTGCATACCTACACTTCTTCATACTAATCGGTTCTACATAGACACAGTGACCATAACCGACGAGGTAAGGCCGCTGCCGTCCGTCGCTTTCAGGCTCACTGCCGCCATGCCGCCTCTTACGCCTGTGATCAAACCGTTCTCATCCACCTTAACGATTGCCGAATTGGTGGATTCAAAGCTGAATTCCACGCCGTCTATCGTGTAGATGAGCTGTAAGCTCGCTCTGGCTTTCAGGCTAATCCGAGCCGATGTGTGCGCCTTGACAACTGTTGTATATATCGGCGCCGACCCGATCTTTCCTCCCAGTGACACATAATACATGTGTCCTCCGAGCCATGGCAAGCTATCGGTGACATCCGCGGGGAGCGTAGCATTCACATTCCCTTCTGCGTCGGCCGTGACCTGCCCTCTGTAATCATAGTCGTCTCCGGAGGGTTCTCTGTTATACGCCGAAGTCAGTGTAATGACCTGATTCGGGGCGTAACCCTCGCCTGTGACCCTAACAGTCTTTATCGCCTTATTGAGTTCAAGGCTGAAATCGCCCTGCACCGGCGCCGGCGGTTCTTCGTCGCCCGGATCATCGCCGTCCGTGACTGCTATACTGTCTTCGCCGAAGGCGACATTATCTTTAGACTGTGTCGACGGCACTATCGCCACACCTAAAACGGCGTCCTCATCAAACGCTTCAACCGGAACAAAGTTGAATACCTTTTCGTCGTCAGAAACGCTAAACGCTCCGTCTACCGGATTATCGCCTGCCGTTACGGTAAGATTATTCGCCGTCGCCTCGCTGTACATAGGACGTGAGAACTGTATGACGAGTTCTCCGTCTGCAAACTCGGCCTTCGCCGTTGGCGCGCCCTGATACGCCAGTGCGACATTGACTTCCGTCTGTACGGGCGGAACCGGTATGCCCTGACTCGCATCGTCATACCCGCCGTCCGCCTTGTTCGCTATCGCATCGGCATAATCGGCGGCGGTCACACGAACCCGGTAGTCCCCTTCCTCCGGTACGCCCCATCCATATCTGCCCTCCTCATCGGTAAGCATCGGATTCGCTTGAAGATCGTCCGGATCAGACCACTGTATCCAAGTATCGCCAACCTTGATCTCAAGTGTAACTTCAGCGCCCTCAATGCGCTCGTTTGTGACTGCGTCGTAGACATAACCCGAAGGGTCGATCAAGATCGTCACCAAGGCGATAGTGAACTGATACTCCCTACCGTCCTTCGTCAGTGTAAGTATGATAGGCTTAACGCCCAGTCCTCCCCATGTTCCTATAGGGAAGTTAAACTTGTATTTACCGCTTACGTCTGACTGTGCGACCGGCATTACCTCCGAACCCGCAAAGACGATGTTCTTGATGCTGAATCCTTCAGCGTTAGTGAGGATGAATGTCCCCACTATATTATAGATGCCTCTGTACTCGCCTCCGTGTGCGGCGCTTGGGAGCACCCATGTGCTGAAAGTCGGGAAGCCGTATACGGGATTTACTACAGGCTTCCCATATAGATATCCCTCTGTTATATCTATATCCGAAATATAGGGAACAGCCGCCGCGGACTCGTTTACGATAACGGTAACAATATCCGACACCGCGCTCATATCGCCTTTAACCGCCTCTGCGTATAGATCGTATTCGCCTGCCGGAAGGTTTAATGTCGCGCTGAAGTACCTGCTTGATACCGCGGCGGTGGCAAGCACTGCGTCGCCGTTCTTTATTGCGACCACGCTGCCTGTCATAGCCGTACCGTATACCCTGAAATCCGTGTTTGCTCTAACTATTTCCGGTGCGTTCAGGGAAGAGTTCACCACGGTGAGCGTCACGTTGGCGCTTTTAGTCACCCTATCGCTTCTGTAATACGCTCTTACAGTCAGTTCAGAAAGGCTCGCCACGGTGTTGTCAACGGTCACGCGTAAAGCAGGAAGCGTCACGGCGCTCCCCGGCGTCACGCTCACCGCGTAACCGGCTCCCGCGTATGGATTATCCGCAAGCGCGCTAAATCCGCTTGGCAGCTCGACGACGACCACCCCGGAATCAACAACTGAACCGGAATAGGTCAGCTTGGGAAGCAGATCCACATACCCGCTCACGGCGATCTCCGAGTTCGAAGCTCCGAGGCTTAATGTGAACAATCTGTCGTAATCTGGACGCAAACTGAATTCTAACTGACCTGCCCCCTCACCGGGAACAGTGACAGAACCGCTCGCGTTTATATAGTTCGAACGCGATGCGCTGTACGATTTCTCTCCGCTCGGAATATTGTTCAGAACCGCCCTGCCTTCAGCATTTGTGACAGGCGCTCCGTAACCGCCTACATACACCTTTACGCCGCTCAGCGCTGCGCCCGTTTCAGCGTCTTTGGCCAAGATCTCCAGCGAATTCGTCTTGAGAATTATCGTATCCACAGACCCGGAGGGCGCGGCTATGACAGCGCTCGCTGAGCCATAACCTTTTTCGGCGTGACGCGCGTTCACCGTTATACTGCCGGTATACTTCACTATGATGCGGTATTCGCCATCGTTGTTTGTGCGACCGTCGGCTATAATGCCCCCGCTCGCGTTCGCGACGTCAACTGCCGCGCCCGCCGCCGGATTTCCTTCACTGTCTTCTACAAGACCTGTTACGACGCATACCGCCGGAAGCGCGATATCAAGGCTGATATCGGCATTCGTTATCAAGAAACTCCCGCCGAACCACGTGCCTCCATAGTAACCGCTGTATTCATAAGCACCCGCCGGAAGCGAGGTCTCGTCGCCGTCAACCACCCTTCCCAGATATGGATATGAGCGATAGACCGTTAAGCTCAGAGGAATGTCTGCACTCCTTGAGCTGTAATTGAAACTCACCTTGTAGAGCGTAGGCGCCGTAAGCGCGATGTCCCGCACAATCGCGGTCTCGCCGGGCGCTGTATTCAGATCTACGGAAGCGCTGTACGCTTCGTGCTCAAATGTAGCGCTCGTTTCTATGACATAGTCGCCCTTTGTCAAGGAGTTAAACCTGTACACGCTGTTTCTGTCCGTATAAGCATAGTGATAAGCTGCTTCTCCGCTCAAAGTCAGTAACACATCCTGCACGGGAAGCCCATTCAGCGTAACCGTACCTGATAGTTTAACCAGCTCCTCCAGGGTGAGATCGCATACCGCGACGCCGCCATCGACGGTGGTCACTGACGCGCTCGCTCTGTAATCAGCGCTATCCACGCTTACTGTGTATACTTCGGAAGCTTCCAGCCCTTTCAGCACATATTTACCCTCGGCGTCCGACACTGCGGAAGCCGTGTTACGACCCCATGCGTATACGTATACGCCGCTCTTGGCCTCTCCGTTTAAGCTAACTGTACCTGCAATCTGGGATTTAGCCTTCAATGCAATATCAGGCAGTTCTATGTCCGCCCCGCTGACGGAAATATCGCCTGTATATTCATAATAGTCCGCTGTCGCAGCGCCCTTCAGTGTATACCCGCCATCGGGCAGTGTGAAGGCGAATGCACCGTCCGCGTCCGTAAGCGCCCTTGCCACGAGCCTTGCGGCGCTATCATTCGTATAAACCCTCACAGTGTAGCCTGCGAGCGCTTCTCCCGACAGTGTCACCCTTCCGCTGACCGTAGACGAATCCGAAGCGGGACTCAGCACGATCTGCAGATTCGTGTCGCCTGAAACATCGATCGCCTCCGAATACTCGCGCCAGGATGTACCTGCCGGAACCTTCACGGTGTAAGTCCCATTCGCAAGCTCCGCGAAGCTGAAAAATCCGCTGATCACATTAGTCTCTCTGACTTTTTCATCGCCGCGCCAAAGCTCTACTCGCGCGCCTGCGGCGGGAGCGTCGTTGATCATAACCGACCCCGAGAGGGTGAACGCATCCCTGTCTCCCAAGAGACTCGCATCCAGCGTCGCCATTCCGCCGTACAGGTGTACGCCCGTATTCCTGTCAGAGACGGTGATATAATATACGCCAGCCTTATCCAGTCCGAGAGCGTCTATGGACGTTTTACCGACGAAGCTTCCGTCACTGTCCGCTGTGACGCCTGAAAGCGCAGCGGATGCTATGGGCGCCCCGCTTATAAACAATAATGTCTTCTCATAGATATCGACGTCGAAGCCTAAATCGGCAATCGAAGCGCTTGGCGAAAAGCCCTTGAGGTAGAACGCGCCGTCACTGTCGAATCCCGCGTCGGCTATGGTAAGCGTCTGCGGCGCAGGACGGACAAGCAGATAACTTTGCAACTCCGGTTCGTCTTCGTAGTAATAATCTCCGTCGTCCGCAGCGAGGCTCATTATTACCGGCGGTATGTCATCCCTCTCATAAACCCACGGGTCATAAGGAACAGAATCCCTCAGATAATGGATCCGGTAAACACCCTGCGGGATTTCTCCGTTCACGCGGAATTCGATCCGCTCGGAGCTTGGCGAAGCCAGCAGGCCGCCGTCACTCACAGCATAGGTATAGCTTTCGGATCCCGGAATTAGACCCTCCAGACTTATGGAAAACTCATCCGCAGTCAATCCGCTGTGAGGTCTTACGGAAAATGCAAGCTCTTCCGACTCACGGATCACGTCTGGAACGAAAACATATCCGTTCTGTAAATTATATTCATACCAGTATCCATCATCCTCGTGGCTGCCCTCCAGCGGCAGCTTGAATAGCGGAAAGCCGCCGTACATCAGGTAATATGTCTCACCGCTGACAAGGCTTTCCTCTGCGTTTATCACAAAATAGTCGCCCTCGGCGCCGTGGGGCTTTGAGCTGTCCTGCGTAATGCTCACTCCGCTCACAGGCGCTAAATCAGCGTCGGCGATTGAGAACGAACGCGTCCCTTTGTAAGAGAAACCCGCATTCCGCCGCCCCGACTCATAGTACCATTCTTCATCCGCCATAATGCCTTCGTGCGGATAGTGACCAAGCAACATGTACTTCCCGTCAATATCCGCCGGAAGTACATCAGTCGAGAACATTTCACGACCATAGTAACCGTAGTTGCGCTTCAGCCTGTCAATCGCAGCGTAGTCAGGGAATGAGATGCGAAACACATCTTCGGCATAAATCACTTGATAACCTTCGTGCTCAAGCCCGTCCCATATCTCTATCTCCATCCAATTTCCCCATTCGTACCAATAATTGTAGCTGCCGAATAGTAATGTATTTTCTGGGATATCCACAATGTAAACGCCGTCCGACAGATAGCCTGTCAGTTCCAAATCTTCATCTTCATAGTTCTCCCAGTCCAACTCTCTGTAAATTTCGACCTCGATCTCTTCCGAAAGCTCGCCGTCGAACTGCGGAATCACCTTGAGCTTGAGTTCGTCTATGTCTGTGAAATCAAGCGCATAATAGCCTATTTCTTCCTCATACAAGTCTTCCGCGTAAAGTTCTCCGGTATGTGAAGCCAGACCCGTCCCATCCGCGAAGTCGACTGTCGCAGTAAAGTTGTAAGCGCCTTCATCTACGATCAGTCTGTAACTCTCGTCGTCCAGCTCGAATTTAAGTAGGAAACGCTGAAGCTTACCGATATTTCCGAGAGGCGTTACAGACTTGAGTTCGCTCGCAATGCCATAATCCACCTCTTCATAGCCAATTTCGCCGGTCTCCGGATCATAGTGATAAGTGTAGTCAATAGCTGACTCTATAGTCGCCCCGGATATATCGTCCTTTTCAAGGTTCGCGCTATAGAGGACGAGATAAACGCTGCCGTCGTAGTACGGGGCGAAATGCCTGAGGTAATCATCCTCCATCTCATATTCTCCCCTGCTATCCTCCATATCAAAGTTGTCATTTAGCAGGGTCTGCAACCAGAAGTACTGATAATCCGCTGTATGCGTCAGCTCTTCAATGCCCGTACCCCAGCGCCCCATCAGGCCGCCTACTCCGATTACCGTTTTTGTCTCTCCGATTACCCTGAGTTCCAAGCCGGTCTCATAAGGCACATATCCATCATAATAGTAGGGCGGCTCAGCATTCTCGTCATATGGGAATTCGACGTCGTACAGACCTTCGGGCATAGAAGCCCCCATCACTATGGCGCCGTCGCCGTAATACCAAGCGCCTTCCTTATAGTAATCCCTTTCTAAGGTCTCTCCGCCGCCCTTGGGGATCAGCGACACCTTGCCCCATCCGGCGGGGATCCTGTAGTCGTACAGATCCCAAAACGGCGCCGCATACTCGTCACTTCCGACCGTGACACTCTGATAATAGCGTTCTTCATCTTCATCGAAAAACTCGCTTACAATAGCAAGCGGCGCGAAGCCGGCTGCACTAGCCGCAATCGAAGGCGCCTGCTCATCCGCGCTAGCCGCAAGCGAATCCGCCGACCTGGCCGCACTCGTTCTAAGCGCGTCCGCCGCCTCATTCATGTCCGGAGTCTTCACCCCGTCTTTAGACAGCTCGGCTCTCCGTTCGTCAAGCTTTCGGGCGAAGTCGCCCAAGTGTCCCGTTCTGCCTGACGCCGCGCCAAGCTGCTCGCCGCCTGCAGGCGCAATCGCTTGCCCGCCCGCAGCCATGGCCGCCTGTTCACTGCCTGCGGGTGCAATCGCTTGGCCGCCTGCAGCCACGGTCGTTTGTTCGCCGCCTGCCTGCACCGCTGCCCCACTGCTCTGCCCCGCGAAGGTCATCGTTGTGGAAGTAAACACAAAAACTACTGATAAAGCCATCGCAAGGAACATTTTGAATTTCTTCTTCATAAAAACCCTCCCCCGCGTTCCACCCCTCAAATGGGGGCGAGAAACGCTACAACTCAGCGCAGGACTTGCCGAACGAGACTCTGTGATTTCCCGGTTCTCATTATCTGACAAATCCACAAATAAAACTGCACCATTTTCATCTGGTTTAGCATAATTATATTATCATATCGCTTATTTTGCAAGTATTATTTAGGGGATTGCAGGAAATATTATTTAACAGCGTATATCCTCTACAAGCATCGCCTCCTGCTCAAGACGTATCATGTTTTCCAGCATATAATCCATACAGTCGCAGCAATCAAGCAACTCGGGACGTGTTTTTAATCCTCTTATTTTCTCCGCGTATTGTCTTGTTATAGGCGCCGAAAAGCGTTGATGCCGTTTTAGTTCATCAACATTCATTCGGTAGGGTTCTGCATTCGAAATTACATCCCGGCGAATGCGGGACAGCATAATAAATCCGCCGTAGTCGATATCGCTCCAATGTCGCCACTTGCAATGCGGGGGCAACGCGCCCGCAACTGCTTGCATAAACGCGCGCTTGCGGGGGCTGTACTGACCCCCGTGATAAATTACCAGCTCGTTTTCTGTCTTTACATTTTGTATATAATCAATGTAGTTCGCCCTGTTTTCTATCGTGACGACTGATTCTATCGAAGACCCTATATGGATGCACCCGGAAGTTAAATCCGTAGAGTAAATAATGCCCCCGCTTGGCAAGCATGAAAAATCGACAATCCCGGAAGCAAGCGCCACAGAAAGCTTTCCGCAAAATTCAAATTGTTCCGGGTATTTCACAATCCCTACTTGCTTTAGAATATCCTCGTCGATCACATCATCATCAATATCCAAGTATTTGCGTAAAGCGCTTAAAATACGCGACCTTGCAGAACGTTCAAACTTCTTGGAGTCTCCGAATGTTCGCAGGGAGAAAACCCTCTCGGTGAATTCAGAACCATCCAGCTCATCAATCGCGGCGACTGCCGATAAAAAAGTCTCTCTCTCCCCTCTGTCAGTCGGCAGTATCCTCGTAATGCTGCGTTTTCGATTGATCTCTTCATACGCGTCCCGCAAAAAGGCGCGAGTCCACTCAGATTTCGTCCGGCGCTTAGCCGCCTCGATTTCGGCCAATACATTATCTACAGTTTCACCTTTGGGTTCTCGTTTAGTTATGCGATATGCAAAAGATATATTATCTATATTTAACCATATTTGGGAAACAATGTGGTCTTCTTCTCCCCTCATCCACTCGAAAAATAGTATTTCCAACTCAGACAATTCGATAACCGATCTGTTGACAGCAATACGCCTTTCGCTTTGCTCAATGTCGTAGTAAGGGAAATCACTCTTACCTCTGTTGTAAAAATTCAGCAAAATCCGACGTGTGGGCTGTTTTTCATCTATAAAGAAACTGCTGCGCTCATACTTATCCAGTAGGGCATTCAATATGCGCTGCTTTATGGCGTCATTCATCACTATAGCCCTCTACCTGCTCTGATTCAAGACCCGCCCGGCCGGTATGAGCATCCCCTTCGGCGTAATTCTCCACCTGTTTCGGATCAAAACTCCGAACACAAGTGTGTTTCCCTTCCCGTAGTACGCAGAGGTTCCTGTCCACCAAGATCCCTATGTCGCCTATCTTATCCGGCGGAGCGGACAGAATAACCTGAAACTCGAATTTTCTCAGAAGCTCAATGCTGCGCACAATCCGCTCGCCGTCCATTTTGGAAAAGGCTTCATCGAAAATAATAAGTCTGGATGTTGTATACGTCTTATCTCGTCCCATACGATACAGCTGGGCGAATGAAGCCAGCACAGCGATGTAAAACGGCGTTTGCGTTTCGCCGCCCGATTTTTTGCCTATCGTTTTCGACAAGCGCTGCGATTCACCGTCTTTCCCTATCACTTCCAGATCAAAGGACAGATATGTACGGAAATCCGTAAATTCATGAACCCGCCTTTCATATTCCGAAGCGCCGATCACGCCGCCGCTGCCGCTTACACCGTCTTCATTAGTAATAATCGCAAACAAATCCGAGATTTCTTCTTTGTATTTCTCATTGAATTGGAATGAAAGAAGATTATATCCGCCTTGCGTGATCATTTCATCGACAATCATATCGTAATAACGTTTATATTCAGGTTTTGGAATAATGCGAAAACGATATGTGTCCTCCCCGAACGACGCGCCTTTTATCGCTCTGTTCAGTTCCTCGATTTGCCGCTTAGCGCTGTTGATATTGTTTTGCAGGCGGCTGATAAAGTCCTCTTGGAACTGCTCAAACGCCTTAGATTTTGCGTCGCTTATCCTGGCCTGATAGTCCGGCAATTTATTATCGCTCAGCTCCAGCCGGACGTCTTCATATACCTCGTTGCTTAGCGCTTTGACGTCAAATCCCATTTTATATCTGTCGTTATAGTCTCTACGCCTATCGACAAGCGATTCCCATGCTGAGTTTTTTGTATTTTCGGCCTTAGTTCGTTCACGGGGGAATGCGCCGCCAATCAGATCCGCCCTGCCCCTCGACGATAGTTCCTTGTTATACCTCGGAGTCCCTGTTCCGGAAATCCATTCCCCGTCATACTGCGAAGCAATGTACATCTCTTGTGTTTGCAGCTCTTCGCATAGCTTCGGGATCATTTCATCTTGCAGACGTCTATGCTTTTCTTCCAGCTTCCCTTTCTGCGCTGAGCGTTCTTTTAATGAGCGGTCTTGCTCTTCAATCCGCCCCTCTAACACGCCAATTCTCGTTCTCAACAAATCTATAGCCGTCGTATCGATCGCTTCGCGATTTTCTTTAAGTGACTCTACATCCGCTTTCAACACGGAAATTTCCGCTATATTCCCTGCATTTGACACGATATGTTCGATCTCCGCATCGCTCAGCACCACCAATGAAGCCACGGCGTCGAGACCCGCCTTTATGTTCACACATGCCGCTATTTGTTCTGTCAAAACGCGGATTTCATTTTTGACCGCGTCTAAGCGTCTTTGAATGGCGTTCCGCCCGATGGCAGGTTTTGCATATCGTTCCGGATTCATCGCCCTGACGACGAAATTCTGATACAACATGCCCTCATCAGTAATCGACGTTCGATGGCGGCGCAGTTCCTGAACCTTCTCGCACTTTTTAACCCTACCCAGCGTGAAATTCAAAAACAAGCGAATATCCTCATCATCCGTCTCGATCTCTTCCGCCAGACTTCCGGCATCAGCAGTAGGATTTAAGTTTTTCAGTTTTTCAATATCTACAAGCCCTGTTCCATATACCGCTTTCTTTCGCTTAATGGCGTCAAATACACGCAGGGCGTCTTTAAAATACTCCTGCGGGACGATAACGTAGAATTTCTGCGTATGGAGATAGCCTTCGATCGCGTTGCGCCAACGGTCGTTTCTGATCTCCGCGACTTCCGCTACAATGCGCACATTTACGTCTGTTTTGGCGATTATACGCAATCTGGAAGCTATGGCATCCTTCAGATCGAGAGCATCGGTCGGGAAACGGTAAATGCCGCTTTCCAGTGAATGCTGTTCTATCACGAGTTCGCCCTTCTGGTTTGACAGAGCGCTCTGCTCATCGCGCAATCTGGCGTTTAGTTCGATTGAGTGCTTTTTCAGTTCATCGGCCATTACAGATATTTCTGATAGTCCGCTCTCTCCGACTTTTCGTATCAAGACTGCGTCGATTTCAGCCAAAGATGCGATACGGCTTATAAGCCCGCGGCCTTCTTCCTGAATATCGCTGATACGCGATGATATCCCCGCTTGTAATAAACCCGCATTGACCGCCTCAAGCTTTTGCCGCATAGCTTCGGCGTGTTTCCTCCACGCTGCGATACGAACAGCAAGAGCATCCATCGCTTTTTCATATTCGCTCTGCAATATTAGTATCCGTTGTTCTTTCTCCGTTATCTGACGATTGATTTGTTCCAGGGCTTGCGCGGCGCCATTGCTCATCAATTCAACCTGCAGCGTATCCCTTTGTCCGCGCAGCTCCTTGAGCTGTCTATCTGTATCTTCAATCGTTGAAACCAATATCGTCAACTCTTCAGCAAGCTTTTGACACTCTGTTTCCGCCGAACGAAGCTCCCCGTTTTTCATATCAGCTGCGGCTCGATCGATTAAATAAGCATATAATAGTTCACTGCTTCTCGCGTCACTATAGCTCTCATAGGTTTTGACAATCCGCTCCAGCAAGGCGATTCTCTCCTGCAGTACGGTCGTCTCGTATTCCAGTCTTTTATAACTTCGGATATTTTCCTGCATATGGCTTACATCAACCGTTTGCTGCGTATCGCAGACAAAGTCGGAAATAAACTGCTGTATGTCCACATTGGGATTAAACGACACCGCTTTTTTGAGCAGTCCCGCAAAGCGGTCGCGAAGGCCGCCGAGCTTGCCGTACAGTTTTGTTCGAAAATCTCTGCCGACATCAGTCGTTTCATAATGTCCGCTATAATGCTCTTTCAGAAACGTACGGAGCGCGGTAATGTCCATAGGCGTCTCACCCTTTAAGAATCCTTGCGCATGCATTTCACCGTCATATAAAAAGAAGAGCCTGGGAATATCATTTTCAGAGTATATGTCAAAACAGCATCCTGTCGTGAAATACCGCTTCTTTTCATTGTCATAGAATTCAAGTGCGATATAACTGGTGAATCTGCCGTTTCGCAGATACCGAAACCCCAAATCCTCGTCGTCGCCGAGTTCACCCATGAGATAACCCTTTAGTGTTCTATTGCCCCGTCCGCTCGCCGCTTTATTGAAAAATCCGCCGCCGGTATCCCCAAGCAAGATCAGTTGCATGGCGTCAATAATAGTCGACTTTCCTGACGCGTTTTTCCCTGTGAGGAAGTTAAGCCCGCCGAACTCGACGAGTTCATGTGTGAAATAATGCCAATGTATCAGAAGCAGCTTCGTCAATACCTTCATTCAACCACCTCCTGTTCTTCTGCATATGACGACGCAAGGCTTTCCGCGTCCTCCGCATCCAGATGTGCAAGGCTTTCCGCGTCCTCCGCATCCAAATGCGCAGCGCTTTCTGCATTCTCCGCGCGCAATTCCTCCAATTCCGACATCATATCATTAATGCCTTGATTGGTAATGATCGATAGTATAGACGGGAAAATAAGCACGCCATTCCCGTCGGGGTTCCACGCTGTGGTTTCGGTTTTTTGAATAATATTGAAATGCGCCAATGTTCTTTGCGCCTCAAGTCGTTCCTTTTGCGTTGTTTTACCCTTGTCGAGCAGCCCCAGCAATCGCATTTTTTCTACAACCTCCCCTGTATATGTGTGCACAATATGCAGGTTATCGCCCTGCTCCCTGCCCTCCTCGTAAATCAGACGGCAGGTATATAAGAAAAGCGTTGTAAAACGATCCATCCTCAAGCGATTGTGTTCGAACTCGCTTGTTAGGGAAATCACGCCATAATTTTCATCTCTTTCCAGGCTCCAGCCCGAGACGGAAAAATATTCGCGCATGACCTCAAACATACGATTTATCATGCGGTAATCGTTATTCGGTTCAGTCCATTGTTTATCAGGCTTATAGACGTCGCGAACGAGATATGTATGAGACATGAGATAATTGCAGAGCCTGCGGAACTCTCCCTTGTCATAATTTGATAATTTTTCATAAGTCTCATTCCACATGAGCCACAGCTCCTTTCCTGCGGATTACCATTTTGGGAATCAAATAGCCGTTCCGCATAGTCCTCCCCTCATCTATATCCACCGTATATGGCATATCCCTTTCATTCTGGCGGATTACCGCTAAAATGAGAAGAATGAAATCTGAATCGCAGGTGAGTATTATGTCCTCTGAGCTGATTTCAAGCCTCCCGTCCGCAAATAAGCTGTCCACATAGCTGCGAACTCTCGCAATCGGATAGCCGCTGTTGATCTGCTGCATCAAATAACTCTCCGCCAATCCCAGAAGTTCATCATTGGGCTTGACCGCAAGCGGCGCCTTGTTAATCCGCCGGCTTTTCACATTTTTATGGTACAATGAACGCGCGTCAAGGAACTCTTGCCTGCTCACATGAATGTTGGTTTCCATCATTTCGGCGATGCGCTCCCGTTTGTCCTCTTTCACGCTCGCGTAGGATTTCAGAATTTCCGCCAATTTGCCTTTAACTGTCTGATCTGCCGTCATCAGATATTGTATCTTTTCAATAGAGCTTTTGGTGTAGGCGCTATGCTTGCGATCTATCTCGCTGACAAGACTACCCACACTTTGATAAGAATCCATAACATAATCGATCGCCTTAATGATTTCATCATTTGCCTGCGATTCGTCATCGTATTTTTTAATGCTTATGGCACGTTCACGCACGGATTGCAAAAGCTCATCATTCGCCAATATATCTGAAAGTAAATTCTGAATCGGCGCCATATAACGATGAACCGAATCCATTGTTTTGATCGGATGGTAGATACGATCCGACATTTTTTTATACTCGCTGAAATGGTCTTGCAAAAGCAGGTTTACGTCGTGCTGTTCAACAATGCCGCGCAAGAAGCCTCGTATCCCGTGATAGAGCGTGCGCAGGGAGTATTGCAGTTGTTCCGTATTCGCTTTCGCAGACAAAAGCGCTTCATATAGATGCGATTCATCCTCGCTCATCGCTTGTTTAAGACCCGAAAATGTTGCAAACACAAGAGAGTTGTACTCTTGCAAGGCGCCGTCACTAAGTTCGTTTAGCAACTTCATAACCGGAATGGCATAATTGCGCGGCGTTACAATTTCGATAAAAGAACCGTCTATAAATTCTTTATCCACCCATCCTGTTTTGATAAACCGGTTCAGAATGAGCCGCGCCTTTCCGCTGAGAGTGAGTCCACCCTCCTGTGTATCATCATCGTCTTCCAATTCGAATACGCGATCTTCCAGAATCGTAACGAGGGAGGCTATATAGTCATCCACACGGATGTTCAGTTCAAATTTAAACATGTCATGCAAGATCATGAGCGCGTCATAATAAATCTCACGATTGCCCGAAACCATGATTGAGAAGAAATTTCCTGGTACTATATCAAACAATTTCACAGAATAACACCCTCCACTGACGCTGTATAAGCTGAAACTCCCCATATATAGGGAACTTTTTAAAAACCCCGGCGCACACCAATGACGCCATTTAAGCGTTCAGCTTGAACGCGCTCGGCAATCCCAGCAATAGCGGTTATAATGATATCATAAATTACAATGTTTGACTACAAAAATTCGCACTCTTGGACTTTTTGGACTTTTGGACTTTTTTGGACTTTTCTCAAAAAATTCATACTCTTGACCTTTCTCTCTTATTTTGATAAAATTATAGCTTAGGACTGATATATTAATCGGTAATATTTTATTGCTAATATAATGGAAGGATACTCAACTATAATGGGAGTTAAGGTTGCAAAATTCGGAGGCACATCGGCGGCTGACGCCATCCAGATAGAGAAGATCAAAAACATCGTAATGTCCGATCCCGAGCGGCGGTATGTCGTCGTTTCTGCTCCGGGCAAGCGCTTTGCCGGTGATAATAAGATAACAGATCTGTTGTACCTCTGCAAGGCGCAGATCGATCACAACGCGCCCTATGATCAGGTGTTTCAGGTAGTGCACGACAGGTTCGCCGCCATGGCTCTTTCACTTGGCGTGAATATCGATATGGCGGAGAAATTCGAAGAGATAAAAACGGCCTTGCGCGATAATCCTTCGGCGGACTACATCGCAAGCAGGGGCGAGTACCTCAACGCCATCATCATAGCGGCTTATCTGGGTTACAGCTTCATCGACACGGCCGGTTTGGTTTTATTTGATAAAAAAGGTAAGTTTTTGCACGACGAGACCCAACTTGCTCTTCAGGCGGAACTGTCCAAACACGAAAGGGCGGTGTTGCCGGGATTTTACGGCACTTACCCCGACGGACGCATCAAGACGTTTTCACGGGGCGGTTCGGACATCACCGGCGCCATAGTCGCCAGTGCCGCCGAAGCCGACATGTATGAGAACTGGACTGACGTATCGGGCTTTCTGATGGCGGATCCGCGCATAGTCAAGAATCCCCGCGCCATCAGCAGACTTTCGTATATGGAACTGCGTGAGCTTTCGTATATGGGCGCTTCGGTGCTTCACGAGAACGCTGTGTATCCTGCCAGGCAGGCTAACATACCTATCAATATCCGCAATACCAACGATCCCGACGCGCCCGGCACTATAATCACCGCTGAAGAGGATGAGAGAGACGAAAGTTTCGGGATCATTACCGGAATCGCCGGAAGCAAAGACTTTTCGGTTTTGGCTGTATATAAGAATATGATGAGTACGGAAATCGGGTTCATCCGCCGTCTGCTCAGTGTGTTTGAGGATTATAATATTCCTGTCGAGCACATACCCAGCGGCGTGGATACGGTTTCCATTGTTGTCGCTAAGGAATATCTTGAGGACAAGATCACCGATATAATCGAAGATTTTGAGCGCAAGGCTCAGCCCGACAGCATAGAGGTATTCGAAGATATGGCGCTTATAGCGACAGTAGGCCGGGGGATGGCGTCGAGACCCGGCGTCTCCGCGAAGCTCTTTACTGCACTCTCCGAATCCGGCATTAATATACGGATGATCGATCAGGGTTCGAGCGAGATGAACATCATCATCGGCGTCGAAAACAAGGATTTTGAAAGCGCTGTAAGAGCCATATACAACGCGTTTGTTAATTGATGCTAATCGCCGCGGACGACGAGCGGCATGGCTGCCGGCGGCGTGTCGGCGGTGTAGTTGAGAAGAAGGGATCAAGATATGGGTCTATTGGAAAAAATATTCGGCGACCTTAATGTAAAGGAAGTCAGGAAAGTAGAAAAAACGGCCGACCTTGTTATGGCGCTTGAAGATGAAACAGCGGCGCTGACCGACGAGGAGCTGCGGCTCAAGACGACGGAGTTCAGGGAAAGGCTGGCTAAGGATGAAAGCCTGGACGACATACTGCCCGAGGCCTTTGCTGTATGCCGTGAGGCGGCGTGGCGCAGTCTCGGGATGAAGCACTTCAAGGTTCAGGTGATCGGCGGCATCGTCCTCCACCAAGGTAGGATAGCGGAGATGAAAACGGGTGAAGGCAAGACATTGGTGGCTACATTGGCGGCTTACCTGAATGCATTGCCGGGCGAAGGCGTTCACGTTATAACAGTTAACGATTATCTGGCGAAGCGCGATATGGAATGGATGGGCAAGCTGTACACCTTCTTGGGTTTAACAGTGGGCTGCGTCATCCACGGAATCACGAATGAGGTAAGAAAAGCCGCATATCTGGCCGACATCACCTACGGTACAAACAATGAATTCGGTTTCGACTACCTCCGTGACAACATGGTCAGTTACAAGGAAGACCTCACACAACGGGCTTTGAATTATGCCATCGTGGACGAAGTAGACAGCATACTCATAGACGAGGCGCGTACCCCCCTCATCATATCGGGACAGGGCGATAAATCCACCGACCTTTACGTAGTGGCGGACAGATTTGTAAAGGGATTGCGCCTTGAAGACGACTTTACGATGGATGAAAAGGACAGAACGGTTTCACTGACGGAAGGCGGAGTGGAAAAGGCCGAGAATTATTTCAAGATCGAAAACTTTTCCGATCCCGAAAATATGGAGGTAAACCATCACGTCATTCAGGCGCTGAAAGCTCGCAATCTCATGCAGCGCGACGTTGACTACATCGCCAAGGACGGTGAAATTATCATTGTCGATGAATTTACCGGAAGGCTTATGTTCGGCAGAAGATACAGCGACGGGCTGCATCAGGCTATTGAGGCCAAGGAAGGCCTTAACATCCGTCAGGAATCAAAGACGCTGGCAACCATTACCATCCAAAACTATTTCAGAATGTATCAGAAACTGTCCGGCATGACGGGAACCGCGCGTACCGAAGAAGACGAGTTCAGGGATATATATAATATGGACGTGGTCGAGATACCCACGAACAAGCCTATTGTCAGAAGCGATGGTGAGGATTCGATTTACGCTACCGAAAAAGGCAAGTTCATGGCTCTTGTAGCCAATATCGTGGAACGTCATGAAAAGGGGCAGCCTATACTGGTGGGCACCATCTCCATTGAACGTTCGGAGCTGATCAGCGATATGCTGAAACGGAACGGCGTGGCGCATAAGGTCCTGAACGCTAAGCATCACGAAAAGGAAGCAGAGATAGTCTCCGAGGCAGGCAGGCTGGACTCTGTGACTATAGCGACGAATATGGCCGGACGCGGAACGGACATCATACTGGGCGGAAATCCCGAGTTCGAGGCAAAGAAGGAAATGCGGAAGCTGAACTACACAGAGGAGACGATCTCCTACGCTTCCAGCCTCATCCCCTTGGACGACCCGGCTTTGATCGCAGCGAGGGAGGAATTCAAGCGCTTTTATGACGCCTTCAAGTCCGAAAGGTTCGAAGAACAGCAGAAGGTTATCGAACTGGGAGGCCTTCATATTATCGGTACAGAACGTCACGAGTCGCGAAGAATCGACAATCAGCTCAGGGGACGTTCCGGCAGGCAGGGCGACCCCGGTTCGACACAGTTCTTCATTTCAATGGAAGACGATCTCATGCGCCGCTTCGGCGGCGACAGGATGCAAGGTCTTGTGAGCCGCCTCGGCGTCAAGGAGGATGAACCCATAGAGGCCGGTATGCTGACCAAGTCCATCGAGAACGCTCAAAAACGCGTTGAAGGCAGGAACTTCTCCATACGTAAGTATGTTCTGCAATATGACAATGTAATGAACAAGCAGAGGGAGATCATCTACAGCGAGCGCAGAAAGGTGCTCAATGGTGAAGATTTGAAAGAGCACATCAGTTCAATGACTGAGGAACTCGTGGACGAGGCAGTGGACAGCGCCGTTGTGGGTTCTAAATTCGCGGAAGAATGGGATTTCCAAACGCTCTGGGGCGCTATGCGCCGCATCAGCCCGCTTTTCCATGAGCCTCACTATGATGATATGCATTCGCTCACTCCTGACATTCTACGTACGGACGCCATTGAAGAGTTTGAGCGCTTGTACGCGGAAAAAGAAGAAGAGATCGGTATCGAACGCATGCGTGAGCTTGAGCGAATGATCCTTCTCAGAGTCGTTGACAGCAAGTGGATGGATCATATAGACGCTATGGATCAGCTGCGTCACGGCATAGGTCTCAGGGCTCTGGGTCAACAGGATCCCGCCAAGGCTTATGCGGCCGAAGGCTTCGACATGTTCGAACTTATGATAAGAACGATCCGTGAAGACACCGTTCGGTATTGCTACAACGTTACCATACAAACAAATACTGAGCGCCGCCAGGTCGTTACCATAGGCGCCAACAAGAAAGAGGATTATTCGGAGAATTCTCACGCGCAATCCGAAAATATGGCGGCGGGCGCGGAAGGGCAGGCACTGCCCTCAGGCGTGAAACCGCCGGAGCGTCAGAAAAAGCAGGAAACCTATAAACGCGAGGGCGATAAAATCGGCCGAAATGACCCCTGCCCCTGCGGGAGCGGCAAGAAGTATAAGAATTGCTGCGGTAAACTGGAATAACAGCTTAAGGTTAATTAGTAGATAGTAGATTAAGACTACTCAAATGCCGCGTCAGGTTCGTTCAGACCGGGTTCTGGGGGTGATTTTCGGCCTCGGAGCGTACTAGAAAGTACGTGAGAAGTCGGAAATCATCTCCAGGTTCCGGTATGGGCGAAGATGGCGTGGGGTTTGAGTAGTTACCATAAAGGAGAGTGATAATAGTGTTGGAGTTAGATCAAATAACATATGAGCTGGACAGCGCGGCGACCAGCCTTAGAGAATTGGGTGAGTCCCTTTGACTTGGCTGGTTTAAAAGCGAAGCTAGAAGAGATCGAAAGTATAACCCATGCAGATGGCTTTTGGGATGATCATGAAAAGGCTCAAAAGCTCCTAAAAGAGAAAAAACGATATGAATCAAGTGTCTCTGAATTCGAACGTATGCGAACGGCGTTGGAGGATATAGAGGTGCTTATTGAACTTACCCGTGAGGAGGAGGACGAATCCATGATCCCGGAAATCCAGGAGAGCTACGCTGCCTGGAAGCGGGATATGGATACCTTGCGGATAAAAACCCTGCTCGACGGCGAGTATGACGGCAACAACGCCATTCTCTCTGTTCACGCCGGTTCCGGCGGCACCGACGCTCAGGATTGGGCGGGAATGCTTCTGCGCATGTATACGCGATGGGCGGATTCCAAGGGATATAAGGTGAAGATGTGGGATCTGCAGGACGACACCGAAGGCGGCATCAAGGGCGCGACTTTCCTGGTGGAGGGAGAAAACGCCTATGGCTATCTAAAGGCGGAAAAGGGTGTTCACCGTATTGTGCGGATATCCCCCTTTGACTCGTCCGGCAGACGGCATACTTCGTTTGCCTCGCTTGATGTGATGCCGGAAATAGATGATAATATTAACGTGGAGATCTCGTCTGACGACATACGCATAGATACATTCCGTTCCAGTGGTGCAGGCGGTCAGCACGTAAATAAGACCGACTCCGCCGTTAGGATCACTCATATCCCTACAAACATCGTTGTGTCAGTGCAGAATGAGCGCTCTCAGCATCAAAACAAGGAAGTCGCTATGCGCATACTCAAATCCAGGCTGGTCGAGCTGGCGGAGCGTGAGCATAAGGAGAGTTTGGCGGAGTTAGCGGGTGATTACAGCCAAATTTCATGGGGGAATCAGATCAGATCCTATGTATTTCACCCATACTCTATGGTGAAGGATCATCGAACGAACGCAGAGGTCGGCAATGTATATGCGGTAATGGACGGCGACCTCGACTATTTTATTAACGAAAAATTGAAACTCAAAGATTAAAGGTGCGTTAAATTGGACATTGTAAAAAAATTAGCGGAAGAATTCAATATCCGGCTGAGTCAGGCGGAAAGCACGGTTGCTCTTATTGATGAGGGAAATACGATTCCCTTCATTGCCAGGTACAGGAAGGAAGCCACAGGGGGGCTGTCTGACGTTACTCTCAGGGAACTGGACGAGCGTCTCAGCTATCTCAATAATCTGGAAGCGCGCAAGGAAGAGGTGATCCGCCTCATTGACGAGCAGGGAAAGCTTACGGAGGAACTCGAATCTGAAATTCGCAAGGCCGAGGTTTTGCAGCGCGTTGAGGATTTGTACAAGCCTTATAAGCAGAAGAAGGCCACGAGAGCCTCGAAGGCGCGTGAGAAGGGTCTGGAACCGCTGGCGCTGACGATATGGGCGCAGGAGATTGAAAACGGCGATCCTCGCGAATGGGCGGCGCCCTTTGTGGATGCGGAAAAGGGTGTTGCGGACGAAGACGAAGCGCTGGCCGGCGCTTTGGACATAATCGCCGAAATGATCGCTGACGACCCTGATATCACCGCGGCAATGCGTGAGAAGACTCAAAGAACCGCTAAGATCATCTCTGAAGCGGCGGATCCCGGAGAAAGTTCCGTCTATGAGAGTTATTATGAGTATTCCGAAGCTGCTTCGACTATACCGAATCACAGGGTGCTCGCCATAAACCGCGGGGAAAAGGATAAGAAGCTGAAGGTAAAGGTTCAGACTGAAGCCGAAATGTTCATAGCTTCGATTGAGGACAGCATAATCACCAACGAGCAGTCTATATTCACTGATATGCTGAAAGATACGGCCGCTGACAGCTATAAGCGGCTCATGGCGCCGTCCCTCGAACGCGAAACGCGGAGTATGCTCACGGAGCGCGCCGAGATTGACGCGGTAAAGGTCTTCGCAAAAAACACGGAAAATCTTCTTATGGCGCCTCCTGTAAAGGGTATGCGGGTGATAGCGATCGATCCGGGGTTCAGAACCGGCTGCAAGGTTGCTGTTCTTTCGGAAACCGGGAAATTGCGCGCCTACACTACGATCTATCCTACCGAGCCAAAGAGGGATATCGCGGGCAGCGAGGCCACGCTCAAGAAACTTGCGGATAAGTACGATATAAATGTAATAGTGATAGGCAATGGGACGGCCTCTCGTGAGACGGAGGAAGTCGTCGCCGGTTTCATTAAGAAATATGGTCTCAATATAAACTATACGATTGTGAACGAGGCCGGCGCGTCGATTTATTCGGCGTCTAAGGTTGCGACGGAGGAGTATCCCGATCTGGATGTGACTACGCGCGGCGCTATGTCTCTGGGCCGCAGGCTTCAGGATCCGCTCGCCGAGCTTGTTAAAATCCCTCCTCAGAATATTGGCGTCGGTCAGTATCAGCATGATATCAATCAGGGACTTCTGGATAAGGCTCTTACAGGCGTTGTGGAGAATTGTGTTAACAGGGTTGGCGTGGATTTGAATACTGCTTCGGCGTCCCTACTCTCCTATGTCGCCGGTGTGAATTCAGGCGTCGCAAAGAATATTGTCAGCTGGCGGGAGGAGAACGGTGGATTTTCTGACAGGAAACAACTGATGAAGGTTTCTAAGCTCGGGGAGAAGGCTTTCGGACAATGCGCGGGTTTCTTGCGCATCGCAGGAGGGAAGAATCCGCTGGACAGCACCTCTGTGCACCCTGAGTCATACGCCGCTGCTTCGGAGATCCTTAAACGCGCCGGCGTCAGCGATGCCGAGATCGCAAAGGGCGGGATCCGTGATATCGAAGAACGTATATACGCGGTATACTCGCAGGACGGAAAAAAAGGTGCTGCCGGCGGCGGGTTTGGGGCTGACGGCATGACTGTCGCTGTGTCGGGCGCGGGCGGCAGGGCGAGTGCTGTGTCGGGCGCCGGCGGCAAGACGGGGGCTGTGTCGGGCGCGGGCGGCAAGACGGGGGCTGGGAGCCGCGCAAGCGATGGCAAATCCGCGGGGCAGGCTCGTATGAAAGGATTCGCGGCGCTGGCCGCTCTAAAGACCGAGACGCCTGTGAAAAAGGACGACGACATTGAGCCTAAACTTGATGAAAAAAAGTTTGGTTTATGTCTCAAGACCCTCGCCGAGGATGTAGGCATCGGCGTGCCGACGCTTACAGACATCGTGGCTGAGATCAAAAAGCCTGCGCGAGATCCGCGTGAAGACGCGCCTCCGGTGGTGTTCAGGCAAGACGTCAAGAGCTTTGAAGACCTCCAGGTTGGCATGGAATTGATGGGAACAGTGAGAAATGTTGTGGACTTCGGCGCTTTCGTGGATATCGGCGTTAAAACCGACGGTCTGGTGCATATCTCACGCATGAGTAAACGTTATATAAAACACCCTATGGATGTGGTTAGCGTGGGCGATACTATAAAGGTTTGGATCGACAGTGTGGATATGGAAAAGCAGAAGATAGGGCTGACCATGCTACAGGATCCTGTTTAGTTGCGGCTCACCCGCTTGCCGAGCATTAATCAAATTTCATCTGGTGTAGGCGGTATGACAGGCCGACTCACCCGCCGCGCCGTGCATTAATATTTAAAGAAAGACTGATATGACGATCAACACTGTATTATTCGACTTCGACGGGACTTTGATGGACACTAACCAGCTTATAATTGATTCCTGGCAGCATGTGTTCCTAGTTCTGGAAGGGCGCGAGCGCCCTGTCGAGGATATCATAAAGACACTGGGTGAACCATTAGTGGACACCTTGAGTGTCCATTTCCCCGAGCTGTCCTTCGAAGAAGCGGCAAGGGTGTACCGGAGCTATCATGTAGATAGCTTCGAAAGCCGGATCAGGCTCTTCCCCGGCATGAGCGCTCTGCTTAAGCAGTTAAAAAAAGACGCTTACAAGATAGGGCTTGTGACCTCAAGGCTGAAGAAAACCACATGGCAGGGACTTGACAAGTTCGATCTGGGAAGGTATTTCGATGTGGTTGTAACTTGCGAGGATACCTCAAAGAATAAACCCGACCCGGCGCCGGTCTTCCTTGCTCTGGAAAAACTAAAGAGCAGCGCGAAAGAGACGATAATGATCGGTGATACGATTTCGGACATTCACTGTGCGAGAAGCGCCGGAGTCCTTCCTGTACTGGCCGGTTGGTCTATCTCCGTCAGTGAAGAGGATAGATGCGGCGCGGACGCGCCGGAGTATATAGCTGCTGACGCGGCGGATCTGGCTAGGATTATATCATCCGGAGTTGGAAGATGAGACTATCTTGGCAGAATGTGACGCCGAATACAGCGGCGGCGTATGTGTCGGCGGCGTCAACCGTTGTTCGAAAAGGGAGGTGGAGCAGCTGAAAAAAATTAAGCGGTTTTTTGCCGGCCTCGGGCAGAAATTCGGCAAACACAAAAAAATATGGACGCCCATCAGCCAGATCTTATTTCTGCTGTTCGGAAATGTATGTTATGTTCTGGCAGTGCAGCTTTTCTTTGCCGGCAACAATATTGCTGCGGGGGGCTTTGCGGGTATTGCAACTGTGATAAATTACATAGTTCCGATCTCCATAGGCAATCTTGTATTGCTCATGAACATACCCCTCATAATAGTTTCCTTTTTTGTCTTTGGTTGGAAATACTCCTTGAAGATCCTGCTGGCAATAACAACCTACGCGGGACTTTTTCAACTTGTCCACACGCTGCCCTTAGCCACAGATGATCGCTTCGCCGCTTGTATATTCGGTGGAGTGCTCTATGCGATAGGCGCGGTATTCATATTATATGCCCGCACGTCCGCCGGAGGCACGGATCTTGTCGCCCGCCTGCTGCTCAGAAAGTTCAAGCACCTTTCTCTCGGGAAGATGTTCCTCTGCGTCGACGGCTGTGTGGTGATTTTTGCTGTAATTGTTTACAGGAATATAGAAAGCGGAGTATACGCCATCGCTGCGATATTCGTCTGTTCATTTCTCACAGATCATATCATCAGCGGTTTCGACAACGCCGACATATGTTATATAGTAACTGTTCTCGATCCTATGCCCATGAGTAAGGCTATAATGGAAGAACTTGAGGTGGGTGTAACTCAGCAGGACGCCACAGGCATGTACAGCGGCGAAACGAAGCACATGCTGATGGTCGTGGTAAGACCGCGTGAAATTCACCATCTGAAACGTATTGTGACCGATCACGACCCCAACGCCTTCGTCGTCATAGCATGGGCGAATGAGGTTCGCGGCGGCGGTTTCGATAATATGTCCGAGATCTTTAAATAATTAATATGCCCTCGACATACTGATTACAGAAAGTGAGGTATTCATGATGCTAAATAGTTTGAACCCAAGTTCAGGTGCAGATTCAAGTTCATGTTCGGATTCGGATTCGAGTTTGAATTCCGGTCTGAATTCTGATTTAAACTCTGCGGATTCTGATGAGGCCGAGGTGTTGCTCAATCGAAAAGATGATATCGCTGTGATCGCTCTCAATCGACCGAAGGTCGGCAACTGTATAAACAGGGACTTGGCGGACGGGCTTGTTAAGGCACTTTCACAAGCAGCCGGCGACGCCTCTGTCCGTGTGGTCATCTTAAAGGGGAATGGGCGATTTTTCTGCACCGGCGGAGACATACCACGCTTGACCGCTTTGACGGACAACGCGGCCAGATATGATGAGATCAACAACACGGGCAAGGCGATTCAACTGATCGTTTCTATGCCGAAACCGGTTATCTGCATGGTGCACGGCATGGTCGCCGGCGCGGGATTCGGCTTTGCTCTTGCAAGCGATTTTGTTGTGAGCGAAAAGAACACAAAATTTATGAGCGCATTCTCAAAAATCGGTCTCGTCAGTGACTGTGCGACGGCTTTTAACCTGGCAAACTTGGTCGGCAAACAGCGGGCTAAGGAATTCTTGATGCTTTCCGAACCCATCAAGGCTGAATACATGTATCAGCTGGGATTGATCAACCGCTTGACAGACGAAGCCGATCTGGAACGTGAAACATACAAAATCGCGGAGAAACTACTAAGTATGCCCCCCTTAAGCCTGCGCTTAACTAAAGAATTCGTAAATAATTGTGACGGCATGAGCTTGAAACAAGCAATCGCTTGGGAGGAATCCGCTCAAACCATGTGTCTTGGAACTGAGGATTTTATCG
Source organism: Eubacteriales Family XIII. Incertae Sedis bacterium (assembly GCA_031264295.1). GTDB lineage: Bacteria > Bacillota > Clostridia > Peptostreptococcales > Anaerovoracaceae > JAISED01. The sequence goes on along the minus strand of JAISED010000088.1, from coordinate 956 downwards.
AAGGAACATCCGCATTTTTAGAAAAACGGCCTCCCCTATTTCATGGCAAGTGATTATCAGTTTGCGTCTGCGGCTCTTGCCTATAAGTGTGCGAGCGACGGCAGAAACTACTCCCATATCCATTGTACATCATATTGGTGTATGTTCTCGTCTGCGGACATGAGCGTCATTTTTTCTTCAACTGCGGTGGCAATCAAAAGTCTGTCAAATGGATCGCGGTGAAGGAAAGGTAATCGCATGAGTTGGCTCAAATGCGGTTCTTGAATCGGCAATATGGTAAATCCATTGATTGTTATCATTTCCCACAAAACAGTAAGCCCCCCTTCAAAGCTGAGTTTGTTCAAACTGCTTTTTATGGAGAATTCCCATAATGACACAACACTGACACTCTTTTGCGCACTCGCGCTATCAATTATTGCCGCAACGGACTCCGACAGTTTAGGCGAATCCTCAAAATACCATAGCAGAACGTGGGTATCAAGCAAATAGCTCATTCCATATACTCCTTGAAATCTTCTAACGGTGCATCAAAATCCTCAGCCATTTGAATTTTTCCTTTCATACAACCGCGTCCAAAAGGGAGCTTATCAGCATGGTTTGATTGATTTGCCTTTGTGGTCAGAACAAATGGAATGTCGTTCATGCGCACCGTCTGACGTAAAAATAAGTTGACTGCTGTGGTCATATCCAATCCGAGTGTCGAAAAAATCTGTTGCGCGCGTGCTTTGATCTCGCTGTCTGTGCGGATGTTAATATTTGTTGTTGACATAAAATGCATCCTCCTCTGCAATATATAGTATCATATTGTGCGCAAAATTGCAACACCGCCCTTTTGATAGACGGTGTCAAGTTGTTCTGGATCTGTACCGTGATAAATTCCAGATTTTGGAACGACGCCATTAGGACACTATGCCTCTACCTCTCGCACTCTACCGGGGCGCCGCCCCGAACCCCGC
>JAISED010000056.1 GCA_031264295.1 Eubacteriales Family XIII. Incertae Sedis bacterium | reverse complement strand
ACATATTGCAGTTTCACCGGCTGCAAATATTCACTGTTCTCCTTGACGTCACGAATATTGACGTTGAGCAAATTTATGGAAATCACGCGCGGCATATTCTTAGCCAGCTCATAGCTTGTGTCTCCCGGATTTGACGTCTCTGCGAAAATGGCTGACGCTGAGAACAGATTGCGCTGTAAAATATAGCGATCCGAATACAATTGCACCTCAACGAGTACTCTTTCGTTTGCGTCTGTGGTGATTTCAACATCAACCCTGCAGCCTCGTTCACTGGGCTGTTTGTGGGATCTCTGCGGCGTCACTTTCAGGATCTGCCCGATTCTTACCCCATCCTTTTTCAAAACTGCGTCAACAAGACTCGCAGCTGCAAGCCCTGCACTCACCTCATCAATAAAAATCGCTTCCACTATAGGATCGGCTAATGGCGAAATAGCAGGTGGCTTTGTGGCCGAATGCGGTAGAACATTAGTCACTTTAAGCATCTTTTCCTCCTCGCGAACTTCATCGAACTTACGATACTTAAATTATAACGCCGCCAGAGGTGAATTTCAACCAGAATCTTGCTGTAATCATCGTATTGATCTATAATAGAGTATCATCCCATTTGAGGATATCAGAGATATTTTGGAAGAATTATTACGTTTAAACTATATGAGAAGATACATAGAGATATCCATGACTAAGGCTTATTTTACTGAGATATGTAATTCGAATAATTCAAAAAACCTTGATTTTTAAGGAAAAACTACTTGACAGTATAGGGAGGGAAGGATAAGGTGGATAAAATAAATAAAATATATGATGTGATAATAGTCGGCGGAGGTCCGGCGGGCTTGAGCGCGGCTATTTACGCGGGCAGGGCGAACTTGTCTGTTGTAGTGATCGAAAAAGAGGGTGAGGGCGGGCAGATCGCGACGGCTTCGTCCGTTGAGAACTATCCGGGCGGGCTCGCGGGCGAGGACGGCGCGGTGCTGGCGACGAGGATGGCGGAACAGTGCAGGAGCTTTGGCGCTGAGATTGTATACGCAAATGTGAAAGAGTACGAGCTGGAGGGCGATATAAAGACGCTCAGAGCATATGGCAAGGAGTTTCGGGGGCGGGCTGTGATCATCGCAACCGGAAGCGCGCCCGCGCGCCTCGGCGTTGTGGGTGAGGAAGAATTTACGGGCAGGGGAGTGTCGTACTGCGCGACCTGCGATGGCCCTTTCTTCAAGGGTGTGGAGATTTTCGTGGCGGGAGGCGGCGACTCGGCTGTTGAAGAGGCGATGTATCTGACGAGATTCGCGAAGAAGGTCACGGTAATACACAGGCGTGACAGTTTGCGCGCCGCGAAATCGATCCAAGACAAGGCTATGGCGAATGAAAAGATCGAGTTCATGTTGGACACTGTAGTTAAAGAGCTGAAAGGCAGCGGGCTGCTCGGCACAATAATAACCGAGAATGTTAAGACGGGCGAGGTAAAGGAACTGCACGCGACGGGAGAAACCGGCATGACAGGACTCTTCGTATTCGTAGGTATGAAACCGAGCACGGATATGTTCGAAGGGATTATCAAACTGGAGAACGGATATATACTGACAGACGAGGATATGCGCACGAATCTGAGCGGGGTTTTCGCGGCGGGCGACGTCAGGAAAAAATCGCTGCGTCAGGTGATCACGGCTGCGGCGGACGGCGCTATAGCGGCGGCTAGTGCGGATAAGTGGCTGAACGAAGACACGGATAAACGGGTCTGGGGGGCTTGACGGCGGGCACGGCAGACACCACGGGCGCGGCAGACACCACGGGCACGGCAGACATCACGGGCACGGCAGACACCACGGGCGCGGCAGACACCACGGGCACGGCAGACACCACGGGCGCGGCAGACATCACGGGCGCGGCAGGCGTCACGGATGCAGCGGATATGGCAGCGCGAGAACGCTAAGTGTAGATAGATTGGAGCTATATGAAACATAAAATACTGGGCAAGCAGAATAACAGCAGCGGATGTATCGTGTGCGGTGATCATAACGAGTTAAGCCTGAATACGCGCTTTTATGAGCTTGAAAACGGTGAGGTTGCAGCGGTTTTTCGCACGGAAGAGTGGCATCAAAGCTATCCGGGCAGGGTGCATGGGGGCATGTCCGCCGCCGTGCTTGATGAAACCATAGGCAGGGCTTTGTGCATTAACGAGCCGGAGACGTGGGGGGTCACGATCGAGCTGGACATCAAATATCGAAAGCCTGTGCCCACGGGCGCTATACTGACGGCGACGGGCAGGATCACGCGTAATTCCCGCAAGATATTCGAAGGTTCCGGCGAAATACTCCTTCCGGACGGCACGGTCGCCGTCGAGGCGAAGGGGAAGTACTTCAAGATGGCGATAAAGGATCTCGTAAATGAGGAATTCTTAGAGGCTGAGTGGTATCAGATAGAGGAAGACGACCCTGAAGAGATAGAACTGGGTTATGAAAACACGGCGGACGGCGCTTCGCAATAGTGCGCTTGAGTCACGACCGGGTCATGGTTGGACTACAAGCTGCGCTTATGGATGCGGCGTTATGAACGCGCGGCGCTGAATATGGGCGGGCCGCGACTGAAGTAGTTGGAAATCGGAGGGAATACAGATGAAGGTATTGTTGATAAACGGCAGCCCGAATAAAAACGGCTGTACATTCACCGCATTGTCGGAGGTCACGGGCGAATTGGAAAAAAATGGAATCGAAACCGAGATATTTCATTTAGGTAAGGGACCTTTCTACGGCTGCATAGCTTGCTTGTCATGCAGTAAGACCGATAAATGCGTCTTTGACGGGGATCCATGCAACGAAATCGCTGAAAAGGCGAAGAAGGCGGACGGTCTTGTAATCGGCTCTCCGGTATATTATGCGGGCGCGAACGGAGCGCTGTGCGCCGTGCTTGATCGGGTGTTTTACTCATCGCGGGACGCATTCGAGAGGAAGCCGGGCGCGGCGGTGGTGAGCTGCAGACGCGGCGGCGCGGGTTCCGCCTTCGACAGACTCAATAAATATTTCACCATCAACAGCATGCCCGTGGTGGCGTCGCAATATTGGAATTCTGTGCATGGTAACACGCCTGACGAGTTGAGACAAGACAAAGAGGGCTTGCAGGTAATGCGAACCCTCGGCAGAAACATGGCGTGGCTGCTCAAGAGTATAGAAGCGTCTAAGGAGCTGGTCGCCGAACCGGAAAGGGAAAGGCCGCGCGCGCGAACGAATTTCATCAGGTAGAGGGGACTCCGCGATAGGCGAAGTAGGCGCAGGATCGGCAAACCGTCATCTTCCGAATATTCCTGTGGCATTCAGAAGTATAAGCACGATAGCGACAGGCGCGATGAATTTTATGGAAAACGGATAGATCTTCACAAGGAAGGCATTGGGATTTTTCGAACCTTCCAGGAACTCCTTCTTTGAAGTGGCGACTCCGAAGCTGAAGATCACGAACAAAGCCCCGAGCAGACCGGTTATCGGGAGCAGGATGTCGTTTGCGGTCTTGTCAAGGAGGCTGAAATAATCAAGGCCGAGTATCTTGAAGTCCGCGAGCGGACCGAACGAAAGCGCGGCCGGGGTTCCGAGCGCGGCGATGACGACAGTGATTATAAGCAAGCCCTTCTTCTTAGGCATATTGAGTTCGTCTTCCAGAAATGTCAGCGGCACCTGCATCAGGCTCATCATAGATGTGAGGGCGGCTATGAACAGCAGCAGGAAGAAGAGCGCCGAAAAAATCTGACCGAGGGGCATCATCGCGAAGGCGCCGGGGAGCGTTATGAAAGCGAGTCCCGCTCCTTGTCCGGGGTCAAAGCCGAGGGCGAATACCGCCGGGAATATTGCAAGTCCCGCAAGCAGTGCGATGGACGTATCCATTGTAATGATCGATATGGTGGCGCTGACCAGGTTGGCGTCTTTCTTCATATAACTCGCATAGGTGATCATTATGCCCATGCCCAAGCTCAATGAATAGAACGAGTGTCCGAGCGCGTCCAGCACCCCGGTTATGCTGAGCTTCGAGAAGTCCGGGTAGAAGAGAAAACGGACGCCTTCAAATGCCCCCGGCAGTGTCACCGAGCGCAGGGTAAGCACGAGCAATATAGCGCCGAGGAGCGGCATGAGTATTTTATTCCATCTTTCGATACCCGACGAAACCCCGCCGATAAGTATGACCGCGGTCAAAACAAGCGCGGCGGCGGAGAATAAAAAAGCCTTCCAACCCGCTGAAAATGCCGTAAACGCAACGGCGCTGTCGGCGGTAACCGCCGTCCAGTTGAAAATACTTTCGAAAACGTAACCTAATGACCATCCGGCGACGACAGGATAGTACGCCATGATTACGGTTGAGGCGATAACCCCGATGGCGCCGACGAAGACCCATGATCTGCCCGGTGCGAGTTTTCTGAATGCGCCGACCACGCCCAGCCCGCTGGCGCGTCCCAGCGTCAGCTCCGAGATGAGAATAGGCGTACCCACCAGCAAGACGCAGAGCACATATACAAGAAGAAATGCGCCGCCTCCGTTTACGCCGAGAATATAACTGAAACGCCATATGTTTCCAAGACCGACGGCGCTGCCGACCGCCGCCATTACAAGCCCAAACTGCGATGCGAAGCTTTCGCGTGAAGGCGAATGCGATGTAGATTTGCTCATTATTAACCCCATTCCGCCGCATTGCGGCGGTTCCCTTTCAATACTGATTTAGACCGAGTTCTGTATACCTGAGTTCTTTATAACGTAACGCCGCCATATGGAACCATCAGGCGGTCTTTCCATTATAGCATACTTTATGAGATAGGTGGTAATATTTATAAGTCCCATATAGGCGCCTCCCATATAGGCAAGCGCCAGTCACTTTTTCTTTTTTTTCTTCGCCTTGTGCGATTTGAAAGAAATCACATTGTCGGTGCGTTTTGTGCTTCCCGACTCGGAAGTTTCGGAGTCGGCAGTCTCGTTAAAGGATGCCCTGCCGATAAGATGACCGGCTTCAATGGGCGTATGTCCGCGAAGTGAAATCATGCGGGAATTCTCGTATATATTGCGGAGAAGGTCATGCAGCTTTTTTATGAAAGCGGGGTTTGCGGACTCGCCGAGCCACATGCTTAGCTTGGAATTATATAGGGCTATGATCTCATTCAAAGAAGCACCGATGTGAATCATAAACATGCTGACGGTGATGAAGGCGGACACATCAATATAATGGCGCTTATCATTTGTATCCTGCAAAAGCATGTTGAACAGCGTCTCGATAAACTCCGGATGCTTGCAATAACCTATATAATTCTGGTTGAATATGTGTTCCTTCTTGGGGATATAAAAGGGTATGTCGCCCTGCATAGCTAACAGCTCATCGAAGGACTGGAAGGAAAACTCAATCCCCAAGTCGTCCTTTAGCATATCGAAATCATTCTCTTCGCCGTTCTCTTTCCGCCGCCCCGAGAGATCAAGATAAGCCAGGTAATAACTATCGTCACGGAATACGATGTTGTCCCAGCGTTTTGAGAGAATCGCAAAGACTGCATATAGTTCATAACTGTCGGTTTTAGCCTTGTTCTGTTTGTTTATTATGTTAAGAAGGGTTTCAACGGGGACAATACCGTATAAATTTACACATTCACGTATGTACCGGGACAAAAGGGTGAAATGACGCCATTCTTTTTTGAACTCCACGGAATTGATACTGTCGTAAACATCTATGAATTCAATCGCCAATATACTTGCATGTTCAAATTCATAATAATATCCGCCTCTGGACAGCCAGCTCAGGTATATATCGTTTAAAGCTCTGCTTTCCAGAACCGCATCGTCGTCATCGTCAAAATCATCATAGTCGTCATTGATATATGAATCCAGTATATCCATTTCATCCTGATCGAGATTCATGAGAAACATCCGCACACGCTCGGGTTCGGTGATCTCATCGGCGATGAAGGTGATCAGTTCCGGCTTATTGAATCTGGAATATCCGGAAAGACCGTGAAGCTTCGCGATATCGATCAGTTCATGCTTCGTATGATAATCCAAAAGCTCAACCAGATAGTCTTCTTCAAAGTCGTCGTCGAAATATTCATCATCATCGTCGTATAATCCGTCGCTGAGCTTGTCGAAAAGCTCAGGGTCTTCGCCGCTTCTGTTTCTGACAGACGATACGAATGTATTGAGAAATGTGGGATAATCCTCAGCAGCGAGGTCGCTGTTCAGTGAGGATATGTCGAAGGCAATCGCTTCTTCATCGGAAAATTCGCGCCATTCAGCCTTATGTTCGCCAGAATGAGGCCGGTCGTGATCGGCCGGGGACGCAAAGCGCTCATAATAACGTCTGGCGCCGCCGCAGTCTTCCGGAGGGCAGTCGCCCTCGCCCTCAAGGATCGTGGCGTGATCATATTCGTAACCATCAAAGAGTTCTTCAATATGAACGGTGTGCATCCAAAAGTTGTTGTAATCATATAGATAACGAAATTCGGAACCGACCCTAAAAAAATCATTGATATGCACGGTATGCAGGTAGAGCAAAGCGGAATACGTGGTTGGCATGTCCGTGTTAGGCGAAGTCCCATAGGCGACGCCTATGTTGTAGGGGTGTTCATCGAACATAAAATTGAAAAAATACCTGTTCTGCCAACCCATAGCGTGGTTTAATACATCATGAAGTTTAATAAGGGTAAACTCACAAGGAACCGCCACACGTCTCCATACGAGTGGCTTTGAATCATTCAGAACGATTTTCAGTTTATACGCAAGCATAACTTCCGTGCAGCAGCGGCAGTTACGCGCTGCACATACCTCCCTCCCAATATACGGCGGCCTGGTGCAGCCGATGAATGAGAACCAATATTAAATGACGTATTATTATACCACCTGTCAGGGGCTTTGTCTTGTAATTATAGATAATATTTTTTGGGAATTTCGCCGAATATTTTCCACAATTTTCCCTGCGGTTTTTCGTAAATAAAATTATTGTAAAATCATCTCTACTGTTGTAATAGCATAAGTATTTATTGTATAATTATCTACAGTTGTTTGCGGGGGACGCCGGTTTCGAAATCCGCGTGTTCGCGTAGCGGAGTCAGTTTCGAAATCCGTGTGTTCGCGTAGCGGAGTCAGTTTCGAAATCCGCGTGTTCGCGGAAGGGAGACGGTTACGAAATCCGCGTGTGTCTCAGAAAGGCGAGCGTGTCAAATGAATCGAAGAGAGGTATATGAAAACCCCTTGCTGTCCAGATATTCAAGCAAGGAGATGGCGGGAATTTTTTCAGAAAACACAAAGTTTTCTACATGGCGCAGGCTGTGGATAGCTCTGGCGGAAGCGGAGCAGGCACTCGGCCTGCCGATAACGGATGAGCAGATTGCCGAGATGAAGGCGCATGCAGATGATATAAATTATGAGGATGCCGAGAGGCGTGAGGCGGAAACGCGCCATGATGTTATGTCCCATGTATACGCCTATGGTCTTCAGTGCCCCAATGCCAGACCGATTATACACCTCGGCGCCACCAGCGCCTATGTAGGCGACAATACAGATATAATAGTAATGAGAAGCGCGCTTAAACTGATCGCGAGCAAGCTTGTAAGGCTGCTCGGTACGATTGCGCGTTTTGCCGAAACTTATAAAGATACGCCTACATTGGGCTTTACGCATTTCCAGGCGGCTCAGCTTACCACAGTGGGAAAGCGGGCGTCGCTATGGCTTCAGGATTTTTATCTGGACTACCTCGAAATAAAAAGGCTTGCTGATGAATTGCCATTGCTGGGTGTGAAGGGGACGACGGGCACTCAGGCGAGCTTTGTGGAGTTGTTCGACGGGGACTTAGGGAAGACGGGGAGCCTCGACGCTATGCTGGCGGAGAAAATGGGGTTTAGCCGTGTTATAGCTCTTTCTGGACAGACGTATACGAGGAAGATAGACTCATGGGTCTTGAACGCCCTTTCAGGCATCGGTCAGAGCGCCAACAAGATGACGAATGACATTCGCTTGCTGCAGCATCTGAAAGAGGTAGAAGAACCCTTCGAGAGCAAGCAGATCGGCTCATCCGCGATGGCGTACAAGAGAAATCCCATGCGCAGTGAGCGTGTGGCGTCATTGTCGAGGTATCTCATAAACTTGGCAGCTGACCCGGCTTATACGGCCGCGACGCAGTGGTTCGAGAGAACCCTGGATGATTCGGCGGGGAGGCGCATATATATACCGCAGAGTTTTCTGACGGCAGACGCGGTGCTGGACATATGCGGCAACATCACATCAGGTCTTGTCGTCTATGAAAATGTAATAAACGAGCGTATAATGAGCGAAATCCCATTTATGGCGACCGAGAATATATTGATGGAAGCTGTCAAGAAAGGCGGCGACCGCCAGGATTTGCATGAGAAGATACGGGTACATTCTATGGAAGCCGGAAAGAGGGTCAAGGAAGAGGGGCTGCCAAACGATCTCTTAAAACGCATAGCGGGGGATCCCGCCTTTGGTCTTACGGAGGATGATATAGAAAAGCTCTTGACGCCGCGGGATTATGTAGGTAGATCGGCGGAACAGGTGGAAGAATTCATAACAAAGTATATACAGCCCGTATTAGATGAAAATAAAGACGCAATCGCGCCTGAGGCGCGGCTTCGCGTCTGACGGCGGTATTTGACTTGGCGCGGTTGCTGACGGAGGCGTGCGGCGGGCGTGTTGCGGTTGACGGAGGCGTGCGGCGGGTGTGTTGCGTCTGACGGCGGCGTGCGGCGGGTGTGTTGCGTCTGACGGCGGCTTAATAGGAGTTACTATGGAAAAATTAGCGGAATTGATCAGTGTAAGCAGAAAGATAGTCATAAAAATAGGCAGTAATGTTCTGTCGGATGGCGACGGTTTGGTGGATAATGAGACCGTGCGCAGTATTGTGGCGCAGGTGAACTTTCTGATGAAGAACGGGAAACAGGTGATATTGGTTTCATCCGGGGCGGGGATTTGCGGCGTAGGCGCTATCAATAAATGGAATAGGAGAGAGGATATCAATTACAGGCAGGCTCTGTGCGCTATAGGTCAGGTGGAACTTATGCTGGCGTATAAGAAGTGTATGATGGAGTATGGGCTTCATGTGGGGCAGATGCTGCTTACCGGCGAGGATTTTAATGATAGCAACCGTAATCTAAACATAAGAAACACCTTGTTCACGCTGGTGGATGAGGGCGTGGTTCCCATCATAAATGAGAATGACAGTGTAAGCGTGGAGGAGATAAAGATCGGCGATAACGATATGCTGGCGGCGAATGCGGCTGCATTGTGGAACGCGGATCTGCTCGTACTTATGAGCGATATTGACGGACTCTTTGACAAATCTCCGAAGGAGAACGACGACGCCAAGCTGATAAAGGAAATCTACGATATTCACGGACTGGTGGGAAGCATTGACATAGGGAAGAAGAGCGAATTCGGGACAGGCGGCATTATGACGAAGATATCCGCCGCTAAACTGATGAACAAGTACAGTATACCCACGGTATTATTGAATGGAAAGCAGAAGGATATACTGATACGCGCAATGGACGAGAAGGTAGAAGCGACAATATTTTTGGGTGAGGCAATGCACTCAAGCAGGTAGCAGAGCGGCAATGAAGGCGGGTGCGACGCTGCGGGACTGGGTTCAGTGTCAACACCGGCGGGTGCGGAACGTTGCCGCAGGGCGAACGGACGAATCAAGCGGCTGCGGTGCGCGGCCGCAGAATGGAGTGGTGTTATGAAACTGGGTTTTATAGGCGCCGGCAATATGGGAGGCGCGATAATCAGAGGCTATATCGCATCGGGAAGCAGCCCGGACGGGATCGCGGCCTATGACGCGTTTGAAAGCAAGTTGGACGAGCTTGTGAGCAGCCTCGGCATAAGAAAGATGGGCAGTATAGGTGAATTAGTCGATGCATGTGATGTAGTCATAATGGCGGTGAAGCCCGGGAATTTCGAAGAGGTATTGCCGTTGGCAGCCGAGAGGCTGAAAAAGGAACAGGTGGTCGTATCAATGGCGGCGGGCGTCAGTATCGGCTTCATGGAAGCTTATCTGGGCGTTTCGGCGAAAATTGTTCGTATCATGCCTAATACCCCGGCTATGGTAGGGGAGAGCATGACTGCCGTGAGCAGGAACAAGAATGTGACGTCTGAGGAGTTTGAGGCTGTGATGAGCATATTCAAATCCATAGGCTTGGCTGCGCCTGTGGATGAAAGCTTGATGGATGTGGTTACAGGGCTTTCCGGCAGCAGCCCCGCCTACGTTTACATGTTCATTGACGCGCTTACAAAGGGCGCCGTCAAAAACGGCATGGACGAGACGGAGGCGAGAACCTTTGCGGCTCAGGCGGTGCTGGGCGCGGCGCGTATGGTGATGGTGACGGGCACAGAGCCCGCGACGCTTCGCGAGAATGTCTGCTCCCCGGGAGGAACGACCATCGAAGCGGTGGAAACATTGCGGCGCAACGGATTCGAGGAATCCGTGATCGAAGGCATGCAGGCGGCGATCGAAAAATCCAAGATTTTAACGAAATGAAGGCGGCAGATGGTATATAACGGCGGCGCCGATGGGGCACGGAAGCTGAAAGGCAAATCCGGGCTTGGGCAGATTGAGCCGTTTAGAAGGACGACGTAATGACGACAGTTGAAGAAAAAACAATATCAAGTGAGAGGATATACGAGGGAACGATCCTGAATTTGAGAAAGGATCGCGTGACGATTAAGGATGGGAAGACGTCTTGGCGCGAGATCGTGGAGCACAGCGGCGGTGTGGCTATAGCCGCAGTGACCGATGAGGGCAAGCTGGTTATGGTGAAGCAGTTCCGGAAGGCGGCTGAAAGCGTCATGCTTGAAGTACCTGCGGGCAAGACGGAGCCGGGAGAGGATATTGCGGCTGCAGCCATGCGCGAATTGAAAGAAGAGACCGGATACAGCGCGGATAAATTGGAGCACGTATCGCAATTCTTCACTTCTATAGGCTATTCTACAGAAGTGTTGCATCTCTATCTTGCAACGGGATTGACGCCCGGAGAGACGGATTTTGACGAGAACGAAGCCATTGAGATATATGAATATACAACGGACGAATTGATGGAAATGATCGATACGGGAGAGATTGCCGATGCTAAAAGTATAGTGGCGGTATTGACAGTGAAGATGAAGGGGCTTTAGGGGCGGCGGCATGAGATGTAATCTAACAATCATCAAGAAAGGGCTGTGGCCGGGGCGTGAGGCGCTCCTGAGGGTAGGTAAGAATGAGTTCTTATAATGATGAATTCAGGAAATATTTGAGCGAGACGCGAAAGCTTGCCGATAATTCTGTAAATGCCTATGTCAGAGACATAGCGGAATTCAACACATTTCTAACTGATAAGGGCGTATCCGAGCTGTGCAGCGCGAGTCAGGCGGATGTGGCCGCATATCTGCTGAAGCTGAAGCATGACAGCAAATCCGCCTCTACCGTAAGCAGGAAGATGGCTTCCATCAGAGCATTCTACAAGTTTATGACGATGAAGGGGTATTGCCTTGAGAATCCGGCGACGGATATAAAGTCACCCAAGATAGCCCGGAAGGATATTGAATATCTCACATTGCTTGAGGTGGAGTCCCTGCTGGGGCAGCCGGATAATAGCGTGAGGGGCATACGTGATAAGGCTATTCTGGAGCTGATGTACGCTACGGGGCTGCGGGTCAGCGAGGTGATAGAGGCCGACGTCGATCATGTGAACCTGCGCATGGGTTTTGTGATCTGCACGGGAGAGCACGGCAAGGCTAGGATTATACCGCTGGGCAGACCGGCTAGGGCTGCGCTGGAGGATTATATATATGAAGACAGAGCTAAGATTATCAGAGAAAATGAGGATGGCGGCAAAGCGTTGTTTTTGAATTATTACGGCGGAAGAATGACCAGGCAGAGCATGTGGAAGATGATTAAGGAATATGCCGCCGCTGCGGGTCTAAAAAAGAAAATAACGCCGCAGATTCTGAGAAATTCATTTGCGGTGCATATGGTGCAGAACGGCGCGGATCTGAAATCCCTGCAGGAACTCATGGGGCATGAAGATATGGCGGCGACTCAGATATATCTCAGCGTTTCGAGAAATCACATAAAGGACGTCTATGATCGCGCCCACCCACGGGCTTAGGCGCCGCCGTCAGCGGTCTGAAGTATTTCGGGATCGGAAGCCGCGAACATCACGCCGGCGCCGAGGCTGCCGTCAGGATCGAATACGCGCTTCATGGCTGACATCTCACGGATGTGTTTTTCTCCGTACATTATAGTCAGGTATTCCGTTTTCAACCTTCCGATTCCGTGCTCGGCGGAGACCGTTCCGCCCATAGAACGGACTTTTTCCGCCCATTCTTTTAGCAGGCGCTTACCTTCGGTGAATTCATCCGCGTTTCGCGGCAATATATTAACATGAAGGTGATTATCGCCGATGTGACCCCAAACAGCGCAGTCAAGCCCTGACGCCGCCAGAGAACTCCTGTACATATACATAAGAGCGGTTAAATACCCATCCGGCGCCGCCATGTCTGACGCGATCTTCGATATGGACGCGTCTGTTTTTTTGCGGAGTCCGATTATTTCGTTTACACTTTCCGGTATTGTATGGCGCAGAAGTTTCAGGCGGGTTTCAGCGGATGGGGTAGAAGCGATCCAGACGTCCTCCGGGTCTCCGCCCGCACTCTCCATGCAATCACCTGCATTGAGAAGTTGTGCGGTTTCATCCTCGCTGCATTCATTGTGCAGTTCAAGGCAGACAGCGGCATGATAATCTTCTGGAAGGGCAGGCATATCGGCGAGTGCGCCTGCTGCGGCCTTTGAGCGTAGTATTTCGAGCGAACGGGCGTCGAAATATTCTATCGCGGCGATGCAGTCCATATCGGCGCGGACGCGTGAAACAAATGCAAGGGCTTTTTCTTCACTTGTTCTTTCGGGTTCGTCCGAAAAGAAACACATGGAATAACAGATATTAGGGGGGCGTTTTAAAATGGCAATTTCCATTTCGCAGATAATCCCCAGAGTGCCGTCGGAGCCGATGAAAAGGTCGATGGCGTCCATACCGTCGGCGATATAATAACCGGCGGCATTTTTTACCTTGGGCATGTTATAGCTTGGAAGAGTGAGTTCTATATCGCTGCCGTCATCCGTGCGCATTTTCAAGAGACGCTGATGGGCGAAGTTCTCGCCGCGTCTCAGATTCAGCGTCCGCCCGTCGCGAAGCATGATGCGCAAGGCTGAAATGTGCTCGCGCACAGAACCGTAGCGGTAGGTACGCGCGCCGGAGGCGCCGCACGCCGCCATTCCGCCGAAGGCGGCGCTCGCTTCTGTGGGATCGGGCGCGAAGAACTGCTCAGGTGCGGTGCAGAATGCGGCATAGACTGTCAATGAATCCGTGTCCCAGCCAGATGTGTCAAAGCACTTTTGACTAAGACAAGAATTGAGCTGCGCAAGTGTGACACCGGGCTGCAGCCGGATGTGAAATCTTACGGAAGCTTCCGTGCGCATATCTGCGCTCCCATCCATATGCATGCCTGCACTCCCGCCTATGCACGTACATGTTCCGTCCATGCGCATACCCGTGATTCTGTCCATGCGTGACATGTTTATGATGTGGCCGCAATGGGGAACGGCGGCGGCGGAAATGCCGGTTCTCCCGCCTTGTATGGTGATGCGGCGCCCGCGCAGAGACTCTGCGGCGAGGATTTCGGCGAGTTCCGCCTCAGAACGCGGAAAGGAAATGCTGTCGGCCGTCCCGACGACATGCGACTCGTCGTGCAGGTAATCTTCGTATATGTCGGATATGGGTTTTATCAGATCATTAATGCGCATATTGTGCTTCCTATGCATGAAACGGCACAAATTGTCCAGTTTCAAACTGGACAATTTCGTTGTTGAAATTATTAAGATTGAATTTTTCGAAAAGGCTTGGGCGTTACCCGCGCAGAGCCTGTACTTCGTCAATCGTGAGCTTTGTATGCCGCGACACAAATTCATTCGGAAGTCCTTCGGCGATAAGACTTTTAGCGAAATCTATGCGCTCTTTTTTGCGTTCTTCTTCACGTCCTTCTTCACGTCCTTCTTCACGTCCTTCTTCACGTCCTATTTCACGTCCTTCTTCACGCCCTATTTCGCGCCCTTTTTCGATTCCTTTTTCAAGGCCTTCTTCAATGGCAGCATCCCGCATACCTTCTTCCCTCATTCGGTCTAAACACCATTGATGATATTCCTGCCTCAGGGATGGATCTGCAATCGCACGTTTGTAAAG
>JAISED010000003.1 GCA_031264295.1 Eubacteriales Family XIII. Incertae Sedis bacterium | reverse complement strand
TTGGCGCGGCGAGAGCATTGTTTGGAGCGAAATCTTCTGGCGTTTGGAGAGCAATTCCTCGATCAGTTGCTCGTTCATAGGCTGTGACGAACTGCCCACACGGACAAAACAGCCCCGTTCCGACATTCCGAATTTGCGGATATAGTATGGGCGTTGCTGTCCGCAGGACACGATAACGCGGATAACGTCCTTGCCGTCGATTTTATCTTGGACAACATCAAAAAGACCGAGCGTCTGCGGCCTGATGTTGTTGCGGATTCGATCAACGATTTTAAGCTGCGTCGCGTCAGTATCGTCAACTCCGACCGCCGCGCCGCTATCGTCCACGCCAATGATTATCTCTCCGCCGCCCGCGTAGTTGAGGAACGACACCACCGCCCGTTCAAATCGCTCGTTCAGTTCGCGCTTGAATTCGGTTCGGTTATTCTCCCGCATTTTCAAACCTCCGCCACAATAGATGGTGAAGTTATCATATCATTTATCTTTTCAAATGATAAGATAAAATTTTATTTTCGTGCGGCTCGCGTCACACAGCGGGATTTGGACGGGATTTTTTCGGGAATTGGACAAAACACCTTGACAACACGAATCCGAGTATATATTCATTAACTGAAATCAAGTATTCTAACGATAACAGCCGCCAAGGATCGCTCCTTGGCGGCCGCTTATGGTGCGCCCGGCATGGGCGCAATCTAACGGGTGAAAGTCCCGAACCCGCCCGGTAGTGGGAAGGGTATAGCTGAACACCAATTTTTCTACTATAAATTCTGCTCTACCACTTTCTTCTGTATAGTGCAGAATAATTGGGATTCTGAATTTTTCGGGCAGCGATTCTACTGAATTGCGGACAATGCGGGCATCTGACATCAAAACCATCGAAGCCGGCGATGGGTTTGCCAGCTATGTCGCAACCGATCCTGATAGCTACCGCAGGAAAACAAAGGCAGTTAAAAAGACCCTATCAATTCCGGAGTGGATGAACGAAGAAGCAGAAAAGAAGCATATCAATTTCTCATCTGTTTTACAGTCAGCGCTGCTTTCAGAAATCGAAAACCGCTGAGTTCAGTATAAGACCATTTGATTAGTAGCGGACAGAATTGTCTATTACTACATCCTAGGAGAAACTAAGCAGGCGGCGCCACGCCGGTAAGCACCGCGTTCATATAGTCAATAAAAGCGGGCAGTGTGGTCGCCTTCATATAATCTATTATGAGAAGATCGGTAACGCCGCGCTCTGTGAGCATTTGCGTGAAATCCTCCCGATATGTCCGTGGGTCTATCGCGATAACACTGTCGAAATAGGGCGCGAGCCACGGAACCAGCGCATTGCCGTAGGAGTCCTTTATGACCGCGAGAACGCGTCCGCCGGGGACGTCACCCTTGACGTCTATCATGGGATAATCGCCCCCAGCGCAGTCCAGTGATGATCCGTCCTGAAGTAGACATACTCGTCCTGATGCGCCTCAAGCTGAGAATAAGCGTCCACAGTTTCCACGCGGGGGGAATAAGCGCCGTACAGCTTGGAAATGGCTTCCCTCTGCGAATCAGCGCCGCCACCAAAATACTCCGAATAAAATCGAGCTTCGGGCGTTCGGCTAAAAGCCTGTTAAAAAGCTTGCCGGGCAGGGTCTACAAAATAGAAAAGCCCCCACCCGAACAGAACTATCAGCATTGTAACCGCCCACCTGATTGCCACCGGTATCTTTGCAAGATAAGACGCCGTGTGTTTTTCGATTAACAACAGCACCCCGTAATACATGCCCCAAGCGATGAAATTCCAGCTCGCGCCGTGCCAAAGCCCGGTAAGAAACCACACAACGAGAATATTCCTCACCTGATGGCTGCGGTTGCAGCCGAGGGGTATGTACAAAAAGTCGCGGAAAAACGCCCCCAGTGAGATATGCCATCGCCTCCAGAACTCCGTTATTGACGTGGAGATATACGGGTGGCGAAAGTTTTCGTTATACTTGAACCCGAACATCCTGCCTATGCCGAAATCCGACATAGTCACAGTACGTCCGCGAATCTGCTGTTCTATATCCGAATATCTGACAATGGGATCCGCCACCAGTTGGGGGAACATCGACACATATAATGGGCGGCTTGACAAAATCACGAATTTAGGCTAATCTAAAATCACTACTTGGATTAACCTAAACTGCGACATCTGAATTTGAGTACGTTCCGCGCTCAAATTCAGACGGAGCCAAAATTAAAAAAGGTATGAATATGTATATAACCCGAAAAATCGACGCCACTGTGCGGCGGATCAGCCGGACTTTCCCTGTGCTTATGGTAACAGGCCCGCGCCAATCCGGTAAAACGACACTGCTGACTCATTTAAGCGAGGCCGGACACAGGTATGTTTCCTTGGACGATCCCGATGACCGCTTATTCGCCGCATGACCTTGCCGGAGGTGTTCGAGCGTATCAGGTCAGGGAGTATGCCGCGCGTCTATGAACAGCCGGGTTTGGATGAATATTATTCTTCATACGTGCAGACATACTTGAGCCGTGATGTACGGGATCTGACCCAAGTGGCCGATGAACTGGCGTTTTACCGTTTCTTATGTATCGCGGCGGCGCGGACGGGAAGCCTTGTCAACTACGAGGCATTGGCAAGAGAAGCGGAAATATCCGCCCCCACCGCCAAACAATGGTTGTCCGTGTTGGTGTCCTCCGGTGTCATTGTGCTGATTGAGCCGTATCATAACAACGCGTTGAAACGCGTGGTCAAGGCGCCGAGGATGTATTTTTTGGACACAGGTCTTGCGGCGCATCTTACGAAATGGCAGAACGCCGCCGTACTGGAGAGCGGAGCGATGGCGGGAGCGTTTTTTGAAACCTATGCGGTATCGGAAATCTACAAAAGCTTCGTGAACATTGGGAAAAGACCGCCGTTGTACTATTACCGTGACAGCAACACGAAAGAGATCGACCTTATTATCCTGCAAAACGGCGCCTTATGCCCCATTGAAATCAAAAAAAGCGCGAATCCGACAGGGGCGACAAAGCATTTTAACGTATTGAACCCCGTTGCGGACGACGGCAACTTTGACGATATGACAAGGCAGCTGAAAATGGAAATCGGCTCGGGCTGCGTCGTATGTCTCTCAAACGACCTGCGCCCCATCGACAAGAACAATCAGTGCGTTCCCGTTTGGCTGATTTAAGCGACCGGGAATTTATGAAAAAATATAGGCAAGCTCCGGAAACCTGCGTTATGTCATCCGGAGGTTGCCTATAAATAGGAAGATTAAACGGAGGCATCTATGACGCCTAAAGCCATACGGATTATACGGTCACTTGGCCGGCTTATTTTAATACTCGCCTTCTTGCAAGTTGTTGCGTTCAATTACAGGATGCAGGCAGTTATATCTGTTGCGATGCTCTTGGCCTTGGCGGCGGCTTTGTTGAACTATAAGGTGTACAGGTCAAAGACGAGAGCCGCCGGGGATCAGGCGGCGTATGACGAAAGAACGGCGGCGGAGGGTCGTGAACATAGCGAAGAACCGGCGGCGGAGGGTCGTGAACATAGCGAAGAACCGGTGGCAGAGGGTCGTGAACATAGCGAAGAACCGGTGATGGCGGGGCATGAATATGGCGTAGGCTGGACGGTAATGTTCATTCTCATTATCATATGCGCGGGTTTGGAGATATTTTGGCTGATAAATATGGGCGTCGTTTTTACCGCAAATATCGCGGCGGCCGCGCTCGCGATGTGGATAGGCGGCAGCTTTGTTTTCATCCGCTCAGAGGGATGTCGGCCAACCGGAAACAAGTCAGAGGGAAGTCAATCGGTGAAAAGAAGGAGGACGTTGAGGATTTCTGCTATTATTCTGAGTGTCATTTTCGCAGGGGTAACGCTTGTATTTTCATTGCCGAGGGACTTTGCGCTTTCATACAATTGGGATGACTGGGAATACGAAGCTACGCCTATGGATGCGGAGATGATCACGCAGAGAATGGATGAATATATCGCAGATGGCGAAATCGCCGGCGCGGCGTTGATCGTTCGGAAAAACGGGGAAATAGTTTATCAAAACAAATGGGGCTTTTCCGATATTGAAGCGAAAATACCTGTGGAGTACGATGCGATTTACCGTATGATGTCCATGATAAAACCTATTACGGCAGTGGCTGTAATGATGCTCGTTGAACAAGGGAAGATAGGCCTGGATGATCCGGTCGTAAAATACATACCATCGTTTGCCGATCGCATGGTTACCGATGAAAGGCTTAAAGGATATGTATTAAAATGTAATATATGGAATTATATTACGGTGAAGTGCGGCGGTATAAATCGCGTTCCGGCTGATCGTGATTTTACTGTCCGCGATCTGCTATCCCACTCCGCAGGGCTTGAAGAGGGGATTATAGGAACGCTGGCGAGTAAGGCAAATGAAGGTGAAAACGATAATCTTGAGGAACGTATGGAACGTTATGCCGATGCTATGCTTGATTTTCAACCCGGTACGTCGACTGAGTATTCTGCATTTGCGGGTTTTGATGTGCTCGCTCGTATTGTTGAAATCGCAGGCGGGCAAACATTTGACGTATTTCTGAAAGAGCATATTTTCACGCCGCTAGGCATGAAGGACGCGACATTTAAGCTTACGGATGAACAGAAGAGCCGCCTTGTTCAGATATATAAAAGGGTAGGCGGGGAGCTTGTCAATGTAAGCGGCACGGACGACGATATAGGCGGTGAGATAAAAAGCGACAGGCTTTGGTCGGGTTCCGCCGGTCTTTATTGTACTATCGGCGACTATGACCGTTTCGGGCAGATGCTCGCAAACGGCGGTATGCTGGATGGCGTTCAGATATTAAAACCCGAAAGCGCCGCGCTCATGCATATGGAAGCTCAGGAGAAACATCTTGAGTACGAGCCGGGTTTCGTTTGGGGTTTGGGGCTTCTGATCGCCCATGCGCCGGAGCGAAATGATAGTTTTGTCCGCGCAGGAACATATGGTTGGAGCGGCATGTACGGGACTCATTTCTTTATCTGCCCGGAAGAAAATATCGAAGTGGTATTTGCGACAAATCGTTCGGGCATAGGCGGCAACCTTTCGCCGATCAGCAGGAAGCTTGAAGAGCTGGTGTTCGGGATATATTGTGAATGAAGCAGCGGCGTTATTCCGTCGGTTCTTGTTTCTGAAGAAGAACACTTGTGTCAGCGGTCTTGGATAAGCGCAGCTTATCGCTTCGGCTGAGTTTTTTGATGGCGCATTCGCGGCGCTTTGCCTCGCTTGCCGAAGCAAATTCTTCTGTATAGGCTAATTTAACAGGCAGTCGTCCTCTTGTATATTTTGAAGCGACACCGGCGTTATGGGCGCGAAGCCTTTTTTCGATGTTGTTCGTCCAGCCTGTATATAAGCTGCCGTCTGAGCAGAGCAGCATGTAGACACAGTTTTTTTGTTCGTCTTCTTTCAACATCAATCCTCCAGCCCCGCGCGTCTGCTGAATACAGTCATGAGAAGATTGAGAATGAAGGCTATGAGTGAGGTGACGATGACCATAACAAACGACGTAAAGTATTCTCCGCCCGCAGCCTCCTGAAGTCTGCTTGACAGCAACGGGCCTGTGACGCCTGCCACAGCGAAGCCGAAGGTTGCGGTAGCCAGTATGACCTGAAAGTTCTGCGGGCCGTAAAATTTATTGATTACGGCTGAAAGCAGTGAGGTGGTTCCGCCATAGCTTGTGCCGATCAGCGGCAGACCTATGAAGATAAGTACAGCGGACTCAGTCATAGCTCCTGTCAGGAGGACAATGCCCCCCAGCAGCATGATGAGCGTGTTTAATGTCATGGCGTTCCTTCGACCGATGATGTCAAAGAGCGTACCGAGAAGCGGACGCCCGACGCCATTGAAAAGGGATACAATAAGTCCCAATGCCGCGGCAATGCCGTAGCGCGACGCGATAGGCGCGGCGCTGTTAATGACGAGTAAGCCGCCGACGCACATGAAAACATTCCAGAGAAACAGCATCCAAAAGGGCGGCTTCGCGGTTGCCTCGCCGAGGCGGAAGTTCCGGATCGCGGGTTTGGCGGCCTCGACGGCAGTCTTGCCATGCGCAACGTTAGCGGTGTCAGCGGCCTCGGCGGCAGCATCGCCATGCGCGCCGGGTGGAACACCCGTGTCGTTATCGCTGCGCGCGACGGGTGAAACGTTCGTATCATTATTGCTGCGCGCGCCGGGGGGGATGCTCGCGGCAACGGGCGCTTTTATGATAAAAGACGCTATGAAAAGGACTATTGCGATAAGAATACCGAGTATGGCGAATATCGTTCCTATACTTATATGTTTTATAAATACGTTAACGAGACTGCCGAGGGCAATTCCGCCTATACCGAAACCCAACAGTAAAACCCCAGACGCCATACCGGTTCTGCCCGGAAACCAACGTGTGATTACGCCGATCAGTGTGTTGTAAGCGAGACCCACGCCGCCTCCGCCGAACATACCGTAAAAGATATATAAAACCCACAAACTCCTTGTGGGCGCTGAGGCGTCAAGCAACAGCGCGATCATCATAAAGCCGGTGAAGATAAACGCCGCCGAAATCAAAAGGACTATTCTGTGCTTGAGCTTTGCGGCGAGTTTCCCCGCAGTGAATCCGCCCAGACAGAAAAAGACGATCGAGACGGTAAATGTCATGGATATTTGCGTCGCCGTCCAGTCCTTGTAAATCAATGTAAGAGGATTGCGAAAAATAGACCACGCGTAAATAAGACCGAGAAAAAGCAATGTTAAGGTTCCCGCGGAAAGATATAGAATGCGTTTGTTGTTCATCATGCCCCCAATACCACTGTGGTTGTCAATAATATACCGAAACGGACGTGCGGCGGTTTAAGCGAGCATTCGCCGCAAATAAGGCGCCGAATGTAGCAAAACAGACAGCGCACGCAAAACACGCGAGGCGGATATACTCAGCCTTTCGCCATAGCGCCTCTGCCAATGCAGTATCAGTATAACATGTGGCTGAAATGAAAGCAATCTTGCAAAGCAATGTTTCCGAGAATTCTTGCCAAGCAATGTTTCCGAGAATTTGAGAATTGCAGCATAGTTGCAGGCGTTTTACGACATACGTTTTGCCAATTTTGCCAATGCCAATGCAGAATCTTGCCAATGCCAATGCAGAATCTCTTGACTTTCAAATATTTTATATTATAATATATCTATAGAAGAGCAATAAGCATATTATAACATATAAATAGAGCGGGAGAAATCGTGTTATGGCCATTGTTACTGAAGCACAAGTTATAAAGGTACTACAGCAGTTAAACCCTTGGTGGAGAAACCCCGCCGAGATAAAGCCGCGCTCAAAGCCCCGCAAACGGGTGGCGTATTACGAAGCCATCAAAACTGTCGAGCATAAAACGATCCGGCGTTTTGCGGTTTTGTCCGGAGCAAGGCGCGTCGGGAAAACGACAATCCTCTATCAGATGATTGACAAGATCATAGCCGATGGCATAAATCCGAGAAATATTCTCTATGTGTCCTTTGATAATCCGATTATCAAACTCATCAACGCGGACGAGCTGATTTCTATTTATGAAACCCTGCATCCTATCACCGGAGAACGCTATGTTTTCTTTGATGAAATTCAGTATACAAATGATTGGGAACTCTGGATGAAGGTCATCTATGATATCCGCAGTGATGTAAGATTGGCCGCAACCGGATCCGCCAGCCCTGTTCTAGAAAAAGGGGCATCGGACAGCGGAACCGGGCGGTGGCGTGTACTGAAAGTACCTACTATGTCATTTTACGAATACTGTGAATTACTCTCTGTCCCTGACTTGCCGGAGATTCCGGCGGGGCTGCGCATTACAGGGCTTTCATCGCTTTCCGAAGGTGAACTTGCTGACCTTATGAACCGCTTTTCGCCTATGCGGCAACATTTTAACCGTTACATGACCATAGGCGGCTTCCCTGAACTGGCGCTGTCCGGCGAGGACGTCTATGCCCGTAGAATATTGCGGGAAGATGTGGTTGACAAGGTGATTAAGCGCGATGTTCTGAGCCTTTTCAATGTTCGCAATCCGCTTTCAATGGAGAAGCTTTTCATTTACTTGTGCATGAACTCGTCCGGTATTTTCAACAAACAGACGGCGGCAAGCGCTTTGGAAAACATCAGTGTATCCACTATTGAAGATTATATACGATTCCTTGAAATGTCTAACTTGATTTACTGTTCGGCGCCGATCAAGGTAGGAGGGAAGGCATCTCTGAAAGGAAAGCCTAAAATTTATATTGCCGACGCAGCCATACGAAACGCTGTCCTGATGATAGAAGACGTGCTGTCTGATGAGGCGGAAATGGGCATAATGGCGGAGACGCTTGTCTACAAACACATTGTCGCCTTCTTCCAAAACAATGCATCTGCTCATATCGGTTATTACCGCAACGCCAAGGATAATCAGAAGGAAGTGGACATAGTAATAGAGCTGCCAAAAGAAAAAATCCTCTGCGAAGTGAAATACCGTAACGATTCCGCCGTTCCGGAAACAGATGCTATTGTTGCCCTGTCAAATGAAGAAAAGACAAATGTGAGCCATGCGTTTGTTTTAAGCAAAAGCCTTGCCCATTACGGGATAAGCCGGCACGAGACCAAGGTTCCGATATTCAGAATCCCTGTCCTGCCATTCGTCTATATGCTTGGGAAAGCCGAGGCAGAAGGGCGCGGCGGGAAGATTTAGAAAGAACAATTAAAAACCTCTGCCGCACATCCGGGCACTACTTTTGCCGCACACTTCTTCGCCTTTAAGCCTCGCCATATTACCGGTATGGCGAGGCTTTTCTGGAGTTGCCTATAGGGTAGTATATTACAAAGTCCACAATTCCTCATCCGTCGGAACGTGATTGTCCGGCATGTATTCGGCAATCCTCGAAATATTGATCAGGTGTGTGTATGTGAGGTTTTCGGAGATGCTATTGTTGCCCCAAGAACCGCAGCCCAAAGTGTTAGTAGGATTCAGACCATTGTAGAAGCTGCCGCCGTCGCTGCTTGCACAGACTTGATTGATAACGAATCTGGAAACCGAAAGAGATAGTCCTGCGTATTCAATGTTTTCCGTATTGTTAGAATGAATGCATACACTGTGCCCCTTACCTTCCGCGTCGAGGTTTCGCTTCGCGATTTGTACACTTGATTTAAAATCGGGGCTTCTGTAAGCTGCCAGCACCGGACACATCTTTTCCTTGCCGAGCAAATCCGTCTCCCCCGTTCCGGTAGCCTCGACTACGATGATCTTAGTGTCCGCAGGGATGTTGATACCCGCGAGCTTTCCGACGTCGCGCGCTGACTGTCCGACCACGTGCCTGTTCGCGGCGCCGTCAATAAAGATGGCGTCACGCAGCGAATCCCTCTCCCTCGCGTCCCGTATAACATAAGCGCCGTTTTTCTCGAACTCGTGCTAATGCGCATAAAAGCGCAGGCCATTATTGCGCACTAAAAGCATAACGAATTGAGCAAAAGAGTAGGCCATACTATCCTAAAGCGTATGTATATGCCTCAGAAACGTATAAAATGTATGAAATATTCATTTCAATATGCTAATGATTAAAATAATGATATGCCACTGTTGAAATATTACATTACCAATATTCCGGACTATAGAAATACGTTTTCTAAGTTACTTTCGGCACATAACATCAATATACGGTGCCAATCGTAGGAAAAAGTGTGAACGTTCTACAGGATACCGCCTATTAGGTGCTAATAATTCTTGCTAAAAATAACAAATAATACTTGTAACATAGTCCTGAATATGATAGTATGGACTATATTAAAGGAGTATTATTATGGCAGTTCCCCTAGATGTCCGACAAGTTGAAAGACCAAAGAACACAATCGTGGATGATAACGGCGGAAACGGTCCCAACCGCTACGCTGTCCGTGCGAGAGGTGATTCCAAATACATCCCCGGTCACAACCCACAGCCGAAAAACGGGCGCGTGCTGGGACACATCGTCGACGGTCGATTTGTTCCGATCCAGAATAAAACGGCGTATGACGGGTCTGACATGCTTTCATACGGAGCGGCAGCTCTTGTAAAGTCGGTAGCGACGGATATCCTGTCTGACCTGCTAGATGTCTATCCTGTTTCTGACGCTTACTCCATAATAGCCATCGCCTCTTTACGTGTGATCAAACCGAAGATCACAGCAGTGCGTATGTCCAGTCATTACAGACGCACTTTCATCAGCGTGTTTTATCCCGGCGCAGCCGTTTCCCAGAACTCTATCTGCACACTGCTGCAGAAGATCGGACAAGATGGCGGTAAGCGGAAACGGTTCTATCTGCGCCGGATGGAGGCAGTCGCGGCAGATCATCACATAGCTATTGACGGTACACTTATACAAGACACAAGCAAAGTCAACGACCTGTCGGCATTCTCATACAAGGCGCGAACAAAAGGACGCAAAGAGATTTCCGTACTCTACGCATATGACATCGAACAGATGGAACCTGTCTGTGCGGAGGTCTTTCCCAGAAACAGCACTGATGCCACATCTTATTCATCCTTCATCCGGGATAACGACATAAAGAGAGGAATCATCGTAGCTGACAAGGGGTTTCCACCCAGCGCCATCAAGGAAGAACTAGAAAAACGTCCAGACTTGCATTTCCTGACTCCAATCAAACGGAACGATACCCGCATAGGTAAAAACGACATGCTCTCGTTCGAAGGCGTTCTTACCGGCTTTGACGATAACGTCGTATATACGAAGCGGGAGATCAAGGGCGGGCGCTTTCTGTATGCATTCAAGTCCGCCGGATTGGCTACACTAGAGGTCAGGGGATATCTGACGCAAGTAGGGAAAAAGAAGAGTTTTGATGGAGATGAGTACAAAAAGAAGGACAGATTATCCGGTGTGATAGTTTTCGAATCCGATTTGGATATGCCTCCTGAGACCGTATATCGGTGTTATGATGACCGTTGGCTTTTGGAGCTTGTATTCAGACAGTACAAGAGTGACGAGTGCCTGGACAGCACCAGGATACAGAATGACTTTTCTGTCATCGGATCTGAATTCATCAATTTCATCTCAACTTTGATAACATGCCGCATCGTTAGAAAGGCGAGGAGCGCAGGTGTACTGAAGGATCGGACATACAGCGAACTGATGGAAGACTTAAGCCAAGCATGGCGGATGACCGGTTACAATGAACCGCCCAGGAGCGATGACGGGCGCTGGATCCATACGATGAAATATGAACTGGAAGAGCTTGAGAAGCTCGGTCTTTCAATACCCGCTCCAAAGCCTGAGCAAAAGAAAAGGGGCAGACCGCGTAAGAATCCGGAAACTGTTGCTCCGAAGCGCCCCAGGGGGCGACCTAGAAAGAATCCGGTGCCTGATGAGGTGCTATAGTCCGGCAAATTGGGAAATTAATATTAAAAACAATTTACTTTATGTTTATATTTATATGATAAAATGGGAAATCGTAGATGAACGACGCATAGGCGGCGCATTTTTGCATTTCATGTTTTAGGCGTTTTGCATTTTAGTTTTGTATTTTAATAGAAATGTAAAATTGTAAGAGTTGTAAACCCCCATTTAAAAGGGTATAATATGTGCGTTGGTTATTGGACGATTTAACGAATCGAAGAGCGCCTTGAGCGCCGTAATTTTGTGAAGAATAAAATTGAATCAGGGGATATAAAACTCCCGGATTCGCAGGGAAAGAGGGTAAATAAGAATTATGAAAAAAGAATTGTTGAGTTTTGTCTTAGCTTGTTCTCTGGTACTGGGATGCGCGGCGCCGGTTTTTGCGGCGGATGCAGCGGCTGACGAAGGCGATAATGCGGCAGCGGCGTATACCATAGTACCTAATATGGAGTTTACGGGAAACACGCTGACACTATCTCTTGAGCAGGCGGTAAAGCGCATGACGACAAGCGGCGCGGGCTTTGAAAGCGCCGTGCTAAAGAAAGAGGCGTCGGACGCCCAGGCAAAGGGGCAAGAAGAGCTATGGATGACATTTGTGAATACGAGCAACGCTATGTCCGGACTCCCTCGCGGCGTCCTGCCTGTGACGACGATAAATCCCATGAAGACGCTGAATGCAAAGATCGTCAAAATGACGCGGCCGTTTCTTATTTCGCAGTCGGCGATACAGTATGAAATAGATATAAATATTTTGGAGCACGAGACGACGCAGGTTTACTATCAGGTGCTGCAGGCGGAAGAAGCGCTCAGGATCGCCGAGGAGAATCTTCAAAACCAGAAAAGCATACTGACAAACACTGAAAAGAAGCTGGAACAGGGCATGGTTTCAAAGATGGATTTGCTGACGGCGGAGAGTTCAGTGCAGGACGCCGAAGTGAAGGTTGCTTCCGCGGGATCCGCGTTGAAAGCGGTAAAAATGAGTTTTAATCAAAAGATGAATCTGCCATTGATGCAGGATGTAAAACTCACGGGGACGCTGAAAATGGCCAACGCGCCGTCTATCGTATTGAAGTCGGCTATAGAGGCGGCTCTGTCCACGCGGAATGAGCTGAATCAGCTTCAGTACCAACTGGATAAGGCGCAGCTTGAGTTAGACGACAAGACATTTGTTTCAAGATATTCTGCGGAATATCTTACTGCTGAGCTTGCTATAAAGCAAGTGGAAAAGGGATTAAAAGACACAAAGCAATTGCTGGAACTTGATGTACGCTCCAGATATATGAACATACAGAATGTCGCCAACGAGATCGCAGCTCTGAATAAGACGGTTTCAAACGCAAAAGAGGGATATCGCCTTGCCGAACTCTCATACAACGCGGGGATGAATACGCTTGTTGACGTACATTCGGCGCAGCTGGCGTCATTTCAGGCGCAGCTGGGACTTGCCGCCAAGACACTGGAATACAATCTCGCTATAAATGACTTCAAGATGGCGATAGGATATGGAACCGGTTCAAGCGGCAGCAACAGCACAACAACAACCACCACCACCACCGCCAGCAGCTAGATGCGGCAGCTTCCGGTACGGGCGACACCGGAAATCGTCACCAGGTTCCAGTATGGGCGAAGCTAGCGTGGCATTTGAATAGTAACATTAAAAAACGGAGTGCCGGTTGCCGCATATAAGCGGTAACCGGTAGTATTTTTTGGCGGCGTATCTTCCTGTGTGTAAGGGCATAAGATTATGATTTACAAAAGCTTTGTAAAAAGATTGGTTGATGTATTGCTGTCACTAGTCGGGCTGGTTGTCCTGTCGCCGGTATTGCTTGTCCTTTGGATTATAGTTCGTGTGAAGCTGGGCAAGCCTGCTGTTTTTACTCAAGAGCGCCCGGGCAAGGATGGGAAAATTTTTAAACTGTATAAATTTCGCAGTATGACAGAAGAACGAGACGCCGAAGGTGAGCTTTTGCCTGACGCGCTCAGGCTGCCGCCATTCGGGAAGCTGCTCAGGAGGACGTCTTTGGATGAATTGCCCGAGTTGATGAACATATTTAAAGGCGATATGAGTCTTG
This sequence comes from Eubacteriales Family XIII. Incertae Sedis bacterium, assembly GCA_031264295.1. Taxonomy (GTDB): domain Bacteria; phylum Bacillota; class Clostridia; order Peptostreptococcales; family Anaerovoracaceae; genus JAISED01. Next base: position 9,798 of record JAISED010000003.1, on the reverse strand, counting down.
TAGGTCCGCGCCCTCTATTGGTCAGATACCTGCCACGTTACACGCAGGAACAGGCGAGACGTCATTGCGTCAGACCCGGACTTACCGGACTGGCGCAGGTAAACGGAAGGAACGCCATAAGCTGGGAGGACAAATTCAAATTTGATGTTTGGTACACCGACAATCTTTCAGCGAGTCTTGATATTAAGATAATGGTAAAGACGGTGATGGCGGTGCTTAAGAGAGAAGGGATTTCCCAAGAGAATCAAGCTTCCATGGAGGAATTCATGGGGAGCGAGCCTAAGGAGGATGAAGACCTATGACGCGGAGAGAGATACCACTGAGCGTCCCTAGACTCAGTGAAGATATAATCGAAAACCTGAGCGAATGCGTCAGAACAGGTTGGGTGTCCACAGGAGGACGCTTTATCGGCGAGTTTGAAGAGGCCATGGCCAAATACCTCTGCGTGGAGGGCGCCGTTGGATGTCAAAGCGGAACCGCGGGTCTGCATGTAGCGCTGCGCGTAATGGACGTCACGCAGGGGGATGAGGTGATCGTTCCGACACTCACATTCATAGCTGCCGTAAATCCGATCAGGTATCAGGGCGCGGAACCGGTGTTCATGGATTGCGACGCGCATTTCTGCCTCGATCCAAAGAAGCTGGAAATGTTCTGTGCTGCAGAATGTGATATGACCGAACGAGGTCTGATAAATAAGAAGACGGGGAAACGTATTGCTGCCGTCATAGTGGTGCATGTCTTCGGAGACCTGGCCGATATGGATAATATAATGCGCGTGGCGGAGAAGTACAGGCTTAAGGTTCTGGAAGATGCAACTGAAGCGCTGGGCAGTTATTATACAGAAGGCAGGTATAAGGGGCGCTTTGCCGGTACAGTAGGCGACATGGGAGTCTACTCATTCAACGCCAATAAGATCATAACCACCGGCGGAGGCGGTATGATCGTTGCGAAAGACGCCGCAGATATGGCTGAGGCGCGCTATCTGGCGGTTACAGCCAAGAACGACGGGCTTTTTTTTATACATGACGATGTGGGCTATAATTACCGCATGCTGAATATACAAGCGGCCTTCGGCGTAAGCCAGATCAGAGAGTTGGAGGCTTTTATAGGCGTGAAGCGCCGGAACTACGAAGCATATAGAGAAAATATCTCAAAAATGGGTATAAACGGCATAAAACTCCTGGCCTATCGTGACGGAATAAGAAGCAATCACTGGTTCTATTCATTTGAGATCGATGCGGCGCGGGACGGAATGGCGGAGGACGAGTCTGTGCGGGACAGACTGCCGCAGGGGATATCAGCGGCGGGCGAGGCTTCGCGGAATGGGACTGCGAATGCTGTTGGAGCAGATGCCGGGCTGGCGGAGGACGAGTCTGCGCGGGACAGACTGATGAGGGATTTGATCGGCGTGGGTATACAGTGCCGACCGGTGTGGCGGCTATGCCATAAACAGAAACCGTATGAAAAAGCGCAAAGCTTCATGATCGATCAAGCCCTGCGCTATGAAAAAACTGTTTTAAACCTTCCGTGCTCGACCAATCTTAGCGTAGACGACGTGGCGTATATCTGCGAAGCCATCAAACGATTTATGTGATTATGGCCTGGTATGATCGCGTCGGCTTCCGCCGCTGTCGGAGTTGTTGATACTGACGCCAACGCCGCCGTCGCCAACGTCCAACGTCGCCGGACTTCTATGCCTGCGAGACGCCATTCGCAGCGTTATTTCTTCTTTTGATTATAGAGTTAATAGCTATCCCTAAACCTATCAGTCCATAGAACAAGGGCATTACCGAGACAGTGCTGTCGTCAACTATACCGGCGAAGGCGAAGCCCACTACCCCGAAGAAGATGCCGGCGCCGACTATCGAACAGAAATCGTCGATTTCACTGCGGAAATATATGCATATGCTCTGAATGAAGTATATTATGAACATAGCGATGAGAGCCAGAACGGAGAGTACGCCCGTGCCTATCGCCGCGCCGAAATACATGTTATGAGGCTTGTCTACGATGGTAGTAATATTCCACCCTGCGTTGTGCTTCCCGACATAGTCGTTATGTGGGAAGTAGATCGCATAAGTATCGGCGCCGTGACCTACGAATATAGTCTCCTTCATCATGGGTATGGTGCGTGACCAAATAAATCCGCGCCCGCTGCCGAAGCTCAGGTTGTTTTTCCAGCCCATAGTGGGGATCTTGCTGAGTTTTACCCTAGAACCGGTTTCGGTATAGTAATATGTGCCGTCGTCGGTGAGGAAGAATGCCCACAGCTGTGAATTATCGGCAAGCTTAAATATGCACATATCATGCTTGCTGTCGTCTTCCCCGCCCGATGTGGCGGGGAATAAGATGACGGTCGAAAATCGTTCATCGTCAATGGTGAACGCTGAATTCTCCGCTTCATCAGAATCCCTGACCTTGAGCTTGGTAGAGATCAAGCTCAGCTCATTACCGTCTGAATCAAGGACGCTGAGGTCTGAGCTGTCCTCGGGGTTGGGTTTGATGACAGCCTCGTTTCCGTCCACACTGAATATAATGTCGTCGCCCTTGTTCTCGAAGTAGTCGAGATGCGTTTGACCTACGATGGCGCCGGAACCGGCGGTTGAGCTTGGGGTTCCGGGGACGAGCCCCGCAGCCTCAGGTCTGGAATTCAGGTTGAGCACGCTTGTAACGGCGTTCTGCACCTCTACGAACCAGCTGTTTCCAGTGTAGGACAGCATGTAGTTGTGAGTGCCGTAGGCCACGCATGCCGTTAAAACAAGCAAAATCGTCACGGATTTCCACCATTTCAGGAGTTTCGTTCGAAGGGTGATCACCGCTGTAAGAACAACGAAGAACATGCCGAAAATACCGCCGGAAGAGGCGGAACCTATGAGGTTGATCAATATAATCGTGACGATAAGACCCCAGAAGACTTTTTTAACCATATGTTTTTCGCGGATGAAGAGCATACCAAAGAGCGGAATGAGCAGCGTCAGATAAAACGACACGTAGTTTATGTTGTATACCGTCTGATAGATCTCTCTGTTTTGGAATGTAAATGTAAGGAACTGCTTGCCGCCCTCCGCGGCACGATCGACCATCTCCCATGAGGATACGCCGTTCTCGTTTATATAGTTAGGCAGGAGCAGTTTCTGCCCCATTGTGGTGCGGAAGAAATCGTGATCTAAAAACTGGCTGAGTCCAAGCGCTGAGAGCAGAATAGTGACGCCACTCAAAGGGTATATGATCCACTTGACATTTCTCTCCGTATTCACAGAATTTATTATATAAAACAACATGAACATGTAACAGAGTATGGTATATGTGCCCTCAAACCTGTCATTCCAGCCGTGCCAAGCGAATACCTTGTATTGGGACTCGGCCATTAAGTAGGAGAGCAGAACAAAGAACACATATATGGCCATGGGGATGTAGACGGCGCTTTTTCTGATCGTGAGGGACTGTGTGCAAAGGCGGTAGAGCAACATCAGCAGCGCCGTAACCGCACTTATAACGATGAGAACCACCTTATAATGACTGAAAAAATCGACTAAACTGCTGGAACTCCCGCTCCAGTAAAATGACGACATATCACGCGAATAATTAAACATTCGGATGACGACTATGACTATGGCCGTAAAGAGAACGGCGGGAACGAGCTGAAAACCGTAAACGCTTTCGTCGGGACTGTGCGCGTGACTCATAGATAGAAGGTAAGACGGATCCTTAGCAGAAGGTTGGGCGGCGGGGGACGCAGCGGCCTTCTTGTTTTTACCTGCGATGGATTTGTTTTTACTCATATTGCCGATTGCTCCTTATATATTTAAGCTATTATGCATTGTTGTAATACTAATCCGCTATCAGCCCAATTATTTTGAGCGAAACCGAAATTTAGAATAGTATAATAATATTATTTTGAATCGCAAACCATATTTATTATATGTTATTTTCATATCCATTTCAAGGGAAAATTGTTGCGCGGAGTATGTAAAAGATGTACAATATATTGTAACGAATGTTGATGCGTGCATGAAATTCGAAGACAGGACGAAGACAGACTAAAGATAGAACAACGACAGGACAAAGACAGACCGAAGGGCAGGTTTATGAGCAAATATATTCGCATTGCGGTTTTGATCATCGTGGACGCAATCGCAGTGAATATTTCATTTATATTTTCATATTTGATGCGTTCCGATTTCAACCCTGAGTCGGAACTCTTTGTCAATTGGTTTTCAGCTTATGCCGATAATATATTCGCTATCACGCTCATAAAAATCGCGATATTTTTTATATTTGGGCTTTATCAGAGCCTCTGGCGGTATGCGGGCGCAGAGGAAATATTGAAGATAACGGCGACGATGGTTGTGGCTACGCTCGCGGTTATAGCATTTATGTCATTTTCCCTTAATAGCATCCCCAGAAGCATTTACATCATGAGTTTCATCATGGATGTATTTATAGTAGGCGGTTCCCGTGTGATTTACAGGATACTTATAGGGATAAAAGGGCACAGGAGTTTTAGTTTCAACAACATTGCCTTTAAGTTTGGGCGGCTGGAGTTTTCCGGGAATAACGCCGAGAACATAAGCAGAGTGATGGTTATCGGAGCGGGCGACGCGGGCGCGTCTATGATAAAGGAGATAAAGTATCATCCGGAGCACAACAAACGGGTGATCGTTGCTATAGACGACGATCATTCCAAGAAGGGCAAACGGATCATAGGCGTGCGTATAGCCGGGGGGAGGAGTGAGATACGAAGCGCGGTGCGCAGATACAGTATAGACGAGATCATCATAGCGATACCATCCGCCACCAAAAAAGACATTCAAACCATTGTGAGTGAATGTAACAATACCCGATGCAGACTGAAGATATTGCCGGGGCTTATAGATTTGATAAACGACAAGGTCAGTGTCAGCAAGTTGCGCGATGTGGACATAGAGGATCTTCTGGGACGTGAACCTGTTCAGGTGAATTTGAGGGAGATAAGCGGGTATATAGAAGGACGCATTGTGATGGTGACAGGCGGGGGCGGTTCTATAGGTTCGGAGCTTTGCCGCCAGATAGCGAGGTTCAGGCCGCGGCGTCTGGTAGCGGTGGATATCTACGAGAACTCAATATTCGAACTGGCCAATGAGATAAAAACCCTGCATCCGGGTCTTGAATTCGAAGTGACAGTGGGCTCGGTAAGGAACAAGGCGCGTATGAGAGAGATACTCGGTAAGTACATGCCGCACGTCATCTTTCACGCGGCGGCGCACAAGCATGTGCCGCTGATGGAGCTGAATCCCAAAGAGGCCGTTGTGAACAATATTCTGGGCACTGCGAATATGATCGATCTGGCGGACGAGTTCGCCGCCGAGAAGTTTGTGATGATATCGACAGACAAGGCTGTTAACCCGACGAATGTTATGGGAGCTTCAAAACGCATAGCCGAGATGATACTTCAGGAGAAATGCAAGACCGCGAAGAATACGCATTTCGCAGTGGTGCGCTTCGGCAATGTGCTCGGCAGCAACGGCAGCGTGATCCCCTTTTTCAGGAAACAGATAGAAAACGGCGGACCGGTAACGGTAACACATAAAGAGATCACACGTTACTTCATGACCATTCCGGAGGCTGTTCAGCTTGTTATTCAGGCGGGCGCGCTGGCGGAAGGCGGAGAGATGTTCATTCTGGACATGGGCGAACCGGTGAAGATCAAGGATTTGGCGGAAAATGTGATCAGACTGTCGGGGTATAAGCCTTATGAGGATATAGATATAATATTTACAAGGCTGCGTCCGGGAGAGAAGCTTCATGAAGAGCTTATATTAAAGGAAGAGGGCGCAGAACCCACTAAGCATGAGAAGATATTTGTCGGGAGACCCTTACCGCCTTCCGCCGAGTTGTGCGCTATAATTGACGGCGGCAGAAGCTTGGAGGATATAATCTACAATGACGTTTTGACAGGGGACGATGATCAAGTCAAGGAATGGCTCCACAAGTTGGCGCCGAATTACACAATAATGAAGAAGAAACCAAAGATAAGAGGAGTTGTGATCGAAGATGACGAAGAACCATGAAGAACGTAAGATTTTGAAAGCGGGATTTCTCGGATGCCCCGGATTGCAGGCGGATATACAGGAGAAGCTCTCCGGTTTATATGACGGGTTGGTATCGGGGAAAGAGGCGTTCACCGGGTGGGCGACCTTGCCCGGAAGGGATAATTCCGGTGAATTGAGCCGAATACTCAGTGCGGCTTCTAAGATAAGGAAAGACAGCGAAGCGCTGGTGATCATAGGCATAGGCGGTTCCTATCTGGGCGCCAGAGCGGCCTTAGAGATGCTGAATACGTGGAAACCGGATCCCGACGGACCGGAGATTTTCTATGCCGGGCAGAATATAAGCGGGACATATCACGCCGATTTGAGGCAGCAGCTGCGCGGGAAGGACGTGAGCCTGTGCGTTGTTTCGAAGTCGGGAACTACTACAGAGCCGAACATAGCCTTTGCCGTTCTCAAGGATATGCTCATCGAGAAATACGGTAAGGCGAAGGCGGCGGAACGAATCTACGCGATAACCGACCCTACGGCGGGTTCTCTCAGGGCTGAGGCTGACGCCGAGGGCTACGAGAGCTTTGTGATACCGCCCGATATAGGGGGCAGATATTCTGTGCTCACACCCGTTGGACTGCTGCCTATGGCTGCGGCGGGCGCGGACGTCGAATCGGTTCTCGCCGGCGCTGTAAGAGCGGCGGAGCCGGATCTCAGAGCGGTTGCGGGCAGCGTGGCGGCTACAAGGAAGGCGCTGATCGACAGCGGTAAAACCGTGGAGGTTTTCGAACAGTATGAGCCGTCGCTGTTTTACTTCACGGAGTGGATGAAGCAGCTTTTCGGAGAGAGCGAAGGGAAAGATGGTAAAGGTCTGTTCCCGGCGGCGGTTTCGTTTAGTACAGATCTGCATTCCCTGGGACAGTTTCTGCAGGAAGGGAATCAAATATTCTTCGAGACACTACTGGATGTGAAGGAATTGCCGAGGGATTTGACAGCGCCCCAGAGCGCGGATCCACTGCTCGCGGGGAAGAGCATGAATGAGGTGAACCGCGCCGCGCTGGAGGGTGTTATCGCCGCGCACAGAGCTGCGGACATACCACTCATAAGGATCGAGATCCCGGATTTATCGCCGTACAGCTTCGGACAGATGGTCTACTTCTTTCAGCTGGTATGCGCGCTTACAGGGAAGCTCATGGGTGTCGATCCGTTCAACCAGCCGGGAGTGGAGCAGTATAAGAAAGAGATGAAGCGGCTTTTGCGCGTTTGAGTGCTTTGATTGGAAGCCTTGAACAGCAACAAATTACGGGGAAAAATGGGCAAAAAATAGGATTTTATCTTGTTAAAAATCGAATTATATAGTATCATAGAACTGATGTGATTGACAATTATTTAACAATTTATGTATTATGGAGGTATTGCTATGAAAAAGATCGGAGTATTAGGAACAGGAACAATGGGCGCCGGGATAATTCAAGTTCTTGCGCAAAACGGGTATGAGGTGGTTTTGAGAGCCAGGAGGGAGACGTCCGTAAGCGGAGGAATCGCGACCGTCACGAAGAATCTTGAAAAACTGGTATCCAAAGGAAAGATCGCTGCCGACGAGAAAGACGCGGTATTGGCGAGGATAAAGGGTTCCACAGATATCAAGATCGTAGCCGACGCGGACATCATCATTGAGGCGGCAACCGAGGAAATGGAATCCAAGAAGGCGCTCTTCGCTGAATTAGACGAGCTTTGCAAACCCGGTACTATATTCGCTACGAATACATCATCGCTCTCCATAACGGAAATAGCGGCTGCTACGAAGAGACCGGACAAGGTCATAGGTATGCATTTCTTTAATCCGGTTCCTGTTATGAAACTCATTGAGATCATAAAGGGCTTGGCTACATCAGAGGAGACAAAGGCGACTATACTGGAGATGACCGAGAAGATCGGAAAGACCCCGGTTGAGGTTGACGAGGCGCCCGGATTCGTTGTGAACAGGATACTCATACCGATGATCAATGAAGCGGCTGGGATTCTCACGGAAGGCGTCGCTTCGGCCGAGGATATTGACGAGGCGATGAAGCTCGGCGCGAATCACCCCCTAGGACCTCTTGCCTTGGGAGATCTGATCGGTCTTGACGTATGTCTCGCGATTATGGAAGTCCTGCATAAGGAATTTGGAGATGATAAGTACAGACCGCATACCCTGCTCAGGAAGCTTGTCAGAGCCGGACAACTGGGAAGAAAAACAGGAAAAGGATTTTTTGATTATTCAAAATAGAATAGGTTTATGTGAATCGGCGGCGGAGTGGACAGAGACACAGTGGGCTTGGATGCGGACGGCGCGCTGATAGTATTAGAACAAGGTGTAGATAAATGCGATTGCGAAGATCTAAAAGAAGTAAAATGGATAGTGTTGACGCGGCGGCGGGGATTGAAATTAACGATTCCGGCGCCGCGCTAGATGTGACGAAAAAAAGCAAACGCGGAGGAAAGTTTATGCGCACGTTTATTGCGGGTTTTATCGTGCTGCTGATAATACTCGTTCCGGTTCAGTTTTTGGTGGCGGGGATGCTGGGAAAGCCGGTCATCAGCGAGAGTGAAGTGCTGACCGAAGAGATTACCATACCGCAGGGGGATCCTGAGGATCCGAACTACCTGATGTTCCGGGATTCCCAAAGGATGAATATACTGCTGTTGGGACTCAATCATGGGCTTACGGACACGATCATGCTGGGAAGCTATGATATGGAGAATCAGAAGGTGGATGTGATATCCATACCGCGCGACACATATTTTGACCGGCCTGAGGCTAAAGATGGGACTCAGCGAAAGATAAACGCCATCTACTATAAGGGCGGAGCGCTCGGAACCGCCAAGGCGGTCAGCACTGTTCTGATGGGTATGCCTATACACTATTATGTGGTGGTAGATTATAAGGCCGTAGAGGAAGTCGTAGACTCGATCAACGGCGTGCCTGTGAATATCCCATTCAACATGATTTACGATGATCCATATGATAAACCGGTGGCGCTCCATATAAACTTCAAAAAAGGCGAGCAGGTGCTTATGGGCGCGGATGCAGTCAAGTTCCTGCGCTTCAGGAAGAACAATAGAAGTGTCGGAGGCGGTTATCCGGAAGGGGATGTAGGCAGGATTACCGCACAGCAGGAATTCATGAAGGCCGCCTTGAAGAAGTCCGTCGGCTTAAATTTACCCAAGGTCGTTGATAAGATAATGCAGAACGTGGAAACGGATCTGAAGATAGGCGTGGCCGGAAAGCTGGCGATTAACGCGGCCAAGCTTGATATGGGAAATATTACTACATATCTGACCCCAGGCGAGGCGCATACGCGTGACCGCCTGTCGTACTGGTTTATAAACGAAGAAGAGATAGAAAAGATGGTAAAAGGCATCTATATGCCTGAAACACTGCTGACCAGCGGCGCGGCCATAGAGGGAGCGCCGGAGGAAAGCGCAGAAGACGGAAACCGTGCGTTGGAGTAAAGCGGCGCGATGGAAGAAAATATGCATTGAAGTAAGTCGGCGCGGCGGTGATTCGTTTGAACTATCGCCGCCGTTGCTTGGCATCGCGAAACACACAAATACGATATCCATCCTTCACTTCCGAATATGCGTCGATAGCCCTGCCATTATAGGTAAAGACATCACCATACTTCACAGTTTTTAAGTATTCGTCACCATATGTGTCATTTGGCTCCCCTGCATTTATTTCCGATGTGTTCCGGCGCAGCGGGATGATGTAGTCTAATTCCTTACATGGATCAGA
>JAISED010000078.1 GCA_031264295.1 Eubacteriales Family XIII. Incertae Sedis bacterium | reverse complement strand
TTTTACACTAATCTTCATCTCATTTCCTCCCCTAAACATACATTAAAATAATTATCCCCAAGCTCAAAACTTACCAAATTTGTAAATAGTTTTAGTTCTATACCACATATTTTACGCTTATAAATGTGATTTGTCCACTATTCTTTTACTCAAATATCACATACAAACAAACTTGGGATTATTTATTCGGTTTTAAATTTATTTTACATGTAAAATTGCGCTTTACACATGTTTTATATTTTTTTGATCGAAAGATATATGAATGTCGTGCTATAATTTATACATAAATTTACCTCATGCCCAAATATTGGGTGCAAAAAGTCTCACCATCTCAGCACGCGATTCAACTATCTCTATAAATGGAATTTCCTGGCTGGTGAATATTTGTCTTATTATCTCTTAACAGGTTGAACCCTCCGCTCCGTTATGATACAATTGACGCATATAACAAGGCGGCGTTCGACTGATCGCACTGCTGCCGCCGGAGGTAAGATGGAAGAAGAAAGAAGCATTCCCGAAAAGAGGTCCTTTGGGCTTATCATTATACTTGTCTTCACAAATTTATTTTTTTTAACGGCTCTTATATGGCTCTTACTGCATCCCCAGCCGCTGAATACGCCGCTCGTTTCAGAAGACGGATCCCTATCTGGGATTGAATCCACCGGTTCCGCTGTTTCACGCGAGGAGATCGTGGATGAACTCGCGGCGGAAGGTTGGGTATCTCCTGAGATATTGAAGGCAAGCGCCGATGAGTTCAACTTGAGCACCGAATTATTGAGCCGTTTTTTTAAAGACAAGATCATCTACAAGGATGCAGGTCAGATATATTACGACGATATCGACCCCGGTCTTAAACCGCATCCTTACAACTGGGCGAATCTCAATCTGGGCGGCAAGCGCCCTGTTTATATCCAAGCCGACGGCTCACAAGCGCTGCTTGGAATAGATGTTTCGCGCTATCAAGAGGAAATAGATTGGGCGCAGGTAGCCGGCGACGGCATCTCATTCGCGATGATCCGCATGGGATACCGCGGCTACGGCAACGGTTCCCTCAACACGGACGAATATTTCGCGGCGAATATCAGCGGCGCATCGGCGGCGGGTTTACGCACAGGCGTCTATTTTTTCTCACAAGCGATCACAAGCCAAGAAGCGGTGGAGGAAGCGGACGCGGTGCTGGCGGCCATAGCCGGATATAATGTGAGCTTTCCCATCGTTTTCGACATGGAGGAGATCTCCGGCGCCAAGGCGCGAACCGATTCGCTGACAAAAGAAGACGTCACCGCTATCGCCGCCGCCTTCTGCGAGAGAATCCGACGCGCCGGCTATACTCCGATGATATATGCGAATCCCAAGTGGTTCGTTTCAAGAATGTCCCTTGAGCAGCTGGAAGATTATGATAAATGGCTCGCCCAATACTACAAGACGCCCGCGTTTCCCTATGAATTCTCCATATGGCAGTTTTCCAGCACGGGAAGCGTTGCAGGTATAAAAGGAAATGTTGATATGAATCTGGCGTTTGTCGATTACGCTTCGGCTTCATAGCACTGGAGACTGACTTTGGATAATAACAGCAATCATAATGACGCCAATCCCGATGCGTCGGAGCGTTTGGGAAGTGAACCTATAGGCCGCCTTCTTTTGGATTTTTCCATGCCGGCGATCACCGGTATGGTCGTCAACTCGCTATATAATATCATAGATCGTATATTTGTCGGCCACGCTGTCGGCGAGATGGCGCTTGGAGGGCTTGCCCTCGTCCTGCCGCTCATGACGATCTTCATGGCCTTTGCCGTTCTATTCGGAATGGGCGCCGCGAATATGATCTCCATACGTCTGGGACAGCAGCAACACGAGGCTGCGGAATCCGCCATGAATCACTGTTTCTGGTTGCTTCTGCTAAGCGGCGTTCTGGTCGCCTTTATAGGCCCTGTATTTATGGAACCGCTGCTTTTGCTCTCAGGCGGAATCGCGGGGAGCGAGTCCATAGATTATGCCCGCGAATTTATGAATGTTTACATGCGCGGTTCCGTGTTCTCATTATTCAGCCTGGGATTCTCTCACTGCACTCGCGCTCAAGGCTTCCCCGGCATATCCCTGATCGCCATGCTCATAGGCGGCTGCGTTAACGTATGCCTTGTGCCGCTTTTTCTGTTTGTATTTCATTGGGGCGTCACGGGCGCCGCTCTCGGAACCATACTCGCTCAGGCCTGTTCTTCCATATTTTTACTGATCTTCAACTTCAGCCCTAAGGCTTCGCTGCGAATCCATCCGTTCTCCTTCCGCCCGTCAATACGAACGGTCTTAAGCCTGCTTTCATTCGGCGCCGCCCAGTTCATCTATCAGCTTATAACCACCTTGGTGCTGGTTATATATAATTCCAGTATGAGTAAATACGGCCCCGAGGCTATCGGTGTTCCCGAAGGCGGCGATATCGCGCTTTCCGCCATGAATATAATCATGTCGCTGCTCTTGCTTATTCAGATGCCCATATTCGGCATCTCCCAAGGCGCCCAACCGCTGCTCGGCTATAACCACGGCGCGGAAAAATATCAGCGCGTAATCGACATTTTCAAACGCGCGGCCATAGTCGGCACTTGTATTGCCTGTGCAGGCTTCTTGCTTATGGAGATCTTCTCACCGCAAATCGTTACGCTCTTTGCCCCTGACGGCAGTAATGAGCTGCTTACATTCACGCCTATCGCAATGCGCTTTATAACCATAACCATGCCCCTGCTCGGCTTCCACATTGTAGCATCCAACATGTTCATCGCTACCGGCAGGATAAAGATAGCCATCTTGCTCCCGGCATTGCGTCAGTTTTTGCTCCTCATCCCCATGATTATGGTACTCGGAAAGTTCTGGGGCATGACGGGCGTAGTCGTGGCGGGGCCTATATCAGATATCCTGTCATTCGTGCTTGTGGTCATTCTCATACGTAAGGAGTTCAAAAAGCTGCACGCAAAAATCAATGACAATATTTAAAAATTTTATGAGAATCCTCACATAAACCATTTGACAATACCTCTCGCTTATGATAGATTTTATACGTGCATGTGCACATGCACAGATTCGTGTCACCTGTATCGTCAGGCAAAGGTTAAAATTATGATTACTATCAAACAGATCGCTGAATTGGCGGGGACTTCCCGCGGCACTGTCGACAGGGTACTTAACAGACGCGGCAATGTCAGCCCGGATATCGAAAAACTTGTACTTAAAATTGCAAAAGAGCATAATTACCGTTCCAATCCTTTCGCTAAAGCGCTGGCAAAGCGCGGCGCCAAGTATACCATTGGCATTATCATTAATTCCATAGGCAATATGTTCTTTGACGACGTCATAGTCGGCATCAACGAAACCGTTGAAAAATATAAGGAATATGGTCTGGAGGTGCTCATTCGTGAGATAAAGGGATATGATGAAAATGAGCAGCTTGAAGCGCTCGTCGAGTTATCGGCTCATAACCTCTCCGCCCTGGTCATAACGCCCATCGATCATCCCTTGATAGAAAAAAAGCTCGCCGCCTTGTCGCCCTTGCCGATAGTCGCGCTCAACTCGGATATTCATTTTGACAGAAAGCTGGCCTTTATAGGCTGCGATTACTATAACAGCGGCGGACTCAGCGGCGACATAGCCGAGCTGATGCTGCCCAACGGCGGTGATATTTCTATAATTACCGGTTCTTTTCATATGTTGGGGCATAATGAAAGGATAAGAGGCTTCAAGGACGCGCTGAAGAATAAAGGCAATATTCGCATTGTAAGTACGGACGCCAATGACGACGATAACGAGATATCGTATTCGGCTACCGCCGCGGTTTTGGAACGGTACAATCCGGATCTGCTGTATTTCTGCGCCGCAGGAACGGAAGGCGGCGTGCGCGCGGTGAAGGATTCATCCAGTTCCGCACGTGTTATAGTTGTTGACGATATAAAGCCTATGCGTGATTATCTCGCCGACGGCTCGATCAACGCGATCATCACGCAGCAACCGTATTGCCAGGGCGAACTCACTATAGAAACACTGTATCAGTACTTCGTTTACGGATATTCGCCGGATCAAGTGAATTGCTACACGGAGAATCAGGTGCGTCTTCGCCATTCTAAATAGTTCTGAATGGAATGGGCAGCGCCGGACGAACATTCCGGACGCCGTAGGACGGGACGCGCCGACAAACACTTTAGACGCCGTAGGACGTGATGCCGCAAGGAGGGCTAACAAATGGCAAAAGAACTCAAATATGGTATGGTGGGCGGCAGTATGCACGCCTTTATAGGCGAGGTTCACCGCAAAGCTATAGCCTACGACACAAGGGCTGAGCTGGTTTGCGGATCGTTTTCATCCGACGCCGCGCGGAACGCCGAGACTGCGGCGGTCTACGGTTTGCCGCCTGAGAGGACTTACCGTGATTATATTAGGATGGCTCAAGAGGAATCCGCCAGACCCGACGGGATAGATTTTGTCGTCATAGCCACGCCTAATGATACGCATTTCGCGATCGCCGTAGAGTTTCTGAAGGCGGGCATTCACGTGGTATGCGAAAAGCCGCTTTGCCTGAGCGTTGACGAGGGCGAAGAGCTTTTGAGACTCACCCGCGAGAAGGATCTTATATTCGGCGTCACTTACACCTATACAGGCTATACCATGATAAAGGTGGCCAAGGATATGATTGCGGGTGGTAAGCTCGGCGATATCGTCGCGATCAACGCCGAATACGTCCAAGACTGGCTCATCGACGAGGTGGCCGATGTCAAGCCCGGCGGCGCGGCTCGCGCCCGTTCAGGCGGCATCTCCGCATGGCGGACGGATCCCCATTTTGCCGGCATCGCAAACAGCGTAGGCGACATCGGAACCCACATGGAAAACGCCGTTCGTTATATTACCGGTCTGGAGATAAAGCGTCTGCTCGCCACAACCGACAAATACGGACATGCGCTGGAACTTAACGCTAACATGATCGTCGAGTACGAAAATGGCGTGAGAGGCGCCTACTGGTGTTCACAGATAGCCGCAGGCCGGCTGAACGGTCTGATCTTGCGTATTTACGGCAATGCCGGTTCTCTTGAGTGGGAACAGCATTTCCCCGATTACTTGAAGTACACCCCGAAGGGACAGGCAGCACAAACCCTTTCACGCGGCTGCGGATATATCTCCGAAGCTGCCGGCGGCGTGAGCCGCCTTCCTGCCGGTCATCCCGAAGGACTTTATGTCGCCTTCGCGAATATTTACCGCAATATTATAAGTACGATCATAAAAAAGAAGGGCGGCGAAAGCCCCGGCTCCGCAGATCTTGATTTTCCGGATGTGTCCGACGGGCTAAGCGGTATGAAATTCGTACATGCTGTGGTTGAGAGCGCCGCGTCTGATTCCTGCTGGGTGAGTATACGCTGAGCCGCCGCCCGTCGGGTAAGCTTCGCCGAGGCGTCTGATGCCCGTGGGACGATATACTTTAGGCTTATATAATATAGTATTAATATGCACTTTTTATACATACGAAAGGAGATCTTGCTATGAGTGAAATTTTCAAAGGACTGCCGGTTGTAGCGTTCGAGGGTTCGAAAAGCGATAATCCCCTCGCCTTCAAGTACTATGACGCCGACAAGATTGTCGCAGGCAAATCTATGAGGGAGCATTTGCGTTTTGCTATGGCCTGGTGGCATAATATGTGCGCAAACGGTGTTGATATGTTCGGGGTCGGCACTGCCGACAAGAGCTTCGGCCAGACGCCGGGAACGATGGAACACGCGCTCGCCAAGGTCGACGCCGCTTTTGAGTTCATGACTAAACTGGGAGTCGATTATTTTTGTTTCCATGATGTCGATCTCGTCCCTGAAGCGGATACGATTTCCGAAACAAACGCCCGTCTGGACAAGGTCACTGATTATATTAAAGAGAAGATGAAGGAGACCGGTAAGAAGCAGCTGTGGGGCACCGCCAATATGTTCAGTAATCCGCGCTTTATGAATGGCGCCGGCAGTACCAATTCAGCTGAAGTCTACTGTTTCGCCGCCGCTCAAGTAAAAAAAGGCATTGAATTGACAGTGAAGTTGGGCGGTCTGGGCTATGTATTCTGGGGCGGACGCGAGGGCTATGAGACCCTGCTGAACACCGATGTAAAATTCGAACTTGAGAATATCGCCAATCTCATGCGCCTTGCCGTGGAATACGGCCGCAGTATCGGATTCGAAGGCGATTTCTTCATCGAGCCGAAACCCAAAGAGCCCACCAAGCATCAATACGACTTCGACACAGCAACGTCTATAGGATTTCTCAGGCAGTACGGCCTTGATAAAGACTTCAAGATCAATATTGAAGCAAACCATGCTACCCTCGCAGGGCACACGTTCCAGCATGAATTGAGGATCGCCGCTGTTAACGACATGCTCGGCAGCGTTGACGCTAACCAAGGCGACTTGCTTCTCGGCTGGGATACCGATGAATTCCCGTTCAATGTCTACGATACGACGCTGGCGATGTATGAAATCCTCAAGTCCGGCGGTTTGAAAAACGGCGGTTTGAACTTTGACGCTAAGACGAGACGTCCCAGTTATACATATGAAGACATGTTTAAGGCCTTTATATTGGGTATGGATTCATTCGCGCTCGGTCTTGTTAAGGCTGACGCTCTTATCACTGACGGCCGCCTCGACGCCTTTATCAAAAATCGCTATTCCAGCTTTGAGAGCGGAATCGGCGCGAGGATACGGAGCGGTGAAGCTACATTGACTGAACTCGCAGCTGAAGCGGAAAAGCTCGGCGCCCCCAAGCTGCCCAGTTCAGGAGAGCAAGAATATCTTGAGAGCGTTTTCAATCAAGTCTTGTTCGGCTGAGGCGGATCAGCTGTCAGCCAACTATGGATTATAGCGTGAAAATCGAGGACTCCCCCGTTTTCATTGTTATTTGTGCCGTCAGCTGAGGCGGCGGAATGAGGTTTTTATGAAATACCTTATTGGAATTGATATCGGCACGTCTGGTACAAAAACTGTGATTTTCAACGACTCAGGCTCGCCCATAGCCTCAAAAACAGTCGAATATCCTATGTATCAGCCTCACAATGGTTGGGCTGAGCAAGACCCCGAGGATTGGTGGCGCGCGACGGTTGACGGTCTCAGAGCCGTGCTTGCAAAGAGCGGCGCAGACGCCGGTGAAATCGCAGGCGTCGGTCTTTCGGGACAGATGCACGGGCTTGTTATGTTGGACAGCGAAGGACGGTCTCTCAGACCGTCCATCATATGGTGCGACCAGCGTACCGGCGCCGAATGTGAATATATGAACCGCGTCGTCGGTGAGAAGCGTATGATCGAGATAACAGCGAATCCTCCGATGACAGGATTTACAGCTTCGAAGATATTATGGGTACAAAAGAACGAACCCGATGTATATGAGCGCTGCGCTCATATACTGCTGCCGAAAGACTATATCCGCTATAGGCTCACCGGTGAATTCGCCACAGAGGTCAGTGACGCGTCAGGTATGCAACTGATGGATGTAGGCGGACGTTGCTGGTCCGGGGAGGTTCTTGAAAAACTCGGTATTGACCGCAGTCTCTTGGCTAAAATGTACGAGTCGCCTGATGTAACAGGGCAGGTGCATGGCGCGGCGGCGTCTGAAACGGGACTTGCGGCAGGCACTCCTGTAGTCGGAGGCGCGGGCGACAATCCCGCAGCGGCAGTAGGAACCGGTGTCGTAAGTGAAGGCACTGCATTTACGACCATAGGCACATCCGCTGTAGTCTATGCCGTTTCCGACAGTATCAGGATAGATATGAAAGGGCGCGTACACAGCCTTTGCGCCAGCGTCCCCGGCAAATGGACGGTCATGAGCTGCACACAGGGCGCAGGGCTTTCTCTGAAGTGGCTGCGCGACACTTGCTGCGCGCCTGAGATCGCCGAAGCCGGCAAGCAGGGCGTAGATCCTTATGAGATCATGACCGGTTTGGCTGCTGAGATCCCTATCGGATCCGAGAAATTGCTCTTCCTGCCATATCTCATGGGCGAGCGCTCTCCGCATCCGGATCCCGACTGCCGCGGCGTCTTTTTCGGATTATCCGCTATACATAAGCGTTCTCATCTCATACGTTCGGTACTTGAAGGCGTGGCCTTCTCTCAGCTTGAGTGTGTTGATGTCTTCCGCGAGATGGGTGTTCCCGTCTCTGATATGACGGTTACAGGCGGAGGCGGCAGAAGCCCGTTGTGGCGTCAGATGCTTGCGGATCTCTACGGATGCCCCGTGAATACGCTTACCGCCGATGAGGGCGGCGCCTTGGGGGTGGCCTTGCTCGCCGGCGTCGGAGCCGGAGTGTTCGCATCGGTCGAACAGGCTTGTACAGCCGTCGTCAGAAAAACAGCGCCCCTACTGCCCGATGCAGCGGCAAATGAGAAATACATGCCGTATTTCGAACTTTATAAAGAACTCTACTTGCGCTTGAAGGATGCATATAAGACACTTGCTAATATCTCCGGATAACGCGTGTTTCGTTCGGGAGCATACTTTGGAAATGTCAAACCGTATGACTCCAGATGAGCACAATTGCTTCTATCTTATCTACCGTTGGATTGCCAATGACGGGGTTTATTTAAGGCAAGCTCCGGAAACTCTCGTCAGGTTTCCGGAGCTTGCCTTAACAAGAAAACGATGCCGTATATAATACCGATAGTCTAATATAATGGTGTTAGCGCTGCTCCATCTTACTTTTCGGCGGAAAATAGTGAAGCTACTGTGGATTTAGTAGTAACAGGAATACTGAGTCATCTTTATAAATCAGAACCTGAATATGAAATGACACTCGAAGAATTCATCGAAAAGTATAAACGTGAACATCCCGGAGCAAGGCCTATTGACATTCTTGAATTGGCTGATAACGCAGAAACTCCTGCGGCTAAAGCCTTTTATGTAAAAGCGTCGGATATGATGCTGAGTCCGTTATTCAAGACCGGAATACTTCAAAGTACGCAAGGCTTGAATGCTCAGAACAGCAATGAAACACGAAATCAGTCAGATGAGGATGGTACTTAATGAACATTTAGAACTAGGCAAAAGTTTTTTCTATGAGTCGGCCACAGTCGGTAATTTTAACAGACTTGTAACATTCAAGAATCTAGGCTTTGCTATTGATGTCTATTATATCTATGTCTACCCTCCAAGTAAAACTATTTCACGGATAGCGCATAGGGTTTCTGATGGCGGTCATAACATATACGGACGTGAAACTCGTGACCTTGATACTGAGTTATTGGATTCTATTAGGGTCTTATGTGAGCGAATCCACTTCTATGACAAAGTTACAATTATTGATAATTCCGTGGATTTTATTGAAACATCAACCGAGGTATTGCCTAAAACGGTCGCCCTATTTAAACGTGGAGAGATTGTGTATTACCGTGATGATGTTCCTAATATAATTGGCGACTTACTCCGATTTCGCAAGGATGAAGATTGAGTGGTATACTGTCCGCTAAGATATTGACAACTTTGAGATTTGCCTCGACTTCAACAAGCGTTCTTTAACGCGCTGTTCACCGAGAATCTGCTGTATCTCCCATAAATCCGGAGAGCTTGCGCGCCCGGTTATCGCTATACGTATCACAGTGCTGACGTCTCCTACATGTCCTTTGTACATCTCCGGGTTTTTCTTGAAATCCTTAGGCTTCGCCGCGTATCCGTTATTTACGGCAAGCTCTCTGACCTTTGCGAACCATTCGGTCTGATCATCGGCATGATCATATACGTCTGCGTATTCTTTCAGTATTTTCGCGATGTCTTCCGCCGGAACATTTTCAGGCCGGCTATCCGTAATGCTGAAACTCCCCTCATAAAAATATCCTATGAATTCAAATATCTGACTGCCATATGCAAGATCTTTTCGGGGTTTTTCTCCGCTGCGCCCTATATCCAATATCTTTTGCAGATATTCCTTTCCGCCTTTCTTGAGTTCATCCGTGTTCCGCCCGGAAGTCTCCGCCCAATCCATGATGAAATCAGCCAATTCGCACGCAGGAATCCTGAGCATCACTTCCTTGCTCACATCACGCAGCTTATCAAGATCGAAGAGCGTACCTGAGCGGCTCATCTTCGCCGTCGTGAACGCAAAATCGCCGATCGGCGCTATGGGGTTTTCCGCCCTCCACTCTTCGAAGTTTGAATTTATGATTGTAAGCAGATATTCCCTGACTGCAAGGGGATGGTAGCCCTCGCTTCTATAGTAAGCGAGAGACAACTCGGGATCCTTGCGTTTGGAAAGCTTGCGTTTTGTCTCGCCTTCCATTTTCATCAGTACGGCGGTATGGCAGTAGATCGGGGTTTTCCATCCCATAGCTTCAAACAGCGCCACATGCACCGGCAGGGACGAAAGCCACTCTTCACCCCGGATCACGTGCGTCGTTCTCATCAAATGGTCATCCACCACGTGAGCGAAATGGTAGGTAGGCAAGCCTCCCGTTTTCAATATGACAACGTCCATGCTGTTTTCCGGCATGATCAGTTCGCCCCTTATGCCGTCCATGACAGTTATATTGCAAACAGCTACGGTTTCAGCGGCCTGTCCGCCATCCGGCGCCATCTCTGCGTTTCCGGCACTGTCCGTCGCCCGTTCTTTTACTCTGCCGCCCTCCGATACCTGCCTCGCGCAGCTTTTAAACCTCACGACAAAGGCCTCGCCATTTTCTAACCTGCGCTTCACCTCGTCAAAATCGGCGTCTCTGTACCGCGCCCATTCGCCGTAAATCCCCGGAGTAAGTTTCTCCGCCTCTTGGGACGCGCGGATTTCCGCTATCTCTTCCTCAGTGAGAAAGCAAGGATACGCCTTCCCTTCGGTCACAAGCTTTTTCACAAAGCATCTATATATATCGCGTCTCTCACTCTGTCTATATGGTGCGTATATTCCGGACTCACCATCCGCCGTCACGCCCTCGTCAAACCTGATTCCAAAGTATTGCAAAGATTCAATAAGCGCTTCCGCAGCGCCTTCCACCTCTCTCTTCTCATCGGTGTCTTCAATGCGAAGAAAAAATACGCCTCCGCTCTGATGCGCCAGGCGCTCATTCACAAAGGCGCCGTAAAGATTGCCAAGATGGATAAAGCCGGTAGGACTGGGTCCCAGCCTGCTCACTACCGCTCCTTCGGCCAAGTCCCTCGCCGGATATATGCTCTCATACGCGTCGGCGTCCATATCAATATCAGGGAACAACAGTTCCGCTAAGTCCTTACTCATACCCTTCCTTTCATCTGCGCCTGCGCGCCGCATCATCCGGCCGCTTATTTCCGGCTGCCTCTGAATCTCATCCGCCACTGGCGCAACCCCGTTTCACTGCCAGCTGTTCAGGTATCTCTCCTGTTCCGGCGTGAGTTCATCTATTTCTATTCCCCAGGCTCGTAGTTTCCGCCGTGCGATCAGATCGTCTATCTCGCCCGAAACGTCTACTACCTTGTTACCGAGTTTTTTATAATTGTTCAATACGTATAGAGCCGACAGGAATTGGACGGCAAAGCTCATATCCATGATCTCCGCCGGATGTCCGTTTGAAGCGGCGATATTCACAAGCCGCCCCTCGGCGATTATATACACCCATCTCCCGTTTGGCAGTCTGTAGCCCCTTATGTTCTCCCTTGCGATCTTTTCCTCCAGCGCGATCTTCTTAATACCGGCTACATCTACCTCTACGTCGAAATGACCCGCATTGCTCAGTATGGCGCCATCCTTCATGTTAAGCGCGTGCTCTGCCGATATAGTCCCCTTACAGCCTGTAGCGGACACAAATATGTCGCCCCGCGCCGCCGCGTCGCACATCTTCATAACAGCGAATCCGTCCATCCGCGCCTCTATAGCCTTAACGGGATCGATCTCCGTAACTATAACAGAGGCGCCCAGCGAGGCCGCCCTCATCGCGATACCGCGTGAACACCATCCATAGCCAACCACCACGACCGTCTTAGACGCTATGATCAGATTAGTGTTGTGCATGATGCTGTCCCATACCGACTGCCCCGTACCATATCTGTTGTCAAAAAGGTGCTTGCAGCGCGCGTCGTTCACAGCCACCATAGGGAATTTAAGTACGCCTTCCCTCTCCATGGCTTTGAGTCTGAGAATGCCTGTAGTCGTCTCCTCACAACCTCCGAAGACGTCTTCCGCCAGATCCGGCCGCTTTCCGTGAACCATTCCCACCAGATCACCGCCGTCGTCTATGATTATGTTCGGTCTGTGCGCCAAGGTCATTTCTATATGCCGATCATACTCTTCCTGAGTCGCTCCGTGGAAGGCGTAGACCTTCATACCTGTGGCAGCCAAACCCGCAGCGACGTCGTCCTGTGTGGAGAGCACATTACTGCCGGTGACAGACATTTCCGCCCCTGCCGCCGCAAACGTCTCACATAAATATGCCGTCTTAGCCTCAAGATGCACAGACAGAGATATACGCACGCCGCTGAACGGCTTTTCCTTACCGTACTCCTCTTCAAGCCCTCTGAGTAAGGGCATGTTGTTTTTCACCCACTCGATCTTGCGCCGTCCCGATTCGGCGAGACCCGCGTCACGAATTTCATTCTGTTTCATACTACCTCCATGCGGCATATTGCCTTCCGCGCCGACGTCCATCCTCATCCATCAGTCCGCCGCGCTGACGTCCGTCCCCGTCCGTCAGTCCGCCGCGCCGGCGGCTCATACCCGCCTATATATTCAATATAGCGTCAAGCATCTTATCCGCGCCTATTATCATAAGCCCCAGCGCTTCCAGATTCTTTACCCACTCATACGGCACGCCTGTGCATCCGTGATAAGCTCCCAAAATATTGCCGCATATCGAGGCGAGACTGCATCTATTCCCTTCAAACGCCGCAGCTGCGCCGACCGCCGCTTCGAAGTCCATTCCGTACTTCAAAACATTATACACCGCTAGGGCGATAACTTCCTCTCCGGCAAAACCATCTCCCAGCTCCTTCATAGCGTCGCTCACACTCATATCGCTCTCGGCGAGTCTGAGCGCATTCATCAGCGTTCTACTGCAATTTTCCGCACCGCTCCATTTGGATAGTTCCGCGAGTCCCGCTTTAGCAGCCTCGTCTATCTGCGCGCCCTGAAGTATGGAAGATATGAGAAACGCCAGATATCCCGCCGGCAATATAGCGTCAATATGCCCGTGCGTCAGCGCCGCCGCCTCACATGCTATCTTGAAAGCCATCTTCTCATCCGAACAAAAATACATGCCTATAGGCGCGGAACGCATGACGGCGCCGCACCCTTTACTGTTATTTATCCTGTTTTGCAGACTTCCATATGTATTATTTATACTGCCTTCAAGCGCCTTCAGACTCGTAATGCCCTCGCCGCGCCTGGCGTACAATTCATCCCATCTGAGGATCTCTCCGCCGAGTATGAAGCTATATGTCTTGTCCGCGAGACTCCCAGTCTGAGTATAATACCATTTCTGATACGAATAGAACAGACACGGTATATAGGCGTATACCCCTCTGCTCTTTGCGCGTCCGGCCGCCCACACTAAACCGTCAACAGTAAATGACGTTAGCTGTGTGTTATCGGATATAAGATCAACTCCATTCGCGCAGGTACGATATGCCTTAGCGTCCGCTACCGCTCCGCCTGTTATGCATCCTCTAAAATGTGTTTTGTCGATCTTCATAGCGTATCACCTCTGAAATGTATTCTGCCGATCCCCATGCATATCACCTCTGAAATGTATTCTGCCGTTCTTCATAGCGTATCACCGTTGAAACTCTCCTTATCGAAGGGCTCGCTTATGTCCATCTGACCCATCAACGTATCCGCCGCACTGCCGTCAACCGTGAAAGCCACCGCTTTCACCTCCTCAAAACTGTCGATCATGCTGAACGTAATCTGCTCTATAAGCAGCAATTCCTCCAGCGTTCCCCCATAAAGCGGCTCTCCGGACGCCGTCTCGGATTTTATATCCACCGTAGCAACGCCGTCATTGAACCCAACATCCCCAAATTGAATCTCATCGTTGAGCATATTAACCGCCCCGTTCAGATCTTCTTCCGACGTTTCCTTCATGCATTCCAGCAAAAGTCTGTACTTATCGTAGCCTTCCTTATCGTCAGATGAGATATTCAGCTCGATCGGACCCGACAAATGCCCGAGCGTCTCATCGCCGCTGTCTATGTATTCAGCGTTAGCGAAATACAATTGCATCTTGTACACTTCTCCCGAATCCTCGCCTGAGTTCTTCCAACATGCGGTCGTCGTCATTCCTGCGCCTAATGTTACTGCCAGCATCGCAAAAACCGCGATAATTCTCTTGACTTTCAACATTTTACAAAGCTCCTTCCTCATGCGTTATACATCACTCTACAGTAACGGATTTTGCTAGGTTCTTTGGCTTATCAATGTCACAACCCCTGAGCTTTGCAATATGATAAGCCAGAAGCTGCAGCGGCACAATCGCCAGAATCGGCGCCACCTCGTCTATACATTCCGGTATGTATATAACATCGTCCGATTCGTCTGCGATCTTAACAGCGCCATCTTTTGCAAGACTTATCACCTCGGCGCCCCTAGCCTTTACCTCTTTGATATTCGATACTATCTTATCGTTAAGCGCGGTCTGGGACGCGAGGGTTATTACCAGGGTATCCATGTCAAGAAGCGCTATTGTCCCGTGTTTCAACTCACCCGCCGCAATAGCAAACGCGTGTATATAGCTGATCTCTTTCAGCTTCAGCGCCCCTTCAAAGGCTATCGATGCATCAAGCCCTCTTCCTATAAAGAAAACATTTTCATTTTTATATATACGCTTCGCTATCTTTTTTATCGCGTTTTCCCGGCTAAGCACCTCACGAATCAATTCAGGCGTGCGTTTCAGCTCGTCCATCACGCGCGTGAACTGCCCTTCCTCAAGCGTTCCGTTCTCAGCCGCCATATAGAGCGCCAACAAATAAAGACACACCATCTGCGTGGTAAATGCCTTGGTGGAGGCGACCGCGATCTCCGGTCCCGCCCATGTATAGAAGACGTCGTCCGATTCCCGCGCGACGGAACTGCCTACGACGTTCACTATTGACAGCACTCTGGCGCCTTTCTTTTTAGCCTCACGCAGCGCCATCAGCGTGTCAAGGGTCTCCCCTGACTGACTTATGCAGATGAATAGCGTCTTTGCATTGACGAAGGGGTTTCTGTATCGGAATTCCGAAGCGATATCCACCTCAACCGGAATCCCCGCAAACCTCTCTATCGCGTACTTCCCTATAAGCCCCGCGTGATACGCCGTACCGCAAGCGACAATATACACGCGTTCTATGTCGCTCAGCTCCTTCCGCGTCAATTTGATTCCATCGAGCTTGACACGCCCGTTCTCGTCAAGCCGCCGCTCGATGGTCTTCAGAATCCCCTGCGGCTGCTCGTATATCTCCTTTATCATGAAATGGTCGTGCCCGCCCTTTTCGGCGGCGTCGGCGTCCATCGTGACGTGATAGATGTCCCTCTTGACCTTCTCTCGTTTCGCGTTGAAAATGGTCACTTCATCCTTCGTTATCAAAACAGTTTCGCAGTTTTCAATAAAGTAAATAGACCTGCAATATTTAAGCATGGCAGGTATGTCCGAGGCGAGGAAATTGCAGTTTTCTCCCAGTCCCACGATGAGGGGCGCGTCGTTCCTGACCGCCACGATCCTGTCGGGTTCATCGGCGCATACGACGCCTATGGCGTAGGCGCCGGAAAGCTTTGACACCGCTTCGAAGACCGCCTCCAGCAGATCCCCTTTGTACATCAATCCTATCAAATGCGCTATAACTTCGGTATCTGTCTCTGACTTAAACGTAACTCCATGTTCGTCTTTAAGCCATGTTCTGAGTTCTGCGTAATTCTCGATTATGCCGTTGTGAACAACTGCGATCGTACCATCCTCGTTGGTATGAGGATGGGCGTTCACCTTGGTCGGTTCACCGTGGGTCGCCCATCTGGTGTGCCCTATACCCAGATTCCCGCTTACAGGTTCTTCCGCCATAAGCTTTTCGAGGTTTTCGATACGTCCCACAGCTTTCCTGATCTGTAAACCCTTGTCGCCTGCTATAGCTACGCCGGCAGAGTCATAACCCCTGTATTCCAAACGTTTAAGCCCGTCGATTATGATCTCACGAGCCTGTTCTTCCCCAATATACCCTGCTATTCCACACATATTTCCACCCCGTCTCAGCCCAACTTTTCTGTAATCAGTTCCGCCAATTTTTCCGCCATACAGGTGATCTTCTTGATGTCCCTGCCTTCCAGCATCACTCTCACCAAGGGTTCTGTTCCCGACGGGCGTATCAGCACCCTGCCTTCTTCCGCCATATCCTCCTGCATCTTGACTATTTCGTCACGTACCAGCTTGTCGTCCATGTATCGTTCTTTATTTTCGTTTCTCACCCTTGCGTTTTTCAGCACCTGCGGATAAACAGTTACATGATCCGCAAGCTCGGAAAGCTTCATGCCCAGACTTGCGACAGATTTCATCAACTGTAAACCCGCCAATATTCCGTCGCCCGTGGTGCTGCGTTTAAGGAATATTATGTGGCCGGACTGTTCTCCGCCCAGTACACTGCCTGTTTTAAGCATCTGTTCCAACACATACCTGTCGCCGACCCCTGTGTACTGCACCTTGCAGCCTATTTTCTCGATCGCCTTGCCAAAGCCCATATTACTCATCACCGTTGCCGTCACAAGTTCCCCGTCAAGCTCCCCGTTCATCTTCATGGCTCTGGCGCACACATACATGATCTTGTCGCCGTCAACGATCCTTCCCTTCTCGTCTATGGCTATAAGCCTGTCCGCGTCTCCGTCAAAGGCCAGACCCATGTCCGCGCCTTCCCTGACGACCATTTGGGCAAGCGCCTCCGGGTGGGTCGAACCGCAGGCCGCATTTATATTACGTCCATCCGGCGCATTGCCCATTATCACCACTTCAGCGCCCAAAGCTTGGAACACCCTGCCCGCCACATCATACGCGGCGCCGTTAGCGCAGTCCAGAACCAACTTCATGCCCTCCGCTCCTACGCCTGCAGAAGATACGAGAAAATCTACATAGGAACGCGCCGCTTCCGCTTCCGCCCTGACAGTTCTACCGAGCTTTGCACCGCTTATACGTTCATTTTCATCCTTCTCTCTCTCCAGTATAGCTTCTATCTCATCCTCTATGGCGTCGTCAAGCTTGAAGCCTCCGCCGTTGAAAAACTTAATGCCGTTGTATTCAAAGGGATTATGCGAAGCGGATATAACCACGCCCGCGTCCGCCTTGTAATCCTTGACCAGATGCGCAACCGCAGGCGTAGGAATGACCCCCGCCTTTATCACATCGCCTCCCATCGAGAGTATCCCCGAACTCAAGGCATCTTCCAACATATCACCCGATATCCTTGTATCTCTGCCGATAAGAAAAACCGGCTTCGCCTTCTCCCTGCTTAAAACCTGCACACCCGCCATCCCAAGACGAAACGCGAGCTGCGCTGTAAGTTCTGTATTAGCTACGCCTCTTACACCATCTGTACCAAAAATCCGACCCATCATTCACCTCTTAACCTGCCTGATCTATTTGCCTATCTATGTCTACTCGCCGCCTAAGCTGCACGCTCTATTTATCTATGCCTACTCGCCGTTTATTTCATAGATATTCAAAAGTACCCTTTCCGGTACGGCCTCCACCCGTTTTAATCCGCTCGTCTCATATGCAAAGCGGATCGGCAGATTCGCCGTATCGTCTCCATCCTCCATCTCGGAGATGTCCACATAAGGTCTTATCGCCCCTTTGGTCAATTCCGATACAACGCTCTCCGCGCCGAACACCCTGACTGTAACACGGCTGTCGTTAATATGCGCGGCATATCCTTCCGATACGCCCTCCATCATGATCTCGTTGGATGTGTAGCTGAATTCTTTTGTGGATATCCCTTTGATATTTATCTCCACACCTACATTCGACGATTTATCTGCAAGCTCTACATTCATCGGTAGTTCTATCTGGATGGGGATCTTCGACGTCACATCAACCCTGCTGATATCCACTGCCGCCGCCGTCAACAAGCTTATCCTGTCTATCGCGCTCTGCGCCCCCCTTATATACACCGTCTTGGGCGCCACAAGGGACGTGACTTCCAGCAATGGCGGCACATCTCCTACGATATCAACGTTCAAGGGGATCTCCTTGACGTCGCATAGCATGGCCGCTACCTCTATTTCCCGCTGTGAAAGCCTCATGTCGGAATATATCGGCTGTCCTTCCCGATCTACGATCTGCGCCATAATATTGAAGGTGCGCAAGGCGCTCCTGAGTTCCGAACTGTCTACCTTTACACTTATATAGTCAACATTGTCCACCTGGGACTTGGCGCCGCTCACCTCGATCTGATTAGGCACCATAGAAACAAAGCCCGGTTCCTTTCCCTCAGGAAACGCCTCCGTGTATTCTATGTTTATCGGTTTGCTTATACTTACTAAGTCTTCAATATTCACCGCAACCCGCATAGGATTCACGGTGATCACCTCTACATTGTCCGGTCCTACCACCTCTACAGGTATATTGTGCTCTCCCCTGCTCCATCCTATCAGATCCACTGTTGCGTCGAAATCCTCCGCGTTCAGTTTACGTACGTCCGCGCGCTTCCCCTCCACAGTCACATCTATGGCGAAAACAACGTCGCTTGACACGGTCAAATTCCTGCCGCCCAGGATATCCATATTCGTGAATCTCACAGGTATATCCTTTATCGCCTCCGTATGCGGCGGATTCACTACAGTGATCACATAAGCCCATATCACCAGAGCCACCGCCACCGCGATTATTTTGTTTATTGTATTACTCCTCAGCATTCCGCTTCCTCCTGAAGAGATTTATGAGATTGAATTGCTCGCCTGTGTCCGAATCCGCCAGATACAGATTCAGCAGGGTCTTTTCAACGGTTTTTATATCAAGAAATCTTGTAAGCTTGCCGTCCACCGCCATTGAGATTATTCCGGTTTCTTCAGATATGATAAGCGCTACGGCGTCTGAATTCTCGGTAATGCCTATACCCGCCCGGTGGCGCGTGCCCAGATCCATGGACAGTTCCTTGTTTTCGGTCAGCGGCAGTACGCAACCCGCCGCATAGAGCTTGACATTGCGTATTATCACTGCGCCGTCATGGAGGGGGGCGCCCTCATAGAAGATGTTTTTTAAAAGCTCGGTGGACACGTCACTGTTGAGTACCACGCCGGATTCCACGATATCGTTAAGGCTGGTCTCCCTCTCCAGTATGATGATGGCGCCTGTCTTTGTCGTCGAGAAATAGTCGACGGCCTTTGTTATAGACGCCGCTACCCCTTTCACCTTCTCCTTTTCAGCGTCAACGAACTGTTTCTTTAGGAAATTACTGCGTCCTACATATTCCAGTCCCCTTCTGAGTTCGGGCTGAAACACAACCACAAGCGCGATTACGCCGAATTGCATAGTCCCTATCAATATCCAGTTGAGGGCGTATAGATTCATAATACCTGAAAGGAAGGCGGCGACAAGCAAAATAAGCAGTCCTTTGATCAACTGCTCCGCCCTGGTCTCCCTGATAAAAACAAGAACCTGATAAATAACAAACGCAACTATTGCCACGTCAAGCAGATCTGTCAACCCTATATTTGAAACGATTATATCAATATAATCTGACATCTTGAACCTTTCGCATCACGATCACTTTACAATTAATACTGATTTCAGTATACTATTCCGCCCTATATATTCATTTTACATAATTGAGATTTGCCTTTCAAGTTATTTGAGGGCTTTTAATGTTAACGTAACATTAAAAAGGACAAATAAAAACGACCGCCGACTGTCTGTCGCCAAAGCCGGCAGTCGATGGCCGTTCTCGTTTCGTCAGGTGATTTTATCCGCCTTACGGCGGCGCCACTTTCGCTTCATCCGGCGATTTCATCCGCTTGGAGACTGTTGGGATTTTAAGGCTCTGCTTCCCTGCATTATGTCTAATATTCAGTCTCCAAAAGGCCGTAATTTCCATCCTTTCTCTTGTATACGACACCCACCCCATCCGTTTCCATATTCAGGAAAACGAAAAAATTATGTTCGAGCAGTTCCATCTGCAGTATCGCCTCATCTACCGACATCGGCAATAGGTCAAACTTTTTCCGCCTCACCAGAGCAAGGTCTTCCTGCTCCTCTTCCGCAGGATCCGGCACATCCGCAAACTGGATCACCTTATTGTCCTTATGCTTCCTTTGAAGCTTTGTCTTGAACTTTGACATCTGTGCTGAGAGCTTGTCCACAACCCGATCTACGCCGTTGTATATGTCGTTGGTCGTGTCCTCCGCCCTGAATATAGTCCCTTTGGCGTTTATTGTCGCTTCGATCTTTTGTCTCCCTTTTTCCAACGAGAGCATTACATTCACGTTTATGTCGTCGGAAAAGAACTTGCCCAGCTTTCTGAATTTTGATTCGATAGTGTCTTTCAGATGTTCGCTTGCATTCAAACTCTTGCTTGTAATGATTACTTTCATTCTCTTGATCGCCCCTTCCTTTTAAATAGAGTACCCTTCATACTATTCTCAATTTAGATTCCGCTTAAAGGTAATATTTTAATTGCGGATTAGTATTAGAAGTCCCTTTTAATTAATTATACTACAAAAAACAGTACTCATCAACATTGACTTGATTTTTACATTGTCAAATACACTTGCTTTTATGTACATAAGTATGATAAACTCAAGGGGCGTTATCGTCAATCGGCACGAAATCCAAACGGCGCGGATGTGACTAAAGGGGAGTCATATAATATGAATAACACAATTAAATCAACACTTATTTTGACGTTTACGGCGATGATATGGGGCTTCGCCTTTGTCGCTCAGCGTTCCAGCATGGAGTTCGTCGGGCCATTTTTCTTTAGCGGCGTCAGATCCATACTCGGCTCGCTCACATTGATTATTTTTCTCACCATTCAGAAACGCTTTTCGAAAAACAGAGATCTGAATGCCGGCGCGTTAAATGAAAGCGCCGGCACGGGTATTTCCAAGGATTCGTCCGCCTCTCTTTCTGCTTTCATGAACCCATACAGAAAAAAGCTCCTGCGCGGGGGCGTTTATTGCGGGCTGATTCTGTTTGCAGGTACGAATTTTCAGCAGATCGGGCTGGTCTTCACCACCGCGTCTAAGGCAGGCTTCATTACGGCGCTTTACATCGTGCTTGTCCCTATTCTCGGTATATTGCTCAAGCATAAAACCCATTGGAATACCTGGGTCAGCGTGTTGATAGCCGCAGTTGGACTTTATTTCCTCTGCCTGACAGAAAGTTTCATCATACAGCCAGGAGATCTTGTTATCCTCATAGGTGCGGGGTTCTGGGCAATGCACATACTCGTCATAGATCATTTTGTGGCTCATGTCAGCGCCGTTAAGCTGTCATGTATACAGTTCCTCGTTTGCGGTCTGCTAAGCCTCATCATCTCACCATTCGCCGACGCTTATCTCAGCCCCGGAGCGCATATCAGCGGCGCTTTGCAGATACTACCGGCCATCCTATATACAGGCGTGCTTTCATCAGGCGTCGGTTTCACCCTTCAAGCCGTGGGACAGAAATACGCAAACCCGACCGCCGCATCCATCATTATGAGTACCGAAGCGGTCTTCGGCGTCATCGGCGGCTTTTTGCTTCTGCACGAACGCCTGACTCAACGGGAACTGCTGGGTTGCATACTCATGTTCACGGCCGTGATACTCGCCCAACTGCCCGTGAAGCGCCGCGAGGCACATTGAATACCGCCGCTTGCCCTTTCGCCGTATGGGAAAAACTCATACGGCGCCTACGGCTGACGATCCACCGTCCATGTGCCTCCATAGAACCGCTCAAATATGTATTATTTTATAATATTATAATATTATTTTATAATATTTGGAAATAAGCGAAAAAATGGGTTGACACCGCGCCTAATCCATGATACATTTTAACAGTATCAAATGAAACATTTTAGTTTCAGTATACAGATACATTCATTTTATGCACTTTTAATCGTTCCAAAAATGGAATACGTGTATCTAAAAGGAGGATACCGTCGATGAACAATGGTACTGTGAAATGGTTTAATGCTGACAAAGGGTTTGGTTTCATAACCAACGACGAGGATGGCGAGGATGTATTTGTGCATTTCTCCGCAATTCAGGTAGATGGATTCAAGACATTGAATGAAGGTCAAAAAGTAACGTTTGACACTGAACCTGATCCCAAGAATAGCAGTAAGCTGCGGGCTGTCAATGTCAACGTAGCATAGAGCCGAAATGATGAAGACCGCATATCCCCCCGCATATGTGAAAACAGGGAGAGGATGTGCGGTTTTTTATTTGTAGAGTTACTATTCAAACACCACGCCAACTTTGCCCAGCTCGGAACCTGGCGACGTTTGAATAGTTTCGTTTAGAGTTAGTAAGAGGATTAGGAATAGGAATAGGAATAGGAATAGGGAAATGAAGAAAATAATAACTATAAGCCGTGAATTCGGCAGCGGCGGCCGTCTCATTGGAAAGCTTACCGCCGAAAAGCTCGGTATTGCTTTTTATGACAAGGATCTCATCGAGCTTATCGCAAATGAAAGCGGGCTTGCCGCCGATTATATCAAGGATATTGATGAGATACTCTCAGCGCGTGTTCCCTTGAATTTCTCTGTCGGAAATATTTTTTCGTACACGGCTTTTTCGACTGAGACCATGTCACTGCAGGATCACATACATATAATACTCGGAAACATAATAAACGATATCGCCGAGCGTGAAGCCTGCGTTATAGTCGGACGCTGCGCCGATTATATCCTGCGCGGCAGGGAGGACTGCCTGAATGTCTTTGTACACGCGGCCACCGACAGCAAACTGGAACGCATAACCAAAGAATACAATGTCCCTGAGAAAAACGCATTGAAAGAGATGGAGAAGATAGACAAGTCGCGGGCGGGCTATTACAAATATTACTCAGGCCAAGCATGGGGACTCGCCAGGAATTATCATCTCTCCCTGAACAGCAGCGCCTTCGGTCTGGAAAACTGCGTAAAGATAATAACGGATATGGCTGAATACTAAGGCCGGTTACACCCATCAAAAAATGACACGGCGCCTGCGGCTTCCAGGAACCGCAGGCGCCATATCAAAAAATCGTCTCTACTTCAACTGCCTTGAAATAGACCAAGATATAGGAGAGGCAGGCTTCTGCCAAAACGCCCTGATAAAGGGGAAGAAATCACAGACGTTCACTGCGCGGCATCAGCCAAGCCAAGGTACGCTAATCATAACTTCTAACACTGCGGTTCCAAGTTTTACCGCGTGTCCATTCTATATTGCATAAATGTAATTTTCTACCTGTAAATATTCGACTTTTCCCTTATATACACCCTATTTCTCTTCCATATCAATAATTTTATACTAAAATAAAGCAAATGTCTATAGCTTATACTAATATTCTTCTGAATATTTTTTTACGGTACGGTTTTATTCCCGTATCGGCATATAGCGGTGTTTCACATAGTCGTCACATAGTCATATAGCGCAAGTCATATAGCGCAGTCATATAGCGCAAGTCATATAGCGCAAGTCATATAGCGCAAGAAATAAAGTCCTTGACATTTGTCGCTGAAACTAATAAGATTGCTTTGTTGGATATTAAATATAACGAAGTCGGTTTAAATATTTTATGAGTGAAGTCATTACCAAAGACGTGCAGAGGCGCGCCGGGCTGGCTGCCCGCAATGCGCTTGACGCTGAATCGTATCAGCGGTTCAGTAAGATTATTTGTGAGAATTTACTTGCGGATTCTTCCTTCAGTCGATCCGGAGTCATACTTTCATACCAGCCCCTAGGGAAAGAGGCTGATACGGGCTTATTCAACGCCCATGCTCTGCATCTGGGAAAGCAGCTTGCTTTTCCTATCTGCCATGGGGACGGGCTTATGACTGCCGCGGCGCCCTATGCGCCGGAGGACTTGGAAGTGGGCATTTACGGCATAAAGGCGCCTTTAGAAGAGCGCTCCCGCATCATCCGCCCCGAAGAAATCGATCTGGTAATCGTTCCATGCGTTGCGTTTGATGGGAAAAGCCGGGCGCGGATCGGACGCGGCGCGGGCTACTACGATCGCTACCTTCCCCTCTGCGAAAACGCCGTAAGTATCGCGATCGCTTTTGAGGTTCAAGGTCTTGACGGCGCTTGTTGTGATGCGTGGGACATACCCGTTGACGCTATTATTACTGAGGTCAAGCGATATTAATACTATCAATAATAAGGAGACGTATTTTATGGTAAAAAGTATGACAGGTTACGGCCGCGGAGAATACTCAGACGGCAAGCGAACCGCGACGATGGAGATTAAATCCGTAAACCACAGGTATTGCGAAATATCAGTGAGGATGGCGCGCAGATACGCCTTCGCCGAGGAGCATTTGAAATCACTTATAAAAAGCAGCGTCAAGCGCGGCAAGCTTGAACTAGCGGTGACTATTGACAGCTTAACCGAAGAGGATCTCAAGATAAATCTGAATATGGCGGCGGCGCGGCAGTACTACGCCAATTTGCGTGAACTCAAAGAGCATTTCAGTCTGAACGAGGATATAGATCTGCATATTCTGGCGTCCATGCCCGACGTGATGAAACAGACGCCCGATATAGAAGACGAAGCCGAACTGCTCGCGCTGCTTGAAAACGCCCTCCGCCTGGCCTTAGAGAAGTTTGACGCCATGAGAAGCGCTGAAGGCGCCAAACTATCCGAGGATATATTGATGAGGGGCAAGCTGATCGCGAATTATGCAGATGAAATAGAAACTTTCGCGCCGGATATCGTGCGGAGTTATACGGAAAAACTCAGAGAACGCATACGCGAACTGATCAGCCAAGAACTGGAGTTGCCGGAAGAGCGTATAGCCCTTGAAGCCGCAGTCTTTGCCGATAAAATCAATATTACCGAGGAATTGGTGAGGTTGCGGAGTCATGTGTCTCAGTTGGGCGGCATCATCACCGAGAAGGCCGGCGCCAATGGGAAAAAACTCGACTTTCTGGTGCAGGAACTGAATCGCGAGGCCAATACCATCGCCTCCAAGGCGAATGATATACGAATAACCCACTACGCGCTTGAAATGAAAAGTGAGGTGGAAAAGATCCGGGAGCAGATTCAGAACATTGAATGATTCTTTATAGGGGACTCCGTATTAGGCAGGCTCTGTATTGGCAGGCTCCGTATTAGGTATGCCCCGAAAACTACAAAAGACCCCCGGTTCTGGCTCGGTGGTCTTTTGTTTGGAAGAGATTGATGCATTATGATTAATGAAGGTGGAGTGCAATTATTCTTCGAACAGCGCTGTCGAAAGATAGCGTTCTCCCGTATCCGGCAATATGGCTACAATATTCTTGCCGGCGAACTCGGGGCGCTTAGCTATTTCAGTCGCCGCCCACGCCGCCGCGCCTGACGAGATTCCGACCAGCAGTCCCTCCGCCTTAGCTATCTCACGGCCGGTTTGGAAGGCGTCCTCGTTTTTTACTGCTATGATCTCATCGTATATCCCGGTATTCAGTGTATCAGGCACAAAGCCCGCGCCTATGCCCTGAATTTTATGCGGTCCCGCCTTGCCTTCGGAAAGCACCGGCGAATCAAATGGTTCTACAGCTATGATCTTTATGTTCGGGTTCTTCTCTTTCAGGAATTCCCCGACGCCCGTGATGGTTCCGCCTGTCCCTATACCGGAGACAAACACATCCACGTTCCCGTCAGTGTCCTCCCATATTTCCGGCCCTGTGGTCTCCCTGTGAATCCTGGGATTTGCGGGGTTAACGAACTGACCGGGAATAAATGAGCCATCTATGGTCTCCGCTAGTTCCGCAGCCTTGGCTATGGCGCCCTTCATACCTTTGGCGCCCTCGGTTAAAACCAGTTCCGCTCCCAGCGCTTTCAGCAGTTTTCTGCGCTCAATGCTCATCGTCTCAGGCATGGTAAGTATGATCCGATAGCCCCTGGCCGCCGCCACCGCTGCTAGACCGATGCCGGTATTCCCGCTGGTCGGCTCTATGATTACAGCGCCCGGTGCTAGTTTGCCGCTTTGCTCTGCTTCTTCTATCATCGCCTTTGCAATACGGTCTTTTACGCTGCCCGCTGGATTGTAGTACTCAATCTTTGCAATGATGTTGGCTGAAAGCCCTTTGGCCTTCGCATAGCCGTTAAGCTGCAGCAGGGGAGTCTTACCGATAAGATCTGTAAGGCTGTTCGCAATGTTTGACATGTGAGTTTGACACCTCCTTCAGGTATTTCATATTTAATATATATGTTTTATATGGTATAATCATTCTAACTTATGATCCTTAGCTTGTCAAGGGCTTGTTAAAAATAATTTTTTATTTTTTCACAGGTTAAGCATATACGACTGCTGCGTCTTCTGCTTCTCCGTAAAGTCAAGCAAATCCTGGATCGTGATCTTCGAAAGCCACTCTTCCAGCATGCCGTTTAAGGGTTCAAAAATCAGACTTTGCAGCGACATTTCTATTTCCGGGGCGCTGTCCACAACTGTATTCTCCGTCTGCTCCGTCAGACCTGCCTCCAATGTCGTCAGGGTATCCCAAACAGTGATCTTCCCCGGCGGGCGCGATAACTGATATCCGCCGCGCGGCCCTTTCACGGATAGCAGCAATCCGTCTTTCTTCAATTGCGAAAACACCTGCTCCAAGTAGATTTTAGATATACCCAATTCCTCCGAAATGCTGCTTACGGTGACATTCTCACGGCTCTGCGCGCGCTGTGCAATAACAATGACAGACGCCAGCGCATAGCGGCCTTTAACTGAAATCCTCATATTATCGTTCTCCTTTGTTCGATAACTGCCCTGCACGCACGGTCATCCCGGCTGCGGCTTTATGATCCTATGATACAACAAGCGGATCCAAAAGTCAACGTAGTTCACATATATTATTAATATGTGTCCTTGCGCCCTTACAAGTTCAGACGAAAAGACTATACGAAAATTCTCTTGACTTTGCGGAAAAACAATATTAACATATATGTATTGACATGGAATGAGGGTTCTTTTGGATACGCATACTGTCCTTAAGCATGCCCATAATCACGTAAGATGCAAATATCCGCGCATATGACGCAGCTTGTATTTGGTAACAGGAAAGCCCCAATTCCTGGTTTGATAAATCGATCATATCGTCCACCCTGTCCCCCATACATACACCTGTCAATAGAATCAAGAATCCGACAGAATCGAAGAATCAAACGTCTTCCTGCTCCGGCGGATGCTCTATCTTCGCGCGTTCCTTTTTGAATCTGATTCTGTAAAAGATTACCTCAGCGATGCACATACCCAATATCCCAAACAAGCAATGTATGGTAAACAGACCAGCAAGAAAAGCTCTACTTAGAGTATCATGAATGAAAAAAATTACAGCCCATATAGCTGTGGCTATGGATATTTCAAAAAATAAGTCCGTCTTCCCTTTAACTATTGAAATCATGTTTATTATCAGATTTGGAACGGATATTATAAAAAGGATAGGAATTATAAGAATGAGTTCAAAAATGCCACTCACGGATAGAGGCAGTCCGCTAAGGGGGTTGGGTATATTGGGTAAAATATTATAAATCACAAATATACTAAGAAAAACAAAGCCCAGTTCGCTTGGCAGAAGCAGCACAAGCGCCACGATTCTATACCGCCTATTGTGCTTGATATTGAGCGGCGCTAAGACGCGCCTCCATGTTTCTTTTCGTGTTTCCGGAATCCCTGTATCGGGCATACCACCCTCCTTGCGCTCAAGTACGCGTATGCTGCAAATCTAAGTCTTCGCCTCGTCGCATTGGATTGCCGACGAGGCGAATATAATTTTTTGTTTACCGCCCGTTAAATGTCCCCGTTAAAAACCTGCAGTTCTTTCGGAGTCATGCGCTTCGATGGTTCAACTGTTACATTTTGTATATTACCAGAATTCTCATCATTCACGCTTATTGAAACTGTTATGGAATCCGGGTTGGCGACTATTACGGCTTTGTCCACCACATTAAAACTGTCATATTTTTCAAATGATGTGACAGTATCCGCGTCTTGACACATCGCGGTAATCTTCACAGTACCGATAGTCTGTTCAGGGCTTGACAGTGTTATCGTATACTGACCTGATGAAAAGATGTATTGCCTTCGGTTCGTTTCAGGATTGATCCACCAAGCCGTACCGACTGAATGGCTTAGTCCTGCTTCATCCTTGATATACAAGTCTTCACCATTTTCCAACACAGTGTTTCCGTTACTGTCTACGATGTTAAGCTCACAATTACTTTCAATGACAACAGCAACGCTTCTGTCATCAGCATCACCCATCGTCTCTGCAGCGCTTTGACTCTGCAAAAGTCCTATTTGTGCGCTCTGTGTCGGCGAGTAGGTTTCATTCAGAATGGCCTTAACATAGTCTATGACAGCGGTGTTACTCATCAAAGCTTGGTGTCCTACCTTGTTTACTGATATAATTGATGTGTTATAACTGCTCCCATTTTTCGCGCTTTCTCCTAAAACAGTTCCGTCGCCTTTTGCCTCATACTTAAGGCAGTCGAAAGATTGATCATCGTATACTGCAGTAACAGGCGTGTTCAATCCCATACCGGCGATATAATAATGCGGAATACTATTCGCAATATGATCTCCTGACAGCATAAGGTTACTGTGTACGCTTGCAGCTTGAGCAAAAAAGGGCTTTACCGCACCCGAATCCGTTAAGGCCCAAGGTCTTTGCTTCAAGAAATTGGTTGCCTGAGAATAAGTATAACTTGTAGCTGACGCCGTATTGGGCTGTAAATAGCTCGAACTATATCGGCTGTTTGGAAACAGCTCATATGCGGACGCAAAGTTAGCGGACAATTTTTTCATTTGGATTTTTATGGCATTGTCCCAGACCGAATCAAGAATCTCGCCTGTCTCTAAAACAGAAATCGCCTTAACTGAACCCAGATATGGCGTTCCTATGGTGATCAGTTTATGAAGCTTTACTTTGTTTTGGCTATGTTTAGCTGCATAGGATGACGCGAGAATTCCTCCCATACTGTGCGCCACGATGTATATCTCGTCATAGTTCTCCGCCAAAGTTTCTAGAGCTGCCACATTTGAACCAGTCTTTGCGTTAGTAAGTCTCCAGTCGTAAGGAAAGAAAACCACATCATAACGCGGTTCAAACGCTACTGTAAGCAAGCTATACATGTCCTTATATGTGTCTTCTGTTCCTCTGCCATCATTCACTACAGTAATGGTCTCAAGAGGCGTGCCTGTTTCATCACAGGATAGCTTATCAACTAAGGAAAACACAACATCAGGAATCTTTATGCCATCCGGTTCCCAAATCTGATTACTTCTATACCTTAATCTGCTGCCCATACCGCCGGGCATAACAATAATCGCCCTTTTTGTATATTCTATGCGTTTGCTAGAGTCGGGAGCAAGTTTTTTTCTGACGAGATACTTTTCCATATCTGCGAACATCCCGATAACATCCCGGTGGCTCGGATCATAATCCCGCAATTTTGTCATAAATAGATTGAACTTATCTATGGATGTTGAAGGAACCCTATCCGGCGTCAACTCATTAAAATACCGGAATGTCTTTTTAAAAGGTTCCCACCCTATTGTGTCGGCAATGCACGCTAAGCGATACGAGAGTAAGTAAGGGCTGTAGACATTGTTTGCCATCGCTTCGTCGTAATTGACTGTTCCATTGAGCCTCTCTGCATAGCTTTTCATATATGTTTTAAATTCGGTGCCTGTAAAAGCCTGCGATTCTTTGATTACTGCCAATTTCTCATTTGTTTTACTGAAATAATAGTAAATTTTAAGGTTAGCCAGCGCTTCATCTTCAAATGCCCATCTGTAGGAATCGAAATTATGACCTAGTTCATGAAGAGGTATCTCTGAAAGGTCTGCGTTTAATTGATTCATACTTTACGGTCTGCATGCCGCGCATCTCTTCGCTTGTTATAACGGCCAGAAAGCCTTCGTCGATCTCGCCCGCTTCGGCGTCAAAGAGCGTTTTATAATTTGCCATGATGTACTCCGGCGTCAAATTACCAAACATTTCTTCAAATTTATCGACCAATTCGCCGTTCCGATAGTTCCCTTCCAGCAAGGCTTCATACTTTTGACGAGCCTCGCTTTTCTGTTCCTGATCATTTTCCTCAGCTATTTGCAACTGAGAACCGTCATTTGCATTGCTGAACTGATAATCAGACGCTTGCACCGGTGTAAGAATACCGAGACAGAGCGCCGCGATAATCAAGAGTGACAGTGATTTTTTTAACATTTTACTCTTGTATGATGTTTGTAGAAGCAAAAACACCATATTCCTTTCTTTTTGATATCGTGGTTTAATATATTCAGATGCTGTGGACTTTTTATTTTTACCTGTAGCTTGACTACTCAACTGGA
>JAISED010000054.1 GCA_031264295.1 Eubacteriales Family XIII. Incertae Sedis bacterium | reverse complement strand
TTTTCTGCCGGGCGAGGCGGTGGGTTCCGTTGATACTCGGCAGTATCAACGGGTTCCGCCAACGAAGCCCGGCGGAAAAAAGACAAGCAAGATGTATAGGTTATTTTTTCACAGCTCCTAAAGATCGCCTAGAAAAGATTCACAAATATTTCCCGCAGCTCGCCGTCCTCAAGGAAGACGTAGTTATTCGCAAGCAACCTCTGCTGGTTGTCCACGGTTGACTTGGTGAATTCATCGATCTGCGCCTCAACCATGCCGTATTCCCTAAGCGGCTTCTTTGCTATCAGCTTATTCAGGAATTTTTCCAGCTCTCCGTAGACGTCGCCCGTCGCAGGCACGCCTATTATCTCCGCTATGATATTGGTCAGAGATACGATCTTCCCGTTCGGATTCTTCCTGATGTACATCTTCAAAACTTCTGTGAAGAACTGATAATTCGCCTCTCCGTGCGGCACATGGAATGCGCCGCCTATGGAGTATGATAGAGCGTGTACCGCCGCGCAGCCCGCGTTTCCGAAGGCGATGCCGGCATAATTCGACGCCAGAACAAAGTCCTTCATGTGCTTGAATCTCTCTTCCTCGCCCTTCTCTACGATCTGCTTATAGCCCGCCATGATCAACTTGATGGCCTGAATCGAATATGATTCGGTGAAGGGCGTCGCTTTCGGTGAAAGATATGATTCCACTGCGTGAATCAAAGCGTCAACGGAGCTTGTGATAAAGAACTTATATGGCAGCCCGTCCATGGTCTCGGGTATCAGCACCGCCATATCTGCATAGGTCTCTTCCACTGCTATGCCCTTTTTCACATGAAGCGTCTTGAGTTCAGCTATGGCTACATTTGTAACTTCACTGCCCGTGCCGCAAGTCGTCGGAACAACCACGAGTTCCTTTATCTTCTTCGGCGCGACCGCTCCTGTGAAGAGATCCACAGACTTCTCGGGAACATCAAGCGCAAGTATCTTGCATATATCGACTATAGTGCCGCCGCCCAGGGCGACTATCCTCTTATAACTGTACTTACCGGCTTCCTTGACGATCCCGTCGATCATCTCGTCAGAAGGCTCGCCTGCACCGTACTTCTCCTGGAATATCACATTTGTCTTTATTCCCAGGGGTTCAACATACGGCTTATATATCCACTCATTGGTAACAAGCAGATCATTCTCGCCGATCTTGAACTCATCGTGAAACTCCTTGACCTTGTCGAAATAATAAATTTTAGGGACTACACGCAACGCTAACATGCCCAAAACCTCCTTAATATTACTTAAATCTCTTTTCGAATTCTTCCATAAGCTCCGGTCTCTTATCCGGATGCGCTATATTTACCAGATTCTTCGCCCTCTGCCTCAGAGACTGACCCTTGAGAGGGGCGATTCCATACTCGGTTACAACATAGTCTATATCGTTCCTCGACGTCGTTACCGGAGCGCCTTCATCGAGGAAGGGAACGATCTTAGATATAATACTTCCGTCCTTCTTAACAGTCACGGCCGGCATCGCTATGATGGCCTTGCCGCCATCGCTCATAGACGCGCCCCGTATGAAGTCAACCTGACCGCCTACACCGCTGAACTGACGAAGTCCCATTGCCTCCGCGTTAACCTGACCCTGAAAGTCGATCTGAATCGCTGAATTTATGGACACGATCTTATGCTGTCTGCTTATCACAATAGGGTGATTCACATAATCTACAGGTCTGACCTCCACGGCGGGATTCTTATGGGCAAAGCTGTAAAGCCTGTTTGTGCCCATGAGAAAGGCCACTGTCATCTTGCCCTTATTCTCCGATTTTAATCTGTTCGTTATGACTCCGGACTCGAAGAGCTCAAGCGTGCCGTCTGAAATCATTTCTGAATGAATACCCAGATCCTTCTTGTTTTTCAGAAACAGCATAACCGCGTCCGGTATCCCTCCTATACCCAGCTGCAACGTAGAGCCATCTTCGATGAGCGAGGCGCAATATTCGCCGATAGCCTTTTCCACATCGCCTATAGCGGGGGGCTTCAGCTCAAACATCGGCGTGTTCGCCTCGACGAAACAATCGATCTCCGATACATGTACGAATCCGTCGCCGTATGTGCACGGGAAATTCTCGTTAACCTGAGCCAGCACCAGCCTGGCGCTTTTCAGCGCCTGCAGCGTATAATCCACAGAGGTTCCCAGATTACAATAACCATGTTCATCAGGCGGTGAAACCTGGCACATGAGAACATCCATCGTCAGCTGTCCCGTTCGAATCAGCTTAGGCACTTCGTGGAAAAACGCAGGAGTAAAGTCTCCCCGGCCTTCCGCTAGGCAGGCTCTCACGTTGGCGCTGGCGAACATAGGATTCACACGAAAATGCTTTTCCATGCCCGGCGCCGCATGTCTGCCCAGTCCCAGACTGACCATGTGCCTTACTTCCACATTCTCAAAACGTTCCGCGTTGTCCGCAAGAGCGTCTGTCAACGCAGGCGGCTCACCCACACAGTGAGCCAACAAAACCGTCTCTCCCGATTTTATATTCCGCACGGCCTCGTCCGCCGTGCACAGCCTGCTCTTATAAACTTCTTTCCAATCCAAATGATTAACCCTCATATTCCGACGCGCCTTACATCTGAACGACAGAGGCGGCGCGTTCCGTTTTACTACTGCCCAATCTGTCCCCGTCACCATTAGCTTTCGGCTTTCCTCCTAAGATGCTCCCTGAGTTTATCGGCGGCGCCGGCGATTCCGTCCTCATCGTGGACACCTACGACGCCGCCTATTGTTTCAAATAGACTCAGATCTGTACATCGGCTCGTGCAGCCTGCGAAGTACAGGAGCAAATCATAAGTTCCGCCTTCTTCAGCGAACACGAACGTCATCTCCCCTTCGAAGCCCGACTTGATCAGCCGAAAGGCCTCGCCGCGCGAATAATGCGGATTACAGCCGCCGCAGAATTTCACGCCGCACAGAAGAGGGCTGGTGCGCCCTGCGTCCTCATTACAAGTCATTTCAGTCCTTTATACCCGCCAAGCTCTTAGCCAGAGCCTTCTTGCCGTTGATATTGCCTTGTCTGGCGATCATGATGCGCTGCGCCTGCGGCGAACCCGCGCCATGCATGGATTCCGTTCTGTATCCGACGGCGGATGCGCCCAAGCAGAGATTTTCGATAAATCTAAGCAGTCTCTGTCTGTTCTCGGTGGAAACCGAAGCGTCGCCCTGGAAGAACTTGTTGCACCATTCACCTACCGTCATTCCCGAAGCAGTAGGCACCTTCTCCTTCGATCTGAAATCAGCAGCCGAAGGCATAGTGACCATCAGCCCGCCTGCGATATCCTCGGCAAGCCTTACGATCTCATAGGGGAACCTGGTTACGTTCTGTTTACAGACATTGGCAAGCAAGAGATCGATCTGATAATTCCCCGCCTTTGTGGGATAGCCTTCCGCTGAACAAGCTATGCCGCAGCAATAAAGCGTCTCATTCAGATGAGTCATTTCGATGAGCTTATCCTTCACATGTGAAGCCTTCTGCGCGCCGTTATAATCGGCAATAAGCGCAGCCGCGCCTATAAGCGCGTCGCCCACGCCCACCTTACAGCCGCCATATGACTGCCTGTGATAGCCGGCGAATCTCTCTACCAGCACTCCGGCGAAATCCCATTCCTCGCAAAGGAAGACGCGATCATTCGGGATGAACACATTATCAAATATGACTAAGGCTTCCTGTCCGCCGAACTGTTTGTTGCCTACATCAATATCCGCCTCGTCCTCAATCTTCCTCGTATCG
Organism: Eubacteriales Family XIII. Incertae Sedis bacterium; assembly: GCA_031264295.1. Classification (GTDB taxonomy): domain Bacteria; phylum Bacillota; class Clostridia; order Peptostreptococcales; family Anaerovoracaceae; genus JAISED01. The sequence goes on along the minus strand of JAISED010000054.1, from coordinate 13,293 downwards.
CATGACTGTCTGCCGTAGATCATAAACAGACCTTCAACATCCGACGGACACGCGAAAGAAACGGCATAGCTCTTGTCCTCTTCGGTCATAGCTATGGTCGGCATGACGAGATGCTCATGGGAGTTTATCGAACCCGTCTGATGAGCCTTCGCGCCTTTGACGACGATGCCGTCCGGCCTTTTCTCTACAATGCGAAGAAAGAGATCCGGATCCTTCTGTTTGCTCGGCGTAAGTCCCCTGTCGCCCTTGGGGTCAGTCATCGCGCCGTCTACTGTTAAATCATTTTCTTGTACATACGTCAGATATTTTTTGAAGTTCTCATGATAGCTTGTGCCGTATTTCTCGTCCGTCTCAAATGTGGTTGAAAACAAAGAATTGAATGCGTCCATGCCTACGCATCTCTGGAAACAGGAAGCTGTCTTCTGCCCCAGCAATCTCTGCATCTTTACCTTGTTCTTCAGATCTTCCGTGCTCTGGTGAAGGTGTGAAAACCGATTTACCTTCTTCCCTGTCAGATTCGACGTCACCGTCATAAGATCGCTGTACTCCGGATCATGCGCCAGATCATAAGTGATCGCCACGCAGTTTATGGACGGTCTGATCATAGGATGATCCACCCAGTTGTCCACCTTCTCTCCAAACATGTATACCTTTGTGCCCAGCTTCCTCAAGCTTTCAATGTACTCAGAACCAGTCATTAACGCCATTTTATCCCTCCTCAATTTAACTTACTCTCACCGCTAAGGATTTTCTTTGCCATGTCGATAAGCTCCTGGCTCACGGAGTCTTCCAAAGCGATATCCCGCACATCGGGCAATTCCTCCGCCATGATCGTCTTTATAACTTCCTCGACCGTGTATTGCGCCGAAGGACAGCCGCGGCACGCGCCTGTCAGCCTCACATGCGCTACGCCGTCCTCGAATTTCACAAGTTCGACGCCGCCGTCATGACTCTTCAGCAGCGGATTTACCTTTCCCGCCAATATCTCTCTGACTCTTGCCTCCATACCTATTCACCCTCAACCTCAGGCGTGCGATTATCTTCGCACGATCCCTCAACAATCTACATGGCTTTCTGACTACAAGTATATACATTTTCTGGCTGTTTAGCAAGCTGAAATTTTGATTTTAAACCGATTTTAAGCGAATTCCCAAAAAACACCTCCGGTTCATGATATTAAGCCATTCTTCACGTGTTTTTTTATTTTATACAGAATTTTCTTACTATTTTATTTCTCTTCTGACGCTAATAGTTCGACAATTCGGCTACTAAAGGCAGGGATATCCCTGCCTCTGTTCTAATATTTATCATATTCCGAACCCAAATCTATCACTGCTTGTCTCCCCTCGCGGAAGGCAGGCAAGGCGGCGGCGTTCTCATCGCGCCTTTCATTATGACTCGTGCTGTATTCAGTATCATTAAGCTTGAAACTCCTCATTAACTCTTCCAGCATACTAGCCTGAGCTGAAAGCTCTTCTGCCGCCGCCGCTGATTGCTGCGCTGTTGCGGAATTCGCCTGAACAACATCCGACAAATTATTGATGCCTATGGTTATATGGCTTATCGAATCACTCTGCTGCTCAGATGAAGTGCTGATCTCATGCATAACGTCAGCGTTCTTTTCTGAGATCGCGTTTACACGCTCAAGATTCTCCCCCGTCCTTTTAGCGATAGAATTGCCTTCCGCCACCTTCTCCGTGCTGTTTTCTATGAGGGCTGCCGTCTCCTTTGCCGCTTCTGCGGATTTGGACGCCAGGTTTCTCACCTCGTCCGCCACCACAGCAAATCCCTTGCCGTGCTGCCCTGCCCTAGCCGCCTCAACTGCGGCGTTCAACGCCAATATGTTGGTCTGGAAGGCTATATCATCTATAACCTTTATGACCTTCGCGATATTCGAAGCGCTCTCATTTATATCCTGCATAGCTTCCGTCATAGCGCGCATGGATTCCATGCTGGTCACCATATGCTTGCTCGACTCTTGCACCGCATCGAAAGCTTGCATAGATTTACCGGTATTTTCCTCGGATTTCTTGCTGAGTTCGTTCACCGAAGCCGTAAATTCTTCCAGCGTGGCGGCCTGTCTGCTTGAACCCGCCGCCAGATTCTGCGCCCCGGTAGCTATCTGCGCCGCTCCCGCCGACACCTGCAAGGCGGCGTCCCTCATTCCATGAAATGTTTCATTGTTCTTCCGCACCACTGTGTTTATTGACTTATTCATGATGTCACTTTCAGAACGTACGTTTATGCTGTCCCTGAAATCACCGTCGGCTATCTTCACCAATATCTCAGACTGCTGCCTTATGCCGTCCGCCATTTCCATGAACGCCGCCGCCAGCGTCCCCATCTCGTCCTTTGAATCTATGTCGAGCTCCACGTCTATGTTCCCCACAGAAAGTCCCTTAGCCGCCGCAACCAGTTTAGTCACCGGCTTACTCACCATTGACGCTATCCTGATGCCCATAATGACGCCCACAGAAATAACAAAAACAATAATCACAGCCGTTAACAGAAGCAATAGCTTAGCCTCATCCCTGCTCTCCTTCGCTATACCATCGCTGTTTGTTCTAAGAAGATCTACCATATTGTCCATCACATCGACGACCTCGTTCATCGCCGTGCCTATCTGGGCGATCTCCCCCAAGATCGCATCGTTTGGGATCAGCTCTGCCTGCGCTGCCGCAGTAAACTCGTCGCGTATCTCCGCGTATACCTTGTAGTGCGTGTACAAATCATCCAGATAAGCTCTGGCTTCAGGCTCTTCCAGAGCATCGTCCAGAGCTTGCAATTCTGCCCTGAATTCGCTGTCAAGCACCTGAAGGTTCTTGAATTCACTATTGGCCGATGCATTGTCGTCTATCAAAAGATGTATGCCTCCGCGCATATATGTGACCCGCTGTTCCTTAAGCTGCCCTTCAAGCTCGCTTATGCTTATGGCATTCGTGGCGGCCCTGCCAACCACATTTATATGCCCCCCCATATTCAAAAGACCATGGATTCCAAAACCACCCACAGCCAAGGCGAGCACCGCCATCATCATAAACCCCATCAACATCTTTCCCTTAATCTTCATGTTCTTCATAATTAAGCCCCCTTTGACAATTATAGTTTATTATGTTTTATTATACATAAACATATATTATAATTCTATCACTTATCGTAATATATTTCAAGATATATTGCAATCAATTTGAAGAAATAAATTTCCCCGCCGCAAGCGGCGGGGTATTATACCCTGAGAGAATAAATTATTGAGCGGACGGCTAAAAACGGTATTTACTAATTTACTTCAATGTGATATTTTAATTTCAGATTAGTATCATCGGTTGCGGTTGCTATTGCGATTATTGTTGTGGTTTAAGATCGCGTCCGGTATTGTACCGCGCGGCAGTGAAAGGAGCTTCTTATGAACAAAAACCAAAAGCGCCCCCTTGAGGCGGGGCGCTGTGTGATATTCACAGGCTATATAGAATCAGATCCGGGCATAACATATACCCCGAAGGACGGGGACTTCGTCATATGCGCCGACGGCGGCTATGCGAAGGCGCTGTCGGCCGGGATAATCCCCGCCGCCGCAATAGGCGATTTCGATTCCTTTTCGGGCGCTACAACGCCCGGCGTCGCTGTGTACGCCTTCCCACCGGAGAAGGACGATACAGATACCGGGCTTGCGCTTAAACACGGTCTGGATTTGGGCTACCGCGATTTCCTACTGGTCGGCGGTATAGGCGGCAGACTAGACCATACCTTGGCGAATCTGCAGCTCATGTCCTACTGTCTGGATCATGGCGGGCGCGTGTCTATGGAAGACGCCTTCAACATCGCGATCATGACGGACGACGCGTGTTTTTGCCTTCCTCCGCGCGCGGGATATTACTTCTCTGTTTTATCCTGGTCGCTCGTCTGTGAAGGGGTATGTATAGAAAACGCGAAATACCCCCTCAGCAATTATAAACTAAACAGCAGCTTTCCCATTGGCATAAGCAACGAATTTCTGGAAGCCCCGGCGATAATACGCAAGACCAGCGGGAGATTGCTGATCTTGCTCTCCGCCGACAGACCTCCGTCTCTCGAATAAGCCGCTGTAAACAACATCTAAGCCGATCAATCAAGCATTAGGATGGAACGAACCCCGTCAATACTTATCGAATCCGCCGCCCAGATCGATCACGGGTGTTCCTCTGTTCTCCGTGATCTTATCATACAAGGGCGCGGCGTTCCTGTTTATCGAAGCACCGCCGCCGGATCCGCCGGCCTCCCTGAGTCTGAACTGAGATATGATATCCTCCAGCATGGTCGCCTGAGCCGATAGTTCCTGCGCCGCCGCCGCTGACTGCTCAGCGGTAGCCGAGTTCGCCTGGACGACGTCCGAAATCTGACTTATACCCTTCGTTATCTCAGAAATGGCGTCGCTCTGCATCTGGGATGATGTGCTTATCGACTGCATAGACAGAGCGTTTTTCTCCGAAATCGCGTTTACCGACATGAGGCTTTCACTGGTCTTCCCTGCTATGGCATTGCCTTCCGTGACCTTGTGGGTGCTGTTTTCAATCAGAACGGCCGTCTCCTTCGCGGCTTCCGCAGACTTGGACGCCAGATTCCTCACCTCATCAGCCACAACAGCGAAGCCCTTGCCATGCTGCCCTGCCCTCGCGGCTTCAACTGCAGCGTTGAGCGCAAGTATATTGGTCTGAAACGCTATGTCGTCTATAACCTTTATAACCTTGGCTATATTATTCGAGCTTTCGTTAATATCCTGCATGGCCTCAGTCATATTGCGCATGGATTCCATGCTTTCACTCATATACCGCGTGGATAGCTGTACGTCGTCGTAGGCCTCCTGCGACTTCTTCGTGTTATCCTCGGACTGAGACATGACCTCCGATATGGATGCGGAGAACTCTTCTAGGGTGGCGGCCTGTTCGGTCGAACCTGACGCCAAGCTCTGAGCCCCCGTCGCTATCTGACCGGCGCCCGCCGACACCTGTGCCGAGGCCTCTTTGATCTCAAGAAGCAGATTATTGTTCTTATCGACTACCGTATTGATGGACTTGTTCATCACATCCTTATCGGAACGAACCGTGATAGAAGACCTGTAATCGCCGTCCGCGATCAATGTCAATACGTCCGCTTGCTCTTTGATGGAGTCAATCATCGACTCGAAAGATTTCGCCAGTAATCCGATCTCATCCCTGCTGTCGACCCCTACATTCACGTTTATATCGCCCTGAGCTATAGAATCCGCCGCTTCAAGCAGGCGTTTTATAGGCGTCGCTATGAGTCTTGATATGACTATGCCGAATATTACGGCTATAACTACTGCACCAATTGCAACCGCCGTCAATACGATATACAGTACAATAGACCGGCTCGAATCATAATCATTGGCTTTTGCGGCAGTACTGGCAATTATAGTTCCAAGCTCATTAACATTGGTCTGAAAATCCGAAGCCACGCCTACCATGGCGTTAAGCTGATCGCGCGCGCCTTTGTCGTCGCCGGCGCTAATCTGAGTCTTCAGTTTATCCAGCTGCACAAGATATGAGCTATATGTGTCTGTGATTTTCGCCAGCTGAGCCTTCCCGGTTTCCGTCATAAGAGTTGTGGCAAGAAGTTTTAATTTTTCGTCAAGCACGTCTTCCGCGCTTTCCAGATCCTTTATAGCCGTCTGCACCCTACCGGAGTCGGTTATGTACATAATGCCGTCCCTGTAAGCTATCCTCTGAAGCGCGAGAGAATACTGCACGTCACCTGTTATATCCATGTTAGTTACATGGATATACATCTGTTCTTGGGTGGCGTTCAAAACGACCAAACCGTAAATCCCGATAATTCCGACTACGGCGGTCATAACAGCCACGAGAAGAAACCCAAACAATAACTTGATTTTGATCTTCCAATTCCTCATAATTAATCCCTCCAAATCTCCCTTTTCAGATACGACAAAACGATTTCCGCCAAACGCAAGCTCCGCATATAAACGCGAGCCTGTGTCCCCTACTTTTTATAATACTAAGCCGCAATTAAAACATTAGCTTGGAGCGGATTAGTATAATAATATTATGAGCTAAAATTTCACAGCACCTATATTTTATTTTATACTTTTGAATTGCATGAGTCAAGCAATCTATGGACATTTTTCTATTTATTTAGTATTTTTGATAAACTGTCCTAGCGCCATTTGTTTTGTTTATGCCGTGCATGCCTTGATTTTTCGGCATAAATAGCGAACGGCAAGCTATATTGACAGCCTGCCGTTTACCTTTTCATCGATATATAATCGAATTTATAATAATTTATTTTTTAGGAATTCAAGCGTCAGTTGTCCGCCGCCTACAGGCGTATGTCAAAGCGCTGCAGCTCCGCCCAAGCCTCCAGGCTAGTTATCCGCCGCCTGCGGCAACCTCTCATCTATCATGTTCATGAGATTATCGCTTATGGCGAGTATATCAGCGAGCTTAGCTTCACCTACGTTCACGAAATGCGGGTTCACAGGGGAAAGTGCTCCGCCGAAGATCTCGCCCGGTGAAGATTCTCTGTATTTCAGCAGATTATCGTCCATATCAAGGGATACGTCCGCTGTATCTTCCCATGGGAATTCCACTTCATACACATGGGCTATCTCCGCGGCTACCTCCCAGTTGGACAGTTCAACATCTTCATCAACCGCCTTCTGCACCAGCTGTAAACGTCTCTCGGTGTTCGTAAACGTGCCGTCAGTGGATGAAAATCCCGTTCCGGGAATCACCACGTCTGCAAGCTCCGCCGTCTTCGTTAGATGGGTATCGCACACCATGAGAAATTCAAGTCCCGAAAGCTCGAATCTCGGGTCTTCCCCGAAACAGAGAAGCGCCTTTACGCCTTCGAGCGCTTCCGCGCCGCTTCTTATACCGAGATCTACGAGACCCTGGCTGTTGTTCTTCGCTTTGATCTGGAGTATACCGTCCCTTGGCGCTCCGATGTGCCCCGACGCCAGCGCTATATCCGCGATCAACGTCGCCGCTTCTGTGGTGACTATATTCTGCTGGAAGACGATCATAGCCTTCTTCGCGCTCAGATAAGCCTCCGCTACAGCCTTTGCCTCGTCGCCGGGCTTTACATCCGCCAGTCCCGCCGCGAATTCAGCAAAACCGTCAATACCGGCGCCCTTGCCTCTTTCCGCCGCGACCTTCGCCATCTCTCGCAAGAAGCTTAGATCGTTAGACGTATATATCGCCTTATGCCGGAAGTTCAGCTTCTGCTCCATCCCCACGGGGTTTACGACTATAACATTAGCGCCCGCTTCCGCCGCCTGCTTCATCTTGAGCATGATCACCGGATTTGCCTTCCAGTCAAAGCCCACAGCCAGTATCAATTCCGTTGAAAGGAGTTCGTCTATCGTGTTGGGCGAAGCGTCGAATCCAAGCGCGGGAGCGAGTCCGCTCTTCCTGTTGTTGAACGAAAGCAGCTTCGCGCCCATGGCTTCGGCAAGATGCTTCACCACATAGGCTTCTTCATTTGTATATCTGTCAGATACCGCCACAGCCACAGCGCCGCGTCCGTATCTGGCCGCTACGGACTGAGCTTTCTTCGCTACGGCGATAAAAGCGTCATGATAGTCCGCCTCTTCGAGCATGCCGTTTTTTACGATGAGCGGCGTCGTTATCTTGCCCTCCAGCTCCGAGCAGTCGAAGCCGAAACGTCCGCGTCCGCACAAGAGTCCGCTGTTAACCGCGCCGTTCTTATTCGGCGTAGCTCTCACCAGCATGTCGCCGTATGTCTCAAGCTGTATCTCGCATCCCACCGAGCAGTAAGGACAGATCGTATCTGTCTCCACCGTATCAAGGGGAACGGGCTTGCTCAGCGAAAGCCTTTCCTGTAAGGCGCCTGTCGGGCAAACGCTTATGCACTGACCGCAGGAGATACATCCCGACTCGCCCAAGGGTTTCTCAAGCGTCGGTTTGACGACGGTATCGAAGCCTCTGTTCACAAGCCCCAGAGCGCCTACGCCCATGACCTCGTCGCATACGCGGACGCAGAGCCCGCAGAGTATGCACTTGTTGGGATCCCTGATGATGAACGGGTGCTCATCGTCATACTCTACCTTGTGTTTTTCTCCCGCAAGCCTCTCCGGTTTGACGTCATACTCATTGGCGAAATTCACAAGTTTACATTCGAAATAGTCGCCGCAGCCGCACTCCAGACACCTGCTTCCCTCTGCGGCCGCCTGTTCCTCATCATATCCGAAGACGACCTCTCTGAAGTTGTCCTTCCTGTCCTCAGGGGAAAGATGCGCCATCTTGGGTCTGCACTGCCTCTCGCGATCCTCAAAGCTCTTTTCAGTCAAGTCGTCGCGTTCCACCACATAAGGCTTAATGTACTGTATTTCCTCCCCCGCGAGGTAGGCGTCTATGATATCGCACGACTTGTGGGCGTCGGCAATCGACTCAATGGCTATGGATATCTTATCGTTGCCACAGTCGCCGCCTGCGAATACCCCTGGAAGGCTGGTCATAAACGTATCTTTATCGTATACTATGCCCTTCTTCCTCGTAAGCTCAAGGGCGTCAAATCCTTCGGGATCGACGGCCTGACCTATAGCCAGAATAACGGTATCAACATCAAGCAGTTCCGTCTTACCCTCCACGGGTTTTGGCGCTCTCCGTCCGGACGCGTCCGGCTCTCCCAGCTCCATGACTTGCAGAAGCACCTGCTTCGCGCGGCCGCTTGCATCCTTGATTATCTCAATGGGATTGGTCAGATTTTTGAATATTACGCCTTCTTCCTCGGCTTCTTCGATCTCAACCATATCCGCGGGCATTTCGTCCTTCGTACGCCTGTATATATTGTAGACCTTATCCGCGCCGAGCCTTACAGCTGTGCGGCACGCATCCATGGCCGTATTCCCGCCGCCTACTATGGCGACGTTTTTGCCCAGATCGATGTCTCCGTTCCGCACGACCTTGCGCAGCAGATCGATGCCGCCTATAACGCCGTCGGCGTCCTCGCCCTTGCAGCCGACACCCGTGGACACCCACGCGCCTATGCCTACGCAAACGGCGTCGAAATCGCTTCTGATCGTCTCGAAATCTATGTCGGCGCCTATCCTCGTGTTGGGGATAATCTCGACGCCCATTCTCTCGATGAGTTCGATCTCGTCGTCAAGCACCTCTTTCGGCAGTCTGTACTCAGGTATGCCGTAGCGCAGCATCCCACCGAGCTTGGGCATGGCCTCGAAAATGGTAATCTCATGTCCCTTCTGCCGCAGGAAGTACGCCAGTGAAAGCCCATAAGGACCACCGCCTATTATAGCTACGGACTTACCTGTCTCCGGCGCGATCTCGGGCATAAACGGATCCTCACCCAGAAGATCTGCGTCAGCGGCGAAACGCTTGAGCCACGCTATAGAAATCGGCTCGTCTACAAGCTTGCGTCTGCACTCATCCTCACAAGGATGCGGACAAACCCTGCCGATCGACGCGGGAAGCGGAATCTTCTCCTTGATCAGCTCGATAGCCTCTTCGAATCTGCCGTTGGCTATAAGCCCTACATAGCCCTGACAGTCTGTATTTCCGGGGCAGGCCAGCGCGCAAGGCGGTCTGCAGTCCCCTACGTGATTCGACAAAAGCAGCTCAAGATTCGTCCGCCGCGACTGTATGACCCTGTCGGTCTTCGTCTTTATAACCATGCCCGGCGCGATAACCGTCGCACAGGCCTTTACCATCTTGGGATTCCCTTCTACCTCTACCACGCAGAGTCCGCAGGCGCCGTATATCTCAGTCCTTTCGTCGAAGCAGAGAGTGGGAATGAATATGTCGTTGTCATTGGCGACTTCCAAAATAGTCTGACCGGGAATGCCGTACACTTCCTTCCCGTCTATATTAAGTCTGAATTTTTTCATCTCTATCTCACCTCTACTTCACTAATCACGCAGAATAGCGCTGAATTTGCAGGATTCTTCGCACTTCCCGCACTTTATGCACTTTTCCGGATCGATAACGTGTTTCTGCTTCCTTTCGCCTGTGATAGCACCCACAGGACACCTTCTTGAACACAGGGTACAACCTGTGCACGCGTCGGTTATTTCAAACGTAAGCAGCGCCTTGCAGGAGTGAGCGGTACATTTCTTATTATATATATGATCCTCATACTCGTCGCGGAAGTAGCGTATGGTGGTGAGCACAGGATTCGGCGCCGTCTGTCCCAGACCGCACATAGATCCGTCCTTCACCTTTTCCGCCAGCTCTATAAGCAGCTCAATATCGCCGTCGCGGCCTTCCCCTTGCGTGATTCTCTCCAATATTTCAAGCATCCGTTTGGTTCCTATCCGGCAGTAATTACACTTGCCGCAGGATTCCTTACGTGTAAAATCCAGGAAATACCGCGCCATGTCAACCATACACGTCGTTTCGTCCATGACGATCATGCCGCCCGAACCGACTATGGCGCCTGTCTTGGTTATATTCTCATAGTCTACCGGCGTGTCTATGAGCGAAGCGGGTATGCAGCCTCCGGAAGGTCCGCCCATCTGAACGGCTTTAAACTCCTTATCGCCCTTTATCCCGTCGCCTATGCCGTATATCACGTCTCTGAGCGGAAGTCCCATGGGAACCTCTACGAGTCCGCCCTTCTTGATCTTCCCCGCCAGGGCGAAGACCTTCGTGCCCTTGCTCTTATCGGTTCCGACCGCGCCGAAGGCAGCGCCTCCATTGCTGATGATCCACGGCACATTAGCGAACGATTCTACATTGTTGATGTTCGTCGGCTGCTGCCAGAATCCCTTCTCAGCGGGGAATGGCGGCTTAAGACGCGGCATACCGCGCTCGCCTTCAAGTGAAGCTATAAGCGCCGTTTCCTCACCGCACACGAAAGCGCCCGCACCGGCCTTTATCCTGATATCGAAGCTATACGAGGTTCCGAACAGATTCTTCCCCAGAAATCCCTTAGCCCTGGACTGTTCGATAGCCATCTCCAGCCTGTGGATCGCCAAGGGGTACTCGGCTCGTACATAGATAACGCCCTCGTTCGCGCCCATCGCATATCCGCCTATGGTCATACCTTCCAGCAATGAATGAGGATCCCCTTCGAGAACGGATCTATCCATAAATGCGCCCGGATCCCCCTCATCGGCGTTGCACACCATGTACTTGTCCTTGCCTCTGTTCTTGCGTGCGGCGTCCCACTTGAACCAAGTCGGGAAACCCGCGCCCCCGCGCCCTCTGAGTCCGGACACTTTAATCTCTTCTATGACATCTTCCGGCGACATCTCCTTGAGAACCTTCTCTATAGCCCCATATCCGCCGACGGCGATATACGCCTCAATATCCTCGGGATTTATGACTCCCGCGTTTCTCAGAACAATACGTTTCTGGCTCGAGAGAAACTTCTCGTCCACCTCGGAAATAGCCAGTTCACTGACGACCTGACCGCCCACAAGATGCTTTTCCACGATCTCCGCCGCCTTCTCCGGCTGTATCTGCACATAGCGTGAGATCAGCGCGTCGGCGTCGTCGTACACATCGACTATAGGTTCAAGATAACAGTTTCCTATACATCCGGTTTTCTCGACCTTTATATCAAGTCCCGCCTGGGCAATAAGCTTTTCGAACTCGGCGGAGGTCTTCTTAGCGCCGGTCGCGACGCCGCAGCTGCCCTGTCCTATCACCAGTCTCATCCTGCCACCTCCTGTTCTCCGTCCCTTTTCCTTATATCCGCCAGGATGGTCTTTGCCTTATCCTTTGTGAGATTGCCAAAGGTTTCTTCCCCGTCGGAGTTCTTGATCATCATGACGGGCGCAAGGGAACAACAACCCAGACAGGCTACATTGTTGAGCGTGAAAATGCCATCGGCAGTAGTTTCCCCGTCCTCGATCTCCAGAAACTCCGTGATTGCCTCTTCAATGCTGTCCGCGCCGTTTACATGGCAGGCCGTTCCTTTACAAAGCATTATTAAGTTCTTTCCGATAGGCTTAAGCCTGAACTGGGTATAAAATGTAGCGACGCCATAGATCTTCGCAGGCTTTATTCCTGTATTTTCGGATATGTAGTTGATGGCGTCCATCGACAGATAACCGTAAATATCCTGCGCTTTTTGAAGAATCGTAATGAGACTTCCCTGAACGTTCCCATACTTTTCAAGCACGGGAGCAAGGTCGGCGAAGTCAGTCACAGACCCTGGTTGTGAATTGCAGTTTTCACACATAATCACTCCTCCTGATAATTTGTTAAATACTCCCCATCAACACCCATTATAGCAATAACGCATCCGAAATACAACCTGAAACCTAAATGATTACAAGAAAATCTCGATCTCCGAAAACTCTGAAATCTCTGAAAGTACACTGGACTTGCCGCGATATATTATTTGAAAATCAGACAGTAAACCTAAATGTCATTTTCTTAATGACCTTACGCCGCTGCCTATTTGTGTATAGAGCGGCGACTTTTCAATATGAAAGATGTTATCAGCGACAAAGTCCATGCCGCTTTCGGTAATAATGTCACTCATTGCCGCCCAACCCCTTCTCTATCTGCTTTTCGTAAAGGCGCACGGGTTCGGATGTCAAATTGTTTGGTACAAGCAAGTCAAAACGGTCGTCTTTGTCATACTTATTGTAACTTACGTCATTTACATTTAAAAAGGGGCGCCCCTTACAACCGCCATACAAAGTCTTCAGCAAGGTCGTCTTGCCCGTTCCGTTGCTTCCAATAAACACATTTACGCCGGGGCAGAAGTCCATTGTGAATTCTCCTTTGAACACAAGAAAATCCTTTATTTCCACCCGATTGATAGCCATTTATTTGCCCTCCTTCATATCGAATAGATTCATTTGCTTCGCGTTCACCTTGTTTTTGCTCCTCACCCAAAGATGAAGAAAGTATATCACACCGGATTCCAAAACGCAAAAGATTTTTCGCGATGCGATGCCCAGGGAATTGCAAAATATAAGCGATTCCCTATTGCTTTTTATCTCAAAGTATAGTGTAATATACTATACTTTGAGAGGGGGCGATCTTATGTCAAATTATCCTGACTGGGTGAATGCTTTTAAAGTAAAAGGCACATCAGTCAAAAAAGTCGGCAATGAGTACTATCTGTACAAATCAACATCCAAAAGGGTTCCAGGGAAGAAATACCCGCTTGCGAAACTGAGGTTTTATGCGTTTTATGCGATTGCCCTGCGTTTTTATGGATTACGCTTGACATGCAATCTTAAAAGTGGCATAATAGCGCCATACACAACTTGATTATGAAAGGAGCGTCCCGCGATGTCCTATGAACAGCTTCTAATCACGCGGCTCGCGGAGCTTCGGCAGA
>JAISED010000033.1 GCA_031264295.1 Eubacteriales Family XIII. Incertae Sedis bacterium | reverse complement strand
CACTTATTCCGGGAGGTACGGCAGCACTATTTCTGAAATCGCTCCGCTTCAGCAAGATATTCTCAATGCATTCAGCCTGAAACTGGATTCATAGTTACACGCGCCGGGAAATCAGGATGTTACCTGTCATAATAAGAATCACCAATGCAACGGATGCTATTTTGAATAAATAACTGGTGCGGACAAGCCCCATAGCATTAGCTTGAGAGACAATGTCCTGCTTGTAGTTTGAAAATATTAGCTTGAAATATACCAGCGAATTGAAAATTAAAAAAAGAGCAAAAATTACAGCAGTAACATTCCAACAATAATTGACGTCCGTCACATTTCCGAGTCCCACAAAAAGTGATAACACTACTGCAGAATAGCAAACGAGGTCTATAACGACGTTCTTTGTAACTATATCCGGCAAACTTTCACCCAAAACTACTCTTAAGGTGATTTCTTTCTTTATAAAAGCGATTTCATAAAGTGTCAAGAGTATGAAAAAGAAAAACATAACAGAACATATCAAACCGATAACTAAACGATCATTGTTTGCCGCAGAGGGGAACTGGGGGAATCTGCCGCCATATTGATCAACCAAACTCTGCTTAAATTTGATAATATCATCAGCATTGCCCACCATGTAATATGTATCGAAGTCATGTAAATCATTTATTTCGTTGAAATCACGAATCTGAATATTAATTTCACCTAACAATATACTGTTATACCTGCCTGACCTAATATTAGAATTTACACTCAATAAATCAGGTATACCCGTTGTAGTGTAGATGATCAAATTATGCGAAAAAAGGCTATTTATCGTTTTATCACAAAGAAAAAAACCTACGTTATTTTCTGAGGCTTTTGTCAACAAATTACTCTTCATTTCTTCCTGGACACCATCTCTGCTCAAGTACATTGTGGTATACGGGTAATCCGTTTCAAAATTATTTATGTGCCACACTGATATTTCCCCAATAAACACAAGCACAACAACGAGCATGATTATACTGATAACGAACTTCAACAATTTCAAAAGCTTTGCCTTAACTTTCTAAACGGGATATGCCGATATAAATACAAGAACGGCATATCCCGTTTTTTAGATTCAACCAATAATATTCATCTGATCGTTCTAATAATAGCAGCTTATTGTGAAGGTTAGGTGAAGAATTTAATAGAAGCTTGACAACGGTGTAACAATACTGTAACATTGATCCGTAGCCGAACATATACAACGCGTCGGCTGTTCGATTTCATGAAAGGGGGAAAAGGGAGAAGCAGGCTAATATTAAGAGAGGTGACTGTATGGATGTGCTTAAACTTTTTCGAAAGAGAAAGGATCACTCTTCGTTCTTGAGTTTGAAAAGACGAGGCAGTGTATCGGCTCACAAAATTTTCAATGATTCAAATATAAAAATAATACGGGGAAGAATAGAAACCCTGGGTACAGATATTTTTAAAAAGTCCGAAAGGTTGAGGCAGGAGTTGTTTGCGCGGGCGGCGGAGCTTAAGGGGACGCTTAATCCGACCGCAGCTAAGGCTGTCGCAGCACTGACGGCGGTTGCTATTATCTGGGTGGTTTCGGTGAATCTAGTCTTTTCACCGGACTCAGAGGAGACGCGTAATGAAGGCGCTTTGAATGTGACCTACGGCGGAGAGATCATAGGCTACATAGTAGATGAGACGGATTTTGACACAGTTCTGACAGGCGCTAAGGTGAAGATCGCCAGCGAAAATTCAGGATTGAATGTTGTGATTGACGACTCGAAGCTGGCGTATTCGGCGGAGGCCGGCGCGGAGGGTTCAGAAAAGCTGAATCTCCTGACGGCGGACGACATTAAGGATAAGCTCATCAGCTCCGGCGACTGCAAGGCGGAGGCGTGGAGTCTCAAGATCAACGGAGATGATGTGCTGACGGTCGCTTCCGAGCAGGCGGCGAATACCGTTCTTGCAAAGGTAAAGAGCAGCTACATGAATGCAGGTTCGGAGCTTGTAGAGGCGGATATAAAAGAGAAAGTGGATATGGCGCCCGTTCTTGTGGAACTGAGCGAGGGCGTGATGACTGTGGATGATGCGGTGTCGTATGTGCTTACCGGTACGAAAGAGCCTAAGATATATACGGTCGAAAAGGGCGATACGCTGTGGGATATCGCCATAGCAAACAACATAAGTCAGGCGGAAATAGAAAAGGCTAATCCGGGACTGATCCCCGAAAAGCTGAAGATCGATCAAAAATTGAATCTCTACGAAGTAAAACCATATGTGACGATAAAAACGGTTGAGATTGCCAGTGAGGTGGAGCCGCTTGCGTTCAGCACGACCTATGAGAATTCAGATGAATTCTTCAAGGGACAGACGAAGGTAATAAAGCCGGGCGTAGAAGGAAGCAGAGAGGTCAAGACGCAGATAACGAAAGAGAACGGGCAGATCGTCGATTCGGTTGAGATAGGCGCCGTCATAACAGCGGAGCCTCAGGCGCAGGTATCTGCGGTCGGTACAAAGCCGCTTGCCGATTTTACAGGAACGGGGAGTCTGATGAAGCCTTTAGCTAACCTAGTCGTTTCATCGGCATACGGCTCGCGCGGCAGCCGGCGGCATCAGGGCGTGGATTTCAGAAGCCCCAAAGGTACGCCCATATACGCGTCGGACGATGGCGTGGTGACAGTTTCCCAGTACAAAGGGAGTTACGGCAATCTGGTGGTGCTGAATCACGGCAATGGAATCGAGACATATTACGGACACTGCGACACCTTAGCGGTGTCGGTTGGGGAGGTTGTCAACAAGGGTGATCTTGTCGGAACGGTAGGCATAACCGGAAACGCCACAGGATATCACCTGCATTTTGAAGTCAGAAAGAACGGAGTTTACCAAAATCCAATGAATTATTTCTGATTCAAATTGCTATCATAACTGAAATAGGGTATAATTTTAAGGCAGGTTCTGTTATGACCTGCCTTTCGATTTTTAGTTCTACTGAATTCAGTATGGAACACGCAGGAGAGTTTATGAGGATTTACAACACATTAACGCGAAAAAAAGAAGAGTTCATTCCTATAGATAAAAATGAGATAAAGATTTATGTTTGCGGTCCCACTGTTTATAATTATTTTCATGTGGGCAACGCGCGGCCATTTGTAGTATTTGATACTTTAAGAAAATACATGGAGTATAGGGGGAACGATGTAAAGTTCGTCCAGAATTTTACGGATGTTGACGACAAAATAATAAACCGGGCAAGGGAAGAAGGGCTGAGCGCGCCGGAGATAAGCGAGAAATACATAGATGAGTATTATCGGGATGCGGCGGCGCTTCATATCGGAAAGGCTACAGTGCATCCCAAGGTCACGGAGAATATGGATGAGATAATAAGCTTCGTGAAAAACCTGATCGATAAAGGCTATGCATATGAGAGGGATGGCGACGTATACTACAGCACCCGCAAATTCCCTGAATACGGAAAGCTGTCACGTCAGAATATTGAGGAGCTGGAAGCGGGCGCGCGTGTGGAGGTCAGCGAGCAGAAGGCTGATCCGCTGGATTTTGCGCTATGGAAAAAGCGTAAGTTTGAGGATGAGGCCGCGTGGGAGTCTCCTTGGGGAATGGGCAGACCGGGATGGCATATAGAATGTTCGGCCATGTCGAAGAAATACCTGGGGGACACGATAGACATACACGCGGGAGGGCAGGATCTGACCTTCCCGCATCATGAAAACGAGATTGCCCAGTCTGAGGCGGGGAACGGCAAGGTCTTCGCCAACTACTGGATGCATAACGGCTATATAACTATAGACAATGAGAAGATGTCAAAATCCAAAGGCAACTTCTTCACCGTTAGGGATATTTTGAAGGAATATGATGGCGAGGTTCTGCGGTTTTTCCTCTTATCCGGTCATTATAGGAGTCCCATCAACTTCAGCCGGGATATGATGGATCAGGCGCGCAGCGGACTCACAAGAATGAGAAACGCTAAAGGAACCTTGCTTCATTTGATTGAGGCGGGCGGTGTGTATGCGGAGGCCGAGACCGAGGCGTTCGACGCTATGTCGGTGTTCAGGGAGAAATTCATTGAAGCGATGGATGACGACCTCAACACGGCGGATGCGATAAGCGTCATATTCGAGCTGATAAGCGCTATAAATAAAGCCATAAAGGACGGAGCAAGCGCAGGCTTTGCACAAAGCTGCCTGGGTCTGCTGCAAGAGTTGACAGATGTGCTCGGTCTGCTTTGGGATGAAGATAAAGACAGTATGGACAACGAGATAGCCTTGCTTGTAATAGAGCGGCAGGAAGCCAGGGCGCAGAAGAATTTCGCACGGGCAGACGAGATAAGAGATATATTGAAGAGCAAGGGATACACGTTAAAGGATACGCCTCAGGGTGTACAGGTCGTGAAAGAATGAAGCTGCTTGTATTCAGTGATACCCATAGGATGGTCGGGCTTGCGGCGGCGCTGGTCGGCGTTATAGCGGATGTTGACCACATAATACACCTCGGAGACCTCACTCAGGACGCAGCGCGTTTGTCGAGAATTACAGGCAGGCCGATCATATCCGTCAGGGGCAACTGCGACTTGGATGTTGCCGGTGACGACGTGAGAGTAATAGAAACGGAGTGCGGCAGTATTCTGCTAATTCACGGGCATATGGAGCATGTAAAATCCACACTGGAGTATCTGAGGGATAAGACGCTGGAGGAGGGTTGTAAGACGGTATTTTATGGGCATACACATATAGCCCGTGTAGATGAGATAGACGGGGTCATGTTTGTAAATCCCGGAAGTCTGACATTTCCGGGCGAAGGTAAGGAGCCGTCTTATGCTGTTGTGAATATTGATCAGGACGGCATATCAGCGATAATCGTTTATGTGTCAAAGGAGATGCGGCAGGCGCTGGGGATTATGTATTAATACGCGCATCGTGCTTCGAACGCTAAGAACCGCGATGGGAGTACGCGAGAATCGCAAAGAGGTGTGGGTTTGGATTCCAGGAAGAGATGTTATGCGTTCATGACAATACTGGTTCTTCTGTGGGGGCTTGAGTTCATTGTCGCTAAAAGAGCGCTTGAGATATTCCCGCCATTAATACTTGTATTTTTTAAATATATGGTGGGATTCATTACACTGATCCCCGTAAAGCTGGTGCGGGGCGGCGGCTTGAAACTCAGCCCTAAGTATATTCCGCTCCTTGTTTTATGCGTGCTCTGCGGCGATGTGTTTTATTACTATGCGGAATATAGCGCCTTGTCATACATCTCGGTTGCGGCGGTCACGATAATCCTCGCTTTTGTCCCAATGCTCTCTGTTGTTATCGAAAAGATATTATTTCACAGACAACCGACTGCCGGAATGGTCGTAGGCATATTGGTATGCGTCGCCGGAATCGTATTGGTCATAGGCATTGATATAAACAACGTGCAGACGGGCAAGGCGTCAGGATATATACTAGCGGGCTTAGCGGTTATCGCGTGGAATATTTACAATTTTTGTACGGAAAAACTCACCGCGAATTGTTCGAATCTGGATCTGACCATGTTGCAGCTCTTATGTACGACGCTCATACTGGCGCCGTATGTGATAGCCAACTTCCCTCCGCCTTCCGATTTTACTTTTCAGTCTGTGGGCGGTGCGATATATTTGGGCATATTCAGTTCCGCTGTGGGTTTTTTGATATATGTGAACGCGCTTTCGGTGATCGGATCGACGTCGTGTGCGCTGTTCTCAAACTTCTTGCCGGTTACATCCTCATTTTTCGGTTGGGCTTTACTGGGCGAGAAGTTAACGGCGCTTCAAACAGCAGGGGGAGTTGTAGTAGTGGCGTCAGCGTGTTATGTGATAAAGCGCCGGGCGAGATCCGATGGGGAGGATCCGGCGGCGTGACGACTGCGACGGCGGCGGCAGCAACGGCGCCACTGATGGATGGCGCGTACGCTTGTGTGGGTGTGAGTCCGGCGGCGTGACGACTGCGGCGTGGGCGGTGTGGGTAGCGCGGATGGCGTGACGACTGCGGCGCGGGCGGTGTGGGTAGCGCGGATGGCGTGACGACTGCGGCAGTGCGGCTATGAACAGATTGGGGAATTTACTTTGAACGAGATTAATAATGATAGAACAACTGAAGAGCGGAAGATGCGAAGCGCGCGAAATGCGCGTATAAAAGCGCGGCGCGGCGAACGTACAAAGGTGATACTCCGGATGCTTTGCCTTGTTTTGTTGTCGCTGGCTGTCTTGGTGTTCATATTGCCGAAAGCCGGCAGTTTTATTGGTGAACAGACGGCGAGATTCGGAGAACGGAGCGGATGGGCGGATAAAATGGATAAAGACACCGCTTCCGCTGACGACGCGAATGGCTCGGCTCGGATTTTGTATACCGAGAGGTATAGACAGTTTTCAAACGGCGATTATATGAGGCGCGGCAAGAACACGGCGAAAAGCCTTATGATCAATGGGGCTGAACTCTATATGGCGCGACGCAAGCTTGAATCTCAAGCCGAATTTGTAGAAAAGGAGTATCGTCCTAAGCAGACGCCGCCAAACTACAAACCCTATCATGACTTCTATCCGGAAATGTACGTGAAGGCGCCGAACCAGTGGAATATAAGGGAAAAGACGGTTTATTTGACATTCGACGACGGACCGACAGTTCATACCGAAAAGGTGCTGGATACACTGCGGCAAAAGGGTGTAAAGGCCACATTTTTCGTAGTAGGCGCGTCCATAATGAAGCAAGGTGAGAGCGGAACGAGACTGCTGAATAGAATGGCGGACGAGGGTCATACCATTGCGATTCATTGCAATGTGCACGATTACGCTATAGTATATGCTTCCGTAGAAGCGTTTCTCGCGGATTTTAACGATATTTACACAAAGATTTTCGAGGTCGCGGGTGTGCGCGCGAACATATACCGCTTTCCCGGCGGGAGTGTGAGCAGGTTCAATAAATCGGTGCGCGACGAGTTGTTCGCGGAAATGGAACGACGTGGGTTTATATATTATGACTGGAATGCAAGCAGCGGTGATTCGAGCGCTAAGGTGACGGCTGAAGCCGCCTACGCAAACGCAACATCAAGCGCGGGCAGGGCGTCGCGTGTAATACTGCTTATGCATGATACTAAAAAGGCTTCAGTGGACGCATTGGCGGACATTATTGATAAATACGCAGAGATGGGATACAGCTTCCGGGCGCTCAGCAATGAGGACAAGCCCATAAAGCTGTGAGGCGCGATATAAATGAGAGATGATTTAACTTCAGAAAATACGACTGTACTTGCATTTATAGGCGACGCGGCATACGAGCTTAGGATCAGAGAGCATGTGATTCTCTCCGGGATAAGTCACGGGGACAGATTGCATTTCGCGGCGATCAAATATGTGCGCGCTTCCGCTCAGGCCATGGTCATGAAGGCGATTTTCGATGAACTACCGGAAGACGAACAGTGGCTTGTCAAACGGGCGCGTAATAAGAAGATCAGTACAAAGCCAAAGAATGCTACTCCGGTGGATTATAAGCTGGCTACGGCATTTGAGGCTTTACTCGGGTATTATTGTATTTCAAAGCAAGATGAGAAGCTGGCGGCTGTAGTGGCGCGGGCTGTGGAACTTATAGACGGCGTGTCGAAGCCGCATCGGAACGCGTAGTCTTTAAAGCTTTGCTTCAAGGCTTGCTTGTCGGGCGTCGGCGCGTTTTGGAAGTTATGACTGACGGAGGAGGATATTTGAAAGCGATTGTTGTTGTGGATGAAAAATGGGGAATCGGTAAGGCGGGACGTTTGCTGGTTCATATTCCGGGAGATCTGAAATATTTTCATGAAAAGACCTTGGGCAAGGTGGTCGTCATGGGCAGAACCACGCTGGAAAGCTTGCCGGGCGCCAGGCCGCTGTCGGATCGCATTACAGTGGTGCTTACAAGAAACCCCGCCTTTCAGGCGGCGTTCCAGTCGACGGCGTCTCACGGGGATTGTAATGTAGTTTCTTCAGTGGAAGAATGCCTGGAGTACTTAAAGGGTGTCAAAGAGGACGACATATATATCTGCGGCGGCGATGATGTGTATAGACAGTTTTTACCGTACTGCGACGAATGCCTGGTCACAAAGATCGAAGGCGACTTTGGTGCGGACAGGTTTTTCGAAGACCTTGACGCGAACGATGAATTCACCATCTGTTCCGAGGGTGAACCAATAATCGAAAACGGTATAAGTTATCGGTTTATGCGATATGTGAGAATTAGGTGAAATAAATGGATAAAATAATCGGGAGGAATCCGGTACTTGAGGCGGTCAGGGCTAATCGCAACTTTGAAAAACTGGTGGTGCAGCGCAATGCCGCCGGTTCCATACAGAAGATCTTGGATGAGGCCAGAGAAAGGGACATTCAGATCAGGTTCGAGGAAAAAGAATCTCTTGACAGACTGGCGGGCGGCGGGAATCACCAGGGCGTAGTAGCCATCGTATCTGAATATAAGTACTGTGAACTTGAGGATATAATAGACGCGGCTATTGCATCAGGTGAAGACCCTCTCATACTTGTGCTTGACGGTATCGAGGATCCTCATAATCTGGGAGCTATACTACGGACAGCCGAATGCGCCGGCGTACACGGCGTCATAATACCACGCCGCAGATCCGCCGGTCTTGGCGATACGGTTGCGAAGGTTTCGTCAGGGGCTGTAGAATACGTTCGCGTAGCCCAGGTTACGAATATCACAAACACGGTCAAGCGTTTGAAGGAACTGGGAGTCTGGGTTGCGGCGCTCGACATGGAGGGCGAAAGCTATTTTACGAAAGAGCTGACCGGCGGCATGGCTGTCGTGGTAGGCGGCGAAGGCAAAGGGATCGGCCGTCTCGTAAAAGAGAACTGCGATTTCACGGTATCCATCCCCATGAGCGGACACCTGGCGTCATTGAACGCCTCGAACGCTGCTGCGGTCGTCGTTTACGAGATTAAAAGGCAGCGCGCCGCAAATATAGCCTTTCGCGGATGACGGTACGCTGCCGCAAGACAGACTCGGCAGGACGCTGCCGCAAGACAGACTCGGCGGGACGCTGCCGCAAGACAGACTCAGCGGTACGCTGCTGCAAGACAGACTCGCCAAGTCCCTAGTCAAGTCTGTCTGCGTGCAATGGCGTTTATCTACATCCGATTGAGGCTGGGACTTGTCAGGTCGTCTATGAGCGTCACAAGATTGGCGATCTCTGGCTTCGAAATCTGAGCGTCGGCGCCAACCTCCTTCCCCTTTAGTTTCATCTCATCATTTATAAGCGAAGAGAATAGTATCACAGGGAGGCGTTTTAGAATGGGGTCGTCTTTGACCAGTTTGGTCAGGTGATGCCCATCCATACGAGGCATCTCAATATCCGAGATTATGCACGCCACATGTGAGTTGATATCGCCTTCTGTCTTGGCCTCTGCCAGAAAATCATAAGCCTCCTGGCCGTTGTCGGTTTTGATCGTATTCATGTAACCTGCTTTGTGAAGGGATTCCACGATCATCTTAGAGAGCAGCATAGAGTCCTCAGCTATGAGAATGGGAATATCAGAGCGTGAGCGTGGACCGAGTTTATCGATATCCGACAGTTGTATGCTGGTCTGTGGTGCGATTTCCGCAACAATTTTCTCAAAGTCCAGTATGGTAATAAGCCTGCCGTCGAATTCGGCTATACCCGTGGCCACCCCTTCGCTGCCGCCGTATATGATCGAATCCGGTTTTTTAATATTCACCCATGATATCCTGTCTATGCCGACAACAGAATGTACATGGAAACCTATGACCTGCCCGTTGAACTCTGTTATCATGAAGATGTCGCGTTCCAGACACGAGGATTCCGGCAGCCCCAAATACTTCGCGAGATCGACCACTGTAATAACGTCTTCCCTGGGTTTGAAGATGCCCTCGATAGCAGAATGCGCATTCTGCATGGGTTTGACAGGCGAAAACTTCATGATCTCCCGAACCTTGGCGACGTTTATACCAAAAATCTCGCCTGCAATTGTAAATTCCATTATTTCCAGTTCATTAGTACCGGACTCCAAAAGAATATCGGTTTGTGTGAAAGTAGTGCCGCTCATAGTTATCCCCCCTTGAAACGGACAAAATATCCACTACGAAACAAATTCCTAAGCTTAGATAGTGCAAATGTTTCGCAGGGAACCAAAAATTGTCAGACTGACAAACAACAGTGCTATATAACTATATTACAATAAAAAATGAAAAATCGCAAGAATAATTCTTCGCTTTAAGCATTTTGAAGCATTTTCGAAAAATGGGCGGTGATTGACAGGGCGGACAGCTTTCTGATATAATCACTTCGATCGTGAACGAGTTGCGATTGAACAAACGAAGCGCGCCGGATTCTTATACTGAATCCAATATGAGCGATATTTGATCTCATCAAGTTGCGGCGCCTATTCACCGGGAGAGATATGAGTCCAATGACTGCGCAGACTATTTCACGTATATTTCGCACTATACTTGGGAAAGCCGCCCTGCTTATAGTATTCATGCTTGCCTTGTCGCTTATAGTTTTCGTATTGGCGAGGCTCGCGCCGCATGATCCGCTGACTGCATACTATGGCGATGCGGTTGAACGCATGAATGAAACTCAGCGAATCGCGGCTATGAACAGATTGGGTTTGGACAAGCCTATTTTGGTGCAGTACGTAAAATGGTTTGAAAACGCACTGCAGGGGGATTTTGGGATATCATACCAATACAAGCAAAACGCGCTCGCGGTAGTGGGCAAGCTTTGGGGAAATACTCTGCTCCTGGGCGGACTTTCCTATATACTTACGTTTCTGCTCGCAACGATGTTGAGCATGTTCTGCGCGGTACATAAGGGGCGGTTTGCAGACCGCGCCATATGCAGGATTGGTACGGCGACGAGTGTGATTCCATCGTTTTTCGCCGCGCTGATATTCATCTTGATTTTCGCGGTGAATCTCCATTGGCTGCCGACAAGCGGGGCGTATTCTCTGCGCGGAGGGGGACTTGCGGATCGCGCGGTGCATTTGATACTGCCTGTCGCCGTGATGGTACTGTCGCATTTGTGGTATTACGCCTATATGATACGCAACCGGATTATTGAGGAATTGTCAAGGGATTACGTGCTGCTTTTGAAGGTCAAACGCATAGGCATGCAACGGATATTATGGCGGCATTGTCTGAGAAATACTATCCCCATGCTTGTCACGATTATGGCGGTGTCCGTTCCGCATATCATCGCGGGTACTTATATCGTCGAGGTGGTGTTCAGCTATCCCGGCATCGGCACATTGGTCTTCGAGAGCGCGAAAATCCGCGATTATAATATGCTGTCCCTTTTGACACTCATAACCGGCGCCGCAATATTAGTTTCAAATATGTTGGCGCAGTCATTGGCGGAACTTCTTGATCCCAGGATGCGTCAGGATGTAGAATTCCTTGGTTCTGTTACGCGTCATGATTCGGGACTCATTGAACCCGAAACGCGTCGCGGCGCACGTGTTATAAAGAGGGAGGCGGATGATGATGCAGACGCCTAAACCCCGCGTT
This sequence comes from Eubacteriales Family XIII. Incertae Sedis bacterium, assembly GCA_031264295.1. Classification (GTDB taxonomy): domain Bacteria; phylum Bacillota; class Clostridia; order Peptostreptococcales; family Anaerovoracaceae; genus JAISED01. Next base: position 19,989 of record JAISED010000033.1, on the reverse strand, counting down.
TCTATAGCGATCCTGGGAGGGATAGTCCTTATGTGCGCGCTTGCGCCGCTCATCAGCGGCGGGGAACCGATGCGGATGGAACTTGCCGCGCTGAGGCTGCCGCCGGGCATTCACCATATCTTCGGTACGGATCCGCTTGGACGCGACATCTTCAATATGATTATCCATGGAGGCAGAGCCTCGCTGCTCATCGGACTGTTCGCCTCATTGATCGCCGGTATGATCGCCGCTGTATATGGGACGGTAGCGGGACTTGCGCCAAGATGGCTCGACGATCTGCTTATGCGAATTACGGAACTGATCATGAGCGTACCGTCAATACTGTACATCATATCCCTTTCGGCGATTTTCGGAAGGCCGACGCTTATGTCGCTGTCGATTATAATCGGAGTTACGAGTTGGACGAGTATATCGAAGATAGTCAGGGCGGAGGTGCGGCAGATTCGTCAGAGCGAATATATTCTGTCCGCGCGACTGTCAGGCGGAGGCTTTATATACATACTGAGGCGGCACTTATTCCCGAACTTCATTCCCGCCATAATGTTCATGCTGATCTACAATATAAGCCAAGCGATTGCGACGGAAGCAACGCTGTCATTTCTCGGACTAGGCTTGCCGCCCAATACCGCAAGCTGGGGAAGCCTGATGGCTCTCGCTCAGGACGCCCTGCTCACAAACGACTGGTGGATTATACTCATTCCGACTACATTCCTCGTGGTGACGCTTGTATGCATTACCAATATCGGGGAATATCTGCGAACCAGACAGGTTTAAAACGCGATCCGGTCTGGAGCATGCTCTACTGAACTCAGTTTTGAAAAGAAAACAATTCTAGCGCCAATCCCAGATCGTCACGTATTATTTTGCGTTTGAACGCAGCAAATATTGATTTATCTGAAAGTTGGAATGCTATTGCCTCTTGGCTGTTCGTGTTTGGAGATTCCAGATATTCAACAATCTCTTGAAGAAACCATAGCAGTTCATTACTGAGCTTATTTTTAAGCTGTTGACAAGCGGAACAGCTTCTGGCTGTAGATGTTCCATTATAGACAGCGTCAAGCAGATCTACTGTGATATCAACATCGGCGCCGCCCTTTTTCTTGCGAACGACAACAATCTCCCGCAATTCGCTATCGACATCTAAAGACAGATCTATAAACGCCTCCGGATCAACTGATGTAGGGTCTAGGATGCCATCATATTTATGTGACTTCGTAGTGTTGCAATGATAACATGCTAACAGCAGATTGTTCCAGTCAAGCTTCAGCGCAGTATTGCCTTTATGGGGAATCCTGTGCTCAACTTGCCCTGAGGTGTGGAGAGAATCTTCGCATATATAACATTTGCCGCAGCTGTCATCGGTTAGTATTTTGCGGATTATGCCGCCATTATAATCTTCTTCGCGGGTAATACTTATACCGTCCGGCAGTTGACTTTTGTTTATTTTTATCATTTCTTCTATTTATCCTCGATCGTCCGGAATGGTGACCGGCTATTTTGATGCATTGTAAGCGAGCTTTTTCCGCTTATTCTCCATCGTTCGAAATGCAAGAAACAGTTCTTTTGACGCAGGTGGGACGAACTCAAGCGTTGATATAAGCTGGCGAAATTCTTCAGCCTCATCTGTCGACAGAGGGCTGTCGGTATTCTTGCGGCATAGCTCCCTGTAGCGGTTGAAGACATTTCTGATTTCGTTGGAATACTGTCCGACGTCAAGATAAGCCTCGACGACTGTTTCATAGGAGTAGATACTTGGATTTTCAAGCAGTGTGTTCTTTTCCAAGTCGTATACAACAGCATTGTCAAGGGATGTGATGACGAACGGGGAGTGCGTCGTCACAAAGAACTGCATTTTAGGGAATATCTTTATAAGGAATGGCAGGATACGTTTTTGCAATTCCACATGTAGATGGGTTTCGATTTCATCAATAAGACAGATGCCCGGTTTATCGTAGTCGGGCGTTGCCTTGCCATTGTCGATTTGCATTAATATTTCTGCGAGTATATTGAGAATAGCGGAATAACCGTCGGCCATCTCATTAAATCCAAACGGTTCACGATCCGGCATTTCGATCTTGAAAGTCAGCTCTTTCGCAATCTGCTTTATTACGAGTTCCTGGCAGTCATAAATCTCACGCAAGGCGGCGGTGAAGTTATCAAACCAGCGCGAGAAAACCTGTTTTTCCGCTTCCGATTCCGCGTTCAGTTCCTGATATTTAAGAAAAAGCATATAGCTCAATAATCTAGGAGTGTTTTCAACGTCAGATGCATTAAACGCCGGAGTTTGAATATGGACTTTCTCGATATTCACCGGCTGAATTATTTTGGCATTATGAGCTGCAGGAAAATAGTATAACGGCAGGGGATTTGTTTCATTGCAATAGAGTTCAATACCTTCCTGCCAAAATGGATTCATAGGACTCATAGCGTGTGAATGAAATTCGAGCTGTATAGCGCCTTTCATAGCCTCAAGCACGCTAGTCTTACCGCTGCCGTTTTTACCCGTAAGTATAAGGTGGCGGCATTCAGTATCGGACAGTATTATATCAACATCGTGAATATGCCGCACCTTATCAATATGGATTCTTGTTATGAATGTGTTATCTTGCATTTGCCTAACCTCCGTTTTAATCATACTCCTATATTCAGTATTAATACTGAATATAGGAGTATCCGTCAAATTAGCTGCGGTTTCAACTGCCCTTCTTTCATTGAGTATAGCAGAAATAGTTTGAAATGACAACATGAACAGGAGTGACGACCATAATATCTCGCGATACATTATTTGCGAGATTTCAAGGGCGAAGGCGCGATATTTCTCAGAGTAAGTTCAGAAAAAACGTTTAAAAAACTCAAAAAACATCCCCCCGGAGGGGATTGCAGGGCATGATATCCATCTATATAATAAATACAGGACTTCTAATACTGATTCAAGATATAACACGGAGGGAATATGAGAAAACGAATAATTGGACTGCTGATGTCATTTTTGTTAATCATTACGCTGGCCGCCTGCGGTTCGCAAACGACCGGGAGCGGCGATTCGTCAGGGGCGCAGGGCGCTGAGACTGTTCTTGTCTACGGTTCAGGCGACTATACCGCGATAAATCCGGCTTTATATGAGCACGGTGAAATCAATTCGCTGCTCTTTCTCGGGTTGACGACTCACGACAAGGACAATAATGTCGTGCCCGGCATTGCCGAGTCGTGGATCTGGGACGACGCATCGAAAACCTATACCTTCAAACTGCGCAGCGGATTGACATTTCACGACGGACGCGCCCTGACCGCCGCAGATGTCAAGTTCACACTTGAGGCGATCATGGATCCCGATAACGGCAGTGAGAATATTTCCAACTACGAGGATATCATTGCGGTTGAGGCGCTCGGCGATACGACTGTCACGATCAGCCTCGCCGCGCCTAACGCCGCAATGCCGGATTACCTGACTATGGGCATACTGCCAAGGCATTTGCTGGAAGGAAAGGATTTAGCGACTGACCCGTGGAACCGATCCCCTGTAGGCGCCGGATCATATAAATTCGTCTCTTGGGATATGGGACAATCCATAACTATGGAGAAGTTTGACGGATTTTGCCTGGGCGAGCCGCAGATCGACACGATAATATTTAAGATTGTTGAGGATTATGATGCGCGCAGTTTGCAGCTGAAATCCGGCGAGCTTGATCTGGCGCAGGTCACTCCCAAGGATGCGGAGGAATTTAAGACGGATGCGAATTTCGACGTGTATGATATGGATACCGCAGACTATCGCGGCATTATGTATAATTTTCGGAATCCGTTCTGGCAGGAAAACCCGGGGCTGCCCGCCGCTTTGTCTTACGCGATCGACCGCGAGGCCATTGTTGCGAGCGTACTTCTCGGAGAGGGGCAGATCGCGTACAGCCCTATACAAAAGAGCGAGTTCAACAACCCGAGCGTCGAAAAATATGAATACAGCCCTGAAAGCGCTAAAGCCGATATTGAAGCCCTCGGTTGGGAGCGCGGCGCGGATGGATATTATCAGAAAGACGGCGCCCGGCTTGCATTTGAAATATCGGTGCGCCCGTCCGACCAGGTACGTGTGGACATGGCGAATATATGCGCGCAGAACTTCCGGGACATCGGCGTGAACTGTACGGTCGCCATTAATGAGCGCACTGATTGGAGCGGGCAAGACGCATTCCTCATCGGTTGGGGCAGTCCCTTCGATCCGGACGACCATACATATAAGGTGTTCGGCACGGACAAGGGCGCAAATTATAACGGATACAGCAATGTAAAGGTGGATAGGCTGTTGACACAGGCGCGCGCCGATCTTGACGCCGCCGCGCGCAAGCCGCTGTACGATGAATTCCAGAGCGAGCTTGCGAGGGATCCGGCGTATACATTCATCGCCTATATCGACGCCCTATATATCGCAAAAAAGGGCTTGTCGGGTATTTCGGAGGAAACAAGTCTGGGGCACCACGGCGTGGGTATTTTTTGGAATGTTTATGAATGGAGCTTTGAAGAATAATTGACTAGTGAGCCTGCGCTGCTGAGTGTTCGCAATCTGCGCGTTACATTCGGCGGTAAACCTGCCGTAAATGGCATTGACATCGAACTTCGGCGCGGCGAAATGCTCGCGCTGGTCGGGGAGAGCGGGAGCGGTAAAACGGTGACGTGCCGCTCCTTGTTGGGTCTTGCGCCGGAGGGGGCGGAGGTGCTTTATGATTCGCTTAAATGCCCTCCGCTAAAGCGTATGTCCCTTGTGATGCAGAATGCGATGACCGCGCTTGACCCGGCAATGCCGGTGGGCAAGCAGATTGCGGAGGGCAACAGTATAAAACGGGCGCGCGCCGTGGAACTGATTTCGCAGGTCGGCATTGACCGTCCCGAATTACGCGCTAAGCAATTTCCGTCTCATTTTTCGGGCGGTATGCGCCAGCGGGCCGCCGTCGCTGTTTCCCTTGCGTCACAGCCCCAGGTGATCTTTGCGGATGAGCCGACGACTTCCCTTGATATTGAAATTCGTATGCAGATCATGCGTATGCTGTCTGAACTGCGGGCGGACGGGGAGCGCGCAGTGCTCTTTGTCACCCACGACTTGAGCCTTGTACGCGATTTTGCTGATCATGTGATAATCATGAAAGCAGGAGAGATTGTCGAGTGCGGCGGAGCCGACGAGATCTTTACGAATCCCAAATCCGAATACACGAAAGAACTGCTTCACTATTCGAGCTTCAATATGACGGTGGGCGCGCACACCCACGGCAGAATCCATCGGCATGATATGTACTATCACAGCCATGAGCACAGTGGAGCGCATATTCATGCGGGCGGGGAGAATGGCGGCGGCAGTTGCGGGCGCCTTGCAGGTGAACGCCGCGAGCCTCTGATCACCGCGGCTAAGCTCAGCAAAGTCTATCCGTTGCCGCGCCGCAGAACGCATACTGTCTTCGGGGATTTCGATATTGCCATTGAGCACAACGAGATTGTGGGCTTGTGCGGGCGCAGCGGCATCGGGAAATCAAGCCTTGCGAGGATCCTGGCGGGGCTTGAGCCTCCGAGCGGCGGGGAACTGAGGAAGGCCGAGGGGCTGAAGATTCAGATGATATTTCAGGATAATGTTTCAGCGATGAACCCGCGGACGACGCTTGAACAAATAATCGGCGAACCTCTGCTTCTGCGCGATGGGAAGAAACCCGAGCGCGCCGTGATCCTGGATTTAATGCGGCAGTGCGAATTGGAATCTGAGCTTATTGCGCGCCGCCCAGGGCAACTATCCGGGGGGCAGCAGCAGCGCGCCGCCATTGCGCGGGCGATCTCAGTTGAACCGCAGCTTATCATTGCGGACGAACCCGTTTCCTCACTTGATGTAACCACATGCAGCAGAATAATACACCTGTTGCGTGACATACAACAGAGGCGCGGACTCAGCATATTACTCATATCCCATGATTTGCCCTTACTCAACCACATATGCGATCGTATTGTGCGCATGGAATGAAGTTCAAGGACAAACCTCAAATAAGAAGTGCATAAAATGCTTTGGGTTATCCAAAAACTGCTTCGTCAGTTGATAATGTTCGCAGTTTTCGTATTCGATAAGTTCAACGCCGTCCGGTGTTATCTGATATATGGCGGCGCCGGGGTAGGCGAGCAGAATCGGAGAATGAGTGGCTATGATAAATTGAGAATTGCATTTGACCAATCTGTTTATCTCAGTGAGCAGCGCAAGCTGGCGTGAGGGTGATAGAGCAGATTCCGGCTCATCCAATATATAAAGCCCATTTCCGCGAAAACGATGTTGGACAAGCGATAAAAAGCTTTCCCCATGGGACTGCTCGTGCAATGATTTCCCGCCGTAACCCTTAAGATTGACGCCCAAGGCATCTATCTGAGAGGCGGTATTATAAAAACTTTCGGCTCTCAGGAAAAATCCGTCCTTCTCATAAGCCTGTTTTACGATTGTCATATATTGGTGCAGATTTGATACCGTTTGGCGAGTCGAAAAATTGAAATTCTTGGAACCACCTTCTGCGTTATATCCCGCACAAACCGCAATAGCCTCTATCAAGGTCGATTTCCCCGTTCCGTTCTCACCGACTAGAAAAGTCACATCATGGTTAAAATGTAACTCCTTTACTTTATTTAGATACTTCACTATAGCAAGTGAGGTAATATAAGAGTCGTCATGGCAATCGGCCATTTTCAGTTGGTCAACATAATATCTATCCATATCAAGATCATACTGCAAATGCCGCTAAAAAGCAAGGATGAAGAGATGTGAACTTGACGTTTTGATGAAGGTTTTGAATAAGCAAAATGATTTTGTGAAATGGCCGATTGATCAAAATATTTTCGTTTAATCGCTTGCGATTTACAAAATGATTTGGTATAATGACACGACAAACAAAATCAGAGGTAGATTTTATGGAATCAGAGGATTTAATCAAACTGGTAAGGAAAGTCCAGGCGCAGCGATGTGAAACCCAAACGATTGAGGTCAAGGCTGCAAACAACGGTTGCCCCACAAAACTGTATGATACACTCTCATCATTCTCTAATCAGGATGGCGGCGGTGTTATTATTTTCGGCGTAGATGAAAAACAAGGCTTCGAAACTGTCGGCGTTTATGACGCGCAGGATTTGCAGCATCGTGTGGCGGAACAGTGCAAGCAGATGCAAGCCGCGGTGCGTCCATTATTTACAGTTTGTGAAGTGGACGGAAGGATTATTGCCGCTGCTGAAATACCCGGTGTAGATCTTGCGCAACGCCCTGTTTACTATAAAGGCGTAGGGCGCGTTAAAGGTTCATTTGTTCGAGTAGGTGAAGCGGATGAACCGATGAGTGATTACGAAATTTACAGCTATGACGCTTACTGCCGTCGTGTCCGTGACGACATTCGAGTTGCTGAATTCGCGGAGGTATTGCAGTTTCGCCCCGAATTAATCGCTCAATATATTGCAGCAGTAAAAAAAGAGAAGGCGCATATTGCGAAACTGTCCGACGATCAGATACTGAATTTAATGGCAGTGATTAAAGACGGTAAGCCGACACTCGCGGGAGTTTTGTGCTTTTCAGAATATCCGCAAGCGGCCTTCCCGCAGCTTTGCATTACCGCTGTCGTTGTTCCGGGTCTGAAAATCGGAGATAAAGGGCTAGACGGAGAGCGCTTCCTTGCAAACAAACGCATCGAAGGAACTATTAAAGAAATGCTTGACGAAGCAATGCTTTTCATCAAGCGCAATATGCGGGAAAAAACTATCATCGCAAATGGGCAACGCAGTGACAAGACTGAATATCCGATTGACGCCGCTCGGGAAGCAGTTCTAAATTCGCTCATGCATCGAGATTATAGTATTCATACAGAGGGTTCGCCTGTACGTATTCTGATGTTCAATGATCGAATGGAGATTTGGAATGGGGGCGGATTATACGGTAAACTGACGATTGATGAGCTTGGCATGACGCACGCCGACACCCGAAATCAAGCATTGGCAAACATTCTGGAAATGCAGAAAGTTGCGGAGAACCGTTATTCCGGCATTCCCACAATTCGGGAAGAGATGGCGGTATATCACCTACCTGAACCGATTTTTGAAAGCAAGCGAGGCAATTTTATAGTTACCTTGAAAAATAATTATGCTGCTCATATCGACGACGCGGGCGCCCCCCACAGTGCATCGCAAGGAATAGACCTCATTGAGTTTTGCAAAACGCCGCGCTCAAGAGATGAAATCGCAGAATATCTCGGCAAGACACAATATTACGCGATGAAGGTTTTCGCCGAACCACTGCTCGAAATAGGTGAGTTGAAAATGACCATTCCCGATAAACCCAAGAGCCGCAATCAAAAATATTACAGTGAGTAAAAAATAAGGGGTAATATATGGAGCCGGACGACCGTAAACCCGGAACCCAAGAGGCGAATCCGAACCGCATCTGAAAACTGAACCGCAAAAATCCAAAAATCCTAAAAATTCCAAATTTTATTTGCAAAGTCTGAACTTTGTGATATAATGGACGAAAAGAAAGCGGCGGCCTTATTATATGCGCTTGCCGCGCGAGGTTTCGTCTATTGACGGAGCGGTGGTTTATCTAAGGTGGTTAATGTAAAATGACAAAGAAAACAGTTACTTCAGCAGCATGGCTTTTCGACTTTATCTTCAGCCAGAGTGTTTATCGCTTTGGCTGGCTTTGCTGTGAAAAACTGAAAATTTGTCATGTACAAGGTGTCGGCGTTTAATAAACACAACAGCCAATGCTATATAGATTGAAGACAGACGAGGGTTTATGTACATGACGTCCATAAATCCTCGTTTTATTTTATTTCGATAGGCGCCACAATGAGCGGCGCCCATGGATGAAAACCTATGGATGTCACAATGCAGGGCGCGATATGTGATTAACTGACGTTTGAAAATAGTGCGACTCTTGGAGGTGCGTATGATATATGAGGTTAAGCCGAGCGGACATAGATATCCCGTGATGATAAAAGCCGGGCTGCTGGGCGAAGTGGGAGAGATCATCGGAAGCTCAGATTCGCCGCCGGACGGGGTCGCTGTGATCACGGATTCCAATGTGTGGGGCATTTACGGCGGTAAATTCACCGAGGCGATGAGCGGTATTAACTTTACCCCTATCGTGCTGGAACCGGGAGAGGGCGCCAAGTCCCTTGCAGGTCTCGGGCAGCTCTATGACGCTTTCGCGGAGATGAGACTGAAAAGGGATGGGCTTGTCATGACCTTCGGCGGCGGCGTCGTCGGCGATCTGGGAGGATTCGCCGCGGCGACGTGGATGCGTGGGGTGAGTTACATTCAAATACCAAGCACATTGCTGGCACAGGTAGATTCAAGCATAGGGGGGAAAACCGCCGTAAACACAGACAAGGGGAAGAACCTTGCGGGGGTTTTTTATCAGCCTGACATGGTGCTCTCTGATGTAAGTTTGCTGGAAAGTTTGCCGCCGCGCGAGTTTCGGTGCGGCATGGCGGAGGTGATAAAATACGGCGCTATTCGCTCCAAGGGGCTATTTGACAGCATAGGCAGCGGGTCTGGAATAGATGCTTTAACGCGTATAACGTTTGAGTGCTGCCGCATAAAGGGCGAAATCGTCGAGAGGGACGAGTTTGACGTCGGTGAGAGAATGCTGCTGAATTTTGGACATTCATTTGGACACGCGATAGAGAAACTAGGCGGTTACAGCAGGTATAATCACGGCGAAGCGGTGGCGGCGGGCATGGTTCTCGCTGCGGAAACAGGAGAGAAGCTGGGACTTACCGAGACGGGCGCGGCGCAAGAGCTTAGAGAAGTCCTTGCCGTACATGGATTAGCGGCAGACTCCGCCTATTCATCGAAAGAAATTCTGCCGCAGATGGCGCTGGATAAAAAGACAAAGGGCGATGGAGTACAGCTTATTCTGCTGCGTAGAATAGGCGAGGCGTTTATACATAATATAACATTTAAAGAATTGGAACAACAGTTATACTGAACTGAGTTTGAAACATAGTCCAGAGTGAAGAAGAACGAAAAAGACCGCTCGGGCGGATAGGGTCTAGACTGAGTTCAGTATCACAGGTTCACGGAGGGAAGAATATGAGAAATACTATAGCAAGGGTAATCAATCGCTTTCCGGAAGGGTTGATAACCCCGCCGGCGTCCAAAAGCCTTTCTCACAGGGCTGTGATCTGCGCGGCTCTCGCAAAGGGCAAGAGCGTGATTCACAACATCACATTGTCCGAGGATATTGAGGCTACATTGGGCGGGGTGCACACACTGGGCGCCGATTGGACGCTTGACGGGCGGACACTTTATATCGAAGGCGGCGGTGAAAGACGCGCCGATATGATCAATTGCATAGAATCGGCGTCGACTTTGAGATTTCTCATACCGGTGGCGGCTTTGTCCGAACGTGAGACTATATTTAAAGGCAAGGGCCGGCTGCTGGTGCGTCCTATGGGCGCATATGATTCCGTTTTCAAATACGCCGGCGTGAAGTTCGCCCATTCGCTGAGGGAGATAAGGGTCAGCGGCGCACTTAAAAGCGGCGTGTACATATTGCCGGGGGATGTGAGTTCGCAGTTCATATCGGGGCTGCTATTCGCATTGCCCTTGGTGAGCGGAGAGAGTGAGATTCACCTTGAATCGCCGCTTGAATCCAGACAATACGCGGAAATGACGATGGATGTTATGCGCAGCTTCGGTGTGACATGCGAAGCGACGGAATATGCCTTTCGCGTTTCCGGAGATCAGCACTATAAGCCGTCTGAATATACGGTGGAGACCGATTTTTCACAGGCGGCGTATTTTCTTGCGGCGGCGGCGCTCGGATGCAATGTGAGCTGCGCCGGATTGAGTCCTGACAGCAAGCAGGGAGATATTGCGATATTGCAAATATTGCAGAAAATGGGCGCGAAAATCAAGTGGGACGGCGGCAAGCTGTCGGTATATGCGGGCAAGTTGAACGGTGTTACAGTTGACGCAAGGGAGAATCCGGATCTGGCGCCTCCGGTGGCTGCACTGTGCTGCTTCTGCGAGGGGACAAGTCGTATAATCAACGCGGGCCGGCTCAGGTTGAAAGAAAGTGACAGGTTGTTCGCGCTTACACAAGAGCTTTCTAAACTCGGCGCGGATATATCAGAAACACCGGATTCATTGACCATACACGGAGCGCCTGAATTGCCGGGAGGGGTAACGGTGGACGCCCATCATGATCATAGAATAGCTATGGCGATGGCTCTGGCTGCGATCCGTTGCAAAAATGAGGTGAAGCTTGTGGGCTGGCATAACGTGAATAAGTCATATCCGGACTTCTGGGAGGATTTCGAGAGGACGCCTTTGAATAATGATAACGCTCAAGCAGCGGGGGGGACGGCGTGAATACATGGGGACGGCATATAAGATTATCCATATTCGGTGAATCGCACGGCAAGGCGATCGGCGTAATTATTGACGGGCTTCCCGCGGGTGAGAGTATAGACGAGGAGAGGATTGCAGTGGAAATGTCGCGTCGGGCGCCGGGTGGAACGGAGTTTTCGACCGCCAGAAATGAATCGGATCTTGCGGAAATCCTGAGCGGAACGTTGAACGGAAAGACGACAGGCGCGCCTTTATGCGCGATGATCAGAAATAACGACGCGCGTTCCGGCGACTATGGGAAAGCGATCAGACCGGGTCACGCCGACTGGACCGCCCTGCTGAAATACAGCGGACATGCGGATATGAGGGGCGGCGGACATTTTTCCGGGAGGCTCACCGCGCCGCTGGTGTTCGCGGGCGCATTGGCGAAGCAGATCATAGGCGGACGCGGCGTCAAGGTATTCGGGCGCGTATTGTCGGTGGGGAATCTGAAGGACACGGAAACGCCGGCTACAGCCGATGAGTGGGAGAAAATATCTATGGCGCGCTTTCCGGCGTCGGAGGGTGTTCGTGATGCAATGCAGGCGCTGATACTTGAGGCCAAGGGCGAAGGAGACTCGGTGGGCGGGATAGTAGAAGCGGCGGCGTTAGGAGTACCCGGCGGCTGCGGCGAACCTTTTTTCGGCGCTTTAGAAAGTGTGGCGGCGGCTATGATGTTTTCCATACCCGGCGTGAAGGGCTTGGAATTCGGTGGCGGCTTCGCGCTTACCCACATGCGGGGCAGTGAGGCTAATGATGAATTATATGTGGAGGATGGGATCATCCGCTCGCGGACAAATAATAACGGGGGTATACTGGGCGGTATAAGCAATGGAGCGCCGATTATACTGCGTGTTGCGATAAAACCGACGGCGTCCATAGCGAAGGTGCAGCGAACGGTTGATCCTGAACATATGACAAATGTTGAGCTGGAAATAAAAGGGAGACATGATCCCTGCATAGCGCCGCGGGCGACGCCGGTGGTGGAGGCGGGCTTGGCATTGAGCATACTGGAGTGTATGTCATGAAGAATATTGTGCTGATAGGATTGTCGGGAAGCGGAAAAACCACGCTGGGCTGCGCTGCGGCGCAACAGTTGGGTTTGGGATTTTTCGATATGGACGGTGAAATCGAAAAGGGTGAAAACGCCTTGATACCGGAGATTTTTGAGAAGCACGGAGAAGAATATTTCCGGCGGCTGGAAACCCGCGCTGCGGCTAAGGCGGCGCTTTGCAGGCGGACGATTATTTCTACCGGCGGAGGAGTCGTTCTGCGCAGTGAGAACATGCAAGCCTTGCGCGAGGGAGGTTTTGTGATATTTATAGACCGTCCCGCGGCGCTGATAGCGAAGGATGTGGACTGCGGAGGCAGGCCATTGTTGGCGGACGGAGCGGAGCGGATTTTTGCGCTGGAAAGAGAGAGACGGGTTCTGTATCTGAAATATGCGGACGCGTCTATAGTGAATGACGGGGATATGGATGAGGCTTTTGAGAAGCTGGCCGCTCTAATCAGAAGCAAGTATCCGGGTGATGCTTACGCCGTGATAGGCGATCCGATCGTGCATTCCCTTTCGCCGGAGATACATAACGCGGTGTTTGCTCGCCTTGGGCGTTTATACTTCAGCAGCCGGGCGTCGGAACGAGGACTCGGTTACGCGTTCGTAGAGGGTGAAGCGCCGGCGGGCGGCCGCGGTTACGCGTTCGTAGAGGGTGAAGCGTCGGCGGACGGACTCGGTTACGCATTCGTAGAGGGTGAAGCGCCGGCGGGCGATCGCGGCACAGGCAGCCGGGCGTCGGAGTGCCTACAATACCATAAGATACATGTTCCGGCAGGGCGTTTGGGCGAGTTCATCACCGCGGCGCGGAACTCAGGTCTTAAAGGCTTCAATGTGACGATACCGCATAAACGCGATATAATCGCGTACCTTGATGATATCGACAGGGACGCGGAGCTGTGCGGCGCCGTCAATACGGTGCTTGTCAGGGATGGCAGGTTTATAGGGTATAACACAGATATGGGAGGTCTTCTCTTTGCGCTTGAGCGGAGAGGGAAAGCTTACGCCGGACGGCGCGTGACGGTGATCGGCGCGGGCGGCGCGGCGGCGGGGGTGATCCTCAAGGCGGCCATGGAGGGAGCGAAGAAGGTCACTGTACTCAGTAGAAGGATTGAAGCGGCAGAGGATATAGCGCGCAGGGCGCGTGAGGCGGCTGCGGCTGCGAGGAACTCCGCGGGGGACGCAACCAGAAATGTAATTGCTGTGGAGGCGCTGGAATTGACAGAGGGAAACTTGGAAAAAGCCGCGAAGGGCGCGGATATTATCATTAATGCTACGCCTCTGGGGATGAAAGGGTTCAAAGAGGACTTCCGCTCTTTCGGATTTTTAAAGGCAATGCCGGCATCCGGCCTTGTCTGCGACCTTATCTACAACCCGGCTGAAACTGCGTTGTTGGCGGCGGCGAACGCATTGGGACTAGAAACACTTAACGGATTGGGAATGCTCATATATCAAGCTTTGTTGGCAGACGAACTCTTTCTCGAACGTGAGATAAACAAAGCGGAAATGTTCGAAATGATAAATAATACCAATATAGGAAAACTCAGGAAATGAGTGTCGCATCGTCCGGTGATGATTTCCGGAGCTTGCCTATAGCAAGGGAGAACAGAAATGATAATAGTATTGAAAAACACGGCTACAGAAGAACAGATCACCAGTTTGCGCGGGGAAATGTCTGAAATGGGACTGGCCGTTCAGGACATTCACGGGGAGAATACGCTTATGATCGGACTTGCGGGGGCTACTGAGATGGTTTCAGAGGACAGTATTGTAAGACATGAATTTGTCGAGAAGGTTTTGAAGATTTCCGAACCGTATAAGCTTGCGGGGCGAAAATTCCACCCGAAAGATTCAATCTATGAAATCGCGGGGCGCAAGATCGGCGGGGGCGCGTTCGCTGTTATCGCAGGTCCGTGCTCAGTCGAAAGCGAAGAACAGATGCTGTCGATAGCCAGGGATGTTAAGACTGCGGGGGCGGGTTTCCTGCGGGGAGGCGCTTTCAAACCCAGAAGTTCGCCATATTCATTTCAAGGACTCGGACTCGACGGTCTTGAATTGTTAAAGATAGCAAGGGAAAAGACGGGACTGCCCATCGTCACAGAGATAATGTCGCAGGAGTACGTTGAAATCTTCGAAAAGGAGGTTGACGTGATTCAGATAGGCGCCAGAAATATGCAAAACTTCCCTTTACTGAGAGAAATAGGAAGAACGGGCAAGCCGGTTTTGCTGAAACGCGGTTTATCCAGCACTATAGACGAGATGTTGATGGCGGCGGAGTATATCCTGAAAGAAGGCAACAACCATGTCATACTATGCGAACGCGGCATCAGAACATTCGAAACAGCTACGCGTAATACCCTGGATCTTTCAGCTATACCGGTTATTAAAAAGCGTTCCCATTTACCGGTAATAGTGGATCCGTCGCATGGTACGGGTTATTGGGATTTGGTGTATTCAATGTCGCTTGCGGCAGCCGCTGCGGGGGCTGACGGGCTTATGATAGAGGTGCATAACCAGCCTGTCAAGGCGCTGTGTGATGGACAGCAGTCCATAACGCCCTACCTGTTCAGCAGGTTAATGCGTAAGGTAGAGAAGGTGCATGAGATTGTCGCTGCTGCCGATATATAGCAGAAGGATAATACCGAATTTCAGCATAAAGCATAAAGCATGAAGCATGAAGCATAAAGCATAAAGAATAAAGCATGAAGAATGAAGCATAAAGCATAAAGCGAAGTATAGATAGGAGAGAAAGAGTATGGATACTAATGAGAAGTTGAAGATCTTGCGTGACGAAATCGATGTGGTCGATTCGAAGATGGCGCCGCTGTTCGTAGAGCGTATGGGCTTGTCCAAGAAGGTGGCTAAGGTAAAGGGCATGGGCAATCTGGCGATAGTGGATGATGTCCGTGAACAGCAGGTCGTGAGTCAGGCGGTCGCGCTGGCGGGGGACGAGTTTAAGGGCGAAATGGAGCTTCTCATGCGCGCGATACTGGCCATTTCCAAGGAGAAACAGAGGAAATCCCTCTTTTCAGATGAACTCGGCATGTTGCCGCCGCCCAGAAAGCCGCGCCGCACGGATTTGACATGTGTATTTCAGGGCGTCCCCGGCGCCTGGAGTGAACAGGCGCTTATAAAGCTGTTCCCGGATGCTGCGCGGAAAGCTGTAGCGGAATTCGAGGATGTGTTTCTGGCTGTGAAAAATAAGAAGGCGGATTACGGTGTGGTTCCCATTGAGAATTCCAAAACAGGCGCAATAGGGGAAACATACGATCTCCTGCGTAAATACGGCTGTTTCATCGTGGGGCGCACCTGGCTTAATATACAACATTGTCTGTTGGCGCCTGAAGGCACAGAATTGGAGGACGTGAGGGAGGTCTTCTCCCATCCCGAGGGCTTTCG
Source organism: Eubacteriales Family XIII. Incertae Sedis bacterium (assembly GCA_031264295.1). Classification (GTDB taxonomy): domain Bacteria; phylum Bacillota; class Clostridia; order Peptostreptococcales; family Anaerovoracaceae; genus JAISED01. Next base: position 4,151 of record JAISED010000033.1, on the reverse strand, counting down.
GCAGTGTTCAGCTTTTCTCAGAAACAGAGCGTGGGATCTGACGGCTTGTCGGAATACGGCTGTAGCGGCGCAGACGGCGGCGAGCACCCGCGGCGGCAGGACAGCCGCCATCGGTTCGCGTCTGGCTGGCGAACTCAACGGACTCAAGGTACTGGCGCCGGATATAATGGACGTGTCCAACAACAGTACTTCATTTGTGGTGATTTCTACAGAGCCGGAGTATGATGAGACAGACGATCTCATATCGGTGACGTTTTCAGCGCCGCATCGCAGTGGGGCGCTTTGCGAGATATTGCTGCCATTTATGTCCGGTGGTATGAACCTGCTGCGTATAGAATCAAGACCGGTTACACCGGGCGAGTACAGGTTTTTCGTGGAAGTACAGGGCAATATACTGGATGATCATACGGTTGAAGTGCTGCGTCACGCTTCGGTGACATGCGAATACTTTGAAGTCATAGGATGTTACAAGAATACATTATAGGAGTACTATTATGAAGATTGTGATTATTAACGGACCGAATATGAATATGCTGGGCGTCAGGGAAACAGGTAAATACGGAACGCTCACCCTCAAGGAGCTGGAGGGAATAATTGAGGACGAAGCACTGTCGATGGAGATCGATTATGAATTTTTTCAGAGCAATTCAGAGGGAGACATAGTTACAGCCATACAAAACGCTGCCGCAGCTGACGGGATAATCCTCAATGCGGCTGCGTATACACACTATAGTATTGCCATAAGGGATGCGATATCGGCGATAAGCGCCCCCGTAATAGAAGTTCATATGACGAATGTGTTCGCGCGCGAGGAATTCCGTCGCCATTCCGTCATCGCGCCCGTATGCATTGGCAGTATATCCGGCTTGGGCGTCAAGAGCTATCTGCTTGCGCTCAAGGCATTAGCGGAATGAGCTTGCCTATACAGATAAGAAGCTATGGGAGCTATGGTTTAGACTAAGCTCGGCATTATGCGCCATACTGTCTAAATAATCCCCAAATGCCCGGCTTCTTTGAGCCATGAGGGGAACTCGGCGAGCATTCGAGAGTATAACTCGGTGTTATCTACTTGATCGATGTCGTCTAAAATAATGTTATCATAAACCTGACCGAATCTCAAGTATTTTGAAACCCACAGCGGAAAAACCTTCCTTTTGACAAAAATAAAATAGTAATGTACAATTAAATTCGATGGGGTAATATCTGATGGGAAATAAGCGAACAGCATCTAGAAAGAAAAATCTTTTGAATTACACTGTCCCCTCGATTATTGCGATGTGCGGTACATTTTTATACATCGTTGTGGACGGAATATTTGTGGGCAGGGGCGTTGGCATGGATGCGCTTGGCGCCGTTAATATGGCTATGCCTTTTATTCTGTTTGTAGACGCCCTCTGTACTCTGATGACCGTCGGCGGCATTACGATCACGGCGATCCGCTTGGGACGCGGCGATAAACGCGGGGCAAACGATGCTTTTCGCCACGCAACGCTGCTGGCACTTTTCGCGGCAATGATATTGACAATAGTGAGCATATCTTTTCCTCGTAAAATTGCCATGTTGTTAGGCGCAAACATCACGTTTTTTGAAATGACTTCCGACTACATTTTTTACAGCGCAATGTTTTTCTTGCCATTGACCTTGAGTTATATCCTGCAAGGATTTGTACGCAACGACGGCTCACCGAAACTTGTAGGAATAGCGGTCATTGTAGGCGCATGCACGAATGTATTTCTCGACTGGCTGTTTATATTTCCGCTGCAGATGGGAGTGAAGGGCGCGGCGCTTGCCACCGGCGCGGGCGAGGTTTTGGTTGTTGCTATTCTGATGACACATTTTGCCCGCCGCAAAGGGGTTTTGCGCCTCGGTAAGGCAGCCTTTTCATGGACACTTATAGGTAAAATTTTTAAGCGTGGTTTACCCGAAATGTTATTTCAACTCGGTACTCCAATCACAACATTTTGCATGAATCGTATTCTGATTGACGCTTTGGGAGACATGTCCGTATCCGCATTCAGCGTCATATCATATCTGTTTTCATTTGTAATGGGTATATTCCTCGGAGTTTCGGAGGGTTTACAACCATTGATAGGCCAAAACTACGGAAGGAAAGACGCCAATGAAATGAAATTTTACTTCCGTTCGGGCATTATTATTAATTTCTTCGCAAGTGGGGCGGTGTATTCACTTTTACTCATCTTCGGGGTGCGCATATACTCATTATTCGGATCCGAACCCGTATTGATAAATACTGTTGCGGACGCGCTTCCGAAATTCGGATGGGGATTTATGCTGATCGCATCGAATTTGATGATTGGCTCATATTTGTACTCGACAAAGAGGACGGCGCAGGCGCTAATTCTCGCTTCCTGCAGATGTATAGTGTTGAATTCTGCGTTAATTCTGCTGCTTCCCCGGCTATTTGCCCCGGAAATAGTATGGTATTCGCTGGGCATTGCTGAATTAATCAGCTTCATCATCGCCGTGATCTTGCTGAGGTATTCTGAGCGGAATGGCGTGGTTTTCCGGTAATGCCGCGGTTTTCCGGTAATGCCGCAGGAATAATGCCGTTCATGTCCTAAAACTTCGAGGCGAGTTCAAAGAGTTTACCGACGAAGTATAGCGGGATATTTGTAATGGCGCCGTTCTTTAAAAACTCGTTTGTGCTGAACCGAATCGCGGTTTCGGGGGCATGCTTGGTGATGTAACTCTTGAAACTGACCGCTTTTTTATTGCCGCCTGACTTTACTTCGATAGGGATGATGGATTCCCCGTGTTGAATGATAAAGTCGATTTCGCGCTCTTGTGCAAAGGAATAGAAATGGGGAGCTTGATCTAACAGGGGTGTAAACTGCTCCAAGATATAGTTCTCGGCAAGCTGTCCTTTGAACTGAAACGCATCAGCGAGTAGGATTGATTTATTTGTAAGCCCTGCGATATGCTTTATCAACCCCACATCGATCAGGAAAAGCTTGAAGTAGTTCATCATTTCATAGGCTTTTAGAGGATATTCGGGCTTGGATACATTTAAAATACGGTACACTATGCCGCTGGATACAAGCCACTCAATGGCATCCTCAAAATCCTTTGCGCGCGCGCTTTTTGCGATTGCGGCATACATAAATTTCTCGTTATTTTCTTTCGCAAGCTGCGGGACGATACTGCGAAAGACTTGCAGGATGCGCCCGCTGTTAACCCTGCCGCTGTGTTTGGTAAAGTCGTTCTCATAAAATGAGATGATCTCATTCTGTATAGTTGTGATTTCTTCGGGGTCGGCGTTGCTTATCCAACTTTGAACGCATTCAGGCATGCCGCCTATAATCAGGTATTTCTTGTAATGCTCCGTCATCTTACTATGAAATGCCGCAACATAATCATTATCCGATTTAACAGAACAAAAATACTGATACATGCCCGTATCGGCGGCGGCCAAATATTCCTCAAATGTCAGCGGGTACACATTCATGAGATTCACTTTCCCGACAGGGTAAGACATCGGTTGAGCAAGATAAGTACCGAGCAAACTCCCTGCGGTAATGACATGGTACTCATTCGCTTCCTCGTTAAAGTATTTGAGACTTCCCAGCGCGTTCGGGCATTCTTGAATCTCGTCTAAAATGATGAGCGTTTTTTCGGGCAGAATCGCCTTTCCGCGAATAAAACCAAGCCGTTCCAAAATCAGCTTCGGGTCTTTCGTTTCGTCAAAGATTTTTACAGCACCGGCATCTTTGTCAAAGCTGATATAAATCGAATCGTCATACGCTTCGCTCGCAAATTCCCGCATAAGCCAAGTCTTGCCGACCTGCCGCGCGCCCTTTAAAACAAGGGGTTTTCGGCGCGGACTGCTTTTCCACGCTACAAGTTCTTTGAAAGCTTTTCTGTACATATGCACACCTCTGTTTAAAAACATCTTTTCAGTCAATGTATACTATAGCACGTTTTTAAGAAAATTCCAATAGAAAAATCTGCGTTTTTAAGAGAATTTTAAGAGATTTTAAGAGGATTAAGTTTGGCAATAGCGAAAAACGTTGGCGAGCCAATTGCGTTGTTCTGTAATTGAGTAAAGGCAAAGCTTGCGAGATACAGCAGAAAGATTTTTCTCCCGGATTCCGACGAGAAATGAACGTTTGAGGGTCATAAAAAACATACGT
>JAISED010000027.1 GCA_031264295.1 Eubacteriales Family XIII. Incertae Sedis bacterium | reverse complement strand
TTATGAAGTCCCAGTTAAAAGCCATGTTGTTACCTCTACAGTGTCTGATCCAAATCCAAATAAGGCGGGCTGAAGTTCAGTGTGTCCGGATATTTAATCCCGGCGCCGGTATTCAGCATCACAATCCTGTCTCGCTTGCCGAGCCAGCCCTTCGACCTGAGTTTTTTAACGGCCGCGTAGAGTGCAGCGCCTTCAGGGCAGACGAAAATGCCCTCGCCCGCGGCTAATTCCGACAATGCCGCCAGTATCTCATCGTCACTTGCGGCTACGGCGCAACCCTCGGTTTCGCGAATGGCTTCGAGAACGAGGAAATCGCCTAGAGCCTTAGGCACGTTGATGCCGAAAGCCAGAGTATGCGAATTCTCCCAGAATACGGATTCGGTTCGCCCCTCTTCGAAGGCCTTGACGATGGGCGCGCAGCCCTCGGCTTGAACCGCTACAAGACGCGGCAGTCTTTTGCCTATCCATCCTAATTCCCGCAATTCCCGCAGGGCTTTATAGATGCCTATAAGTCCGACGCCGCCTCCCGTGGGATAGAGGATCACATCTGGGAGTTCCCAGCCGAACTGCTCCGCTATTTCCAGCCCCATGGTCTTTTTGCCCTCTATGCGGTACGGTTCTTTCAGCGTCGAGGCGTCATACCATCCGTGCACGGACACGGAACGCGCTACAATTTTTCCGCAATCGCTGATCAATCCATCCACCAGATACAAGCCGGCATTGGCGGCGGCGCATTCATTACGCGTAATAGCGGGCGCATCCTTAGGCATGACGATCTTCACGTTCAATCCGGCTCTGGCGCCGTAGATCGCCCAAGCCGCGCCTGCATTGCCGTTGGTGGGCATGATCAGCGTCCGCACGCCCAATTCTTTCGCCTTGGATACGCCGACAGCGGCGCCTCTGGCTTTGAAGGTTCCCGTAGGGATTATCCCTTCATCCTTGATGTAAAGCTCATCTATATCCGTGGCCGCACCCAGCTTGCGAAGAGGCAAAACAGGCGTGAAACCCTCTCCTAGTGATACGATGTTGTCTTCATATTCCACAGGGAGTAATTCCTTGTAGCGCCAAAGATCCGGCGCCCGAGCCGTCAGATCGAATTTTTTCAGGCTCTCCCCCACCTTCTTTAAATCGTACTTCACCAAAAGCGGAGAGCCGCATCTGCACAACTGGACAATAGAATCATACGCATATCCGGCGCCGCATCTCGGACAGTAAAGATGATCTATCCCCGTATTCGTGCTGCGCCCTGCATGTGCATCGGTTTTCTCTTGTACACCGATATTGGCGGCTGCGTCGGCTTTCGCCCGTGCACCGTTCCCTGCACGTACGTCGATATTTATTTGTGTATTTGAATTTGTCATTTCCCACCTGAATAATCGCGACAGCAATAACATACTAGTCATATATGTTATATATAGTTAAGTTCTACTCTACTATACCACTGAGATTTTTTTTGTCAATAGTTTGCGAAGAAAAAATATAAAATCCCCCAAATGCGTTGCAAAATTCTCTGAAATATGTTAAGTTTATAGCGATGCATTTTGGAAGCAATGCGACTTGAAAGCAATGCGGTGCGAAAGCTATGCGGCGCGAAATACGGAATGCCATTGAGACCACAGCTCAGCTTGAACAAGACGCGGAGATTACTCAGCTTGAACAAGAGCTTGACGCTCTGCTGGAAGAAGCTAACAGGATTAGAGAAGCTGTCAGAACGCACCAATGATGTAAAGGGAATGACGTTCTCCCCGGGGGTTTATATGGAACTAATCGCTGTTGGCGCAGGCGGTTTCATAGGGGCCTGTGCCCGCCATTTGATTACTAAAATATTGAGCGCGACGGGATTTCATCTGCCGCTGGGCACTTTAGCGTCAAATGTAATAGCCGGATTCCTGATCGGTCTCATCATCGGTCTGGAACGCCAATCCGGAAACATTAACCAAAATGCCAAACTATTCCTTGTCACAGGTTTGTTAGGCGGCCTAAGCACATTTTCAGCGTTCAGCTTGGAGACAGTAGTTTTTCTTGAAAGCGAACAATATCTTCAGGCTGCCGAAAATACTATTTTGAACCTCGCCGGCGCCATAATAGCTGTTTTTCTCGGTTTCGCTTTAGCAAACTGGATAAAATATAAATAGCAGCTTACGCTTTTATCTTCTTCTCTTCAAGGCCTTTTGCTAATCGCCAATGGCTCTTCAATTGCTCTTTAATTGCTCTTAATTGCTCCTAAAACAAGGGGTCAATTAAATGTTGGCAATCAAAAACAAGATGATGTTCTGACGGTTTATCGCGACAACGGCGAAATAACTGTTAACATTAAATATACGGTAAATTGAGAATAGTATAATAATAAATATATGATAGGGAGGATGCGGATTATGAAATGTTCGAACTGTGGGGTTGAGATCAACGATAAGGCTCAGTTTTGCTATAATTGCGGCGCCCCTCCCGCGCGGAAGCCGCGAAGGTTCGGCATAGTGATTGCCGTGGTGATATTGGCCTGTCTGCTTGTGTTCGGCGGTGTGTTCGCCGCGTCACGGGTTTTGGCTCGTGATTTTGCCGAACTCACGGCAGGCGCCGAAAAATATTCAAAAAATTATATAGTCGGCGCACTCAGTTCATATATTGACACTGCGTTCACATCAATCGCAAACATATACGGAGGCGACGGCGCCATTTCCAGCGGTATGTTCAACATTTCGGCGGATATAAGTGAGAATTATCTAGACACGAGATTTTCAAACGTCTACGGATATGCGAATTCATCGGAGATCGTACATATGCTGGGACAATCAGCTTTCAATCTATCTTTCAGTTCGGATTTGAGCAGTGAATTTTTAAAAACAAACGCCGATTTAAGCTGGAGCATTGCCGGCGACGACAAACTCAATATGTCGTTTTCACTTGACGACGCTCTGTATGTTAACATTCCCGAGCTTTATCCCTCGACATTGGCGATGAGCTATGAAAACTTGGGGCTGTCGGAACCATTCCGCGCCTCCGATATTACAGAATTATTCTCCGGCGCCGATACAGTATCTTCACAGTTAGTCGTCCAATCCATGTACGCGCATCGCGAAGAATTGCGCCCTATGCTGAGTCAGATGCTGGAAGCTTCCGCTGAATTCCTGGATTTCTCACTGGAAAAAGGCGACTACTTATATGCTAATGCAAACTCCGCGCCGATTCACGCTGCAAGCGTCGCGCTTAACAGCAACAATATATCCGCGGCTCTCACAGCGGCGCTTCAAGTAATCCGCGATAACGGCGGCTATCTGAGCGCGGTCAGCGATTTTCTCAACGAAACGCATTATTACAGACTTCTGAGCGATAGCCCGCTGACGCCCGATTATCTGGCCGAATTGATCGACCGCACTCTCAACGACCTGGAATTAAACGACGCAACTGCCTATCACAGCGCAGTTTTAAAAATATACATTGATCGCAATAACTTGCCTGCCGGCTTTGCACTGTTCGCAGACGATCTTGAAGTCTCCTTAAACGTGATTCACAACATCGGATATGAATTTAAAGTCTCCGACAGCCGCGAATCGTTCCGTCTATTCGGCGAACTTAACAGTACCGCTTCCTCAAGCAGCGGCACGATCAATTGCGAAAGCGCATACGGTACTGCCGAATTAGGAGAATTTTCATCGCTTAATATAGGTATGCAGGGCGGCGCCTGGGTCGTCTCCTTTGACCTGGATTTCGACGGCGCAGCTATGGCGTCCGTTCTCCCCGAGCTTGACCCGACAGTCCGAGCTTTTTTGAATGAGACGACCGGAACCGTTTCGGCGGACTCCAGTCCAAAGGGCATGAATATGACGCTTAATCTCGTCATGGCGCCCGACGCGGTAATAAATATTTCGGCCGAATCTTCCATCGGGAAAGGAACTCTTGACACACCGGCTTTAGACGACGTCATATATCTCGACTCTAAGAATCCCACTGCTAATCTGAACGTTATGCTGTTGATCAGCGGTGTGACAAGCCTTATCGAAGACATAGAGTCGTCGGGCTATGATCTCTCAGGCTTTATTGCCAATTATTTTATGTCGTCGCAGCCCATGCTGCCGGAACAGAGTTTGCGATGACTCGTCCGTCGGCGCCGTGGTCTTAACGGCGCTACGGCTATTTGATTATGTGTGTGATAATGGACAATAGTATGAAAGTCTGTATTTCACACTATTTGCGCCGCATGCGTCAGCGGCGGAATGGGTGTTAATATGTCTGAAAATACGCTGATAACGGCCGACGGGATCGTAAAGCGCTATGGGGCGCCGCTCTTCTCTCCTATCTCGTTTAAGCTAAACGCCGGCGAGGTTCTCGGTTTGGAAGGCTGTAACGGTAGCGGCAAGACTACGCTTCTGGATATTATAGCCGGCCTGTGCCGTCCTGACTCCGGTCAAATCCGCACACGGGGCGAGATCGGCTATGTCATGCAGCGCGATGGTCTCTCCGGCTTGCTCTCCTGCCGCGACAATCTGCTGTTTGAGGGCGCGCTTTGCCGCCTCTCATCCTCAGAAGCTCGCTCCAGGTTGGAAGCTTTAGCTGAAAAATGCGCGATCTCCGAGTTTTTAAACAAGCGGCTCGGCCTTTGCTCGGCGGGCATGAGGCAGCGGGTCAACCTCGCGGCCGCTCTGATGTGCAAGCCTGATGTATTGCTTCTCGACGAAGTGTTTTCAGCTCTCGACGCTGAGGCGCGTCCGCTTGTGCGCGGCATCATACGCGACACGCTAGGCGATGGCGCCGCCATCGTACTTGTATCCCACGATTCCGGAGATTTAGACGATTTATGCGACCGCATCATCTCATTGCCCGACGCGTCCTTGCGAGAAACACAGAGGACGGCAGCGACAGAACGGCGCTTATTATGAGAAACTTATCCGCCATTTTCACCCTATTTTTTGATGATCTGAAGCATTTTATAAAAAGCGGGGCTTTTTTAGCGCTCGCATCCGCATTGGCGCTTACGTGCATTGTCTGTGCTGTCAGTCTCCCGTCTTCATTCTTTAAATCCGGTTCACCTCCGCCGATCACCATTGCCCTCATAAACCCAGACGACAGCGACTACGCCCAAGCTCTTTACGCTATGCTCTGCGATCTGCCTGAGGTCTCTGATATAATATGGTGCGAGAAAGATGAGGCTGAGAAACTGCTGCTACAAGGGGAAGTGTCCGTAGTCGCCGAACTCCCGCCCGATATAGTCGGCTCTCTCATCCATAACCGCCCCGCCGAGATAAAAATAAGCGCGCGCGACGCCATGTCGGGCGCTTCTGCCTACACCATGACTGTAGGCGCCGCAAGAGCCATGAATACCATGCAATCGGCTGTGAACGAATATCGCCGCGCCGCAGCCATCTATTATGATAAGCCCGCAGATTTCCAGAAAGCCTACTCCGACTACTCGATCTTACTGCTGAGCGACGCCCTCATGCACAGACGGTTTGTTGAAACAGTATCGGACGCGGCGGATCCATACAGCGTCCAACTCATTTCGCTGATCATCTTCATAATCTGTTCCGGCGGCTCAATGTGCGCTTTTACCATGCTCGCCGGGCAATTCGAGAGCGGCCGCACAAGACGGCTCTCCCTGCGCGGCCTAGGCGTAAGCCATATTTTCGCGGCAAAACTCATCCAGTGCCTTCTCATCAATATCTCTCTGTGCGTATTGTTGGGACTTGCCGCAAAGCTCATTGCGGGTTCAAGCGCCGCGGGAATCGGAGGAACCGCCGCAAATCCCAGCGGCCTCGTCGCAAGCTTCTCCGAAAATCCCGGCATTATGGGTATTGCCGCTTCAACTGCGATAATTACTATCGCAGTATCCCCTGTGTTCATGTTAATATCATTTACCGCGCGCAGCGCTCGTCACACACTGCTCGCCTCTGCCGCGGCGATCCTCTTTTTCCTATTCACCGGCGGCGGCTTTTATCCCACTTATCTCATGAACATGGGATTTTTGTACATGAATCCCGCCTACCTGAATGTGAAGCTTACAGAATGGCTGCTCGGCGGCGAATTCCCAGACATTTCCATTTTTTCATGTCTGGCGCTTTCTGCTCTATGCCTGTTCGTCGTCGTGTTTAAGCGGAGGGCTGTGAAATGCTGAGGATGTACTTATCTCACATCAAGGAACTGCTGTCCTATCGATGGCTGCTTATCCTGCTGATCATATGCCAGACAGGCTTCGGTTACATGGCTTCCTATGTACTGAGTGAACGCCCGCCCGCTTTGAGGATTGCCGTATTCAGTGATGATGAGAGTCGCGTTTACGCTGAATTCATGGACTTTCTGTCTGAGATCCCGGAACTCAGCGTTGTCGTAACCGACACAGCTGCGGAAGCTATGGAAATGGCGCGAGATCAAAGAGTGCTCGCCGCGATCCTCATCCCGGACGATTTCAGCGAGCGTATTTCGGGAAGCGGCGCGGATTCTGTGATATTCCACCCGTCGCCGGGCACTGATGCGGGGCTTGTGGCTAAGGAATATATCGTCGCGGCTGTGCTGAAGCTGCGCGCTGAAGAACAGTTCAGGTCTGAAATGACGGCGCTGGGCGCCTATACGCCTGAGCTTGAGCAGGACTTTACGCCTGTCCTCACCGTAAGCTATGAGGGGCCGCCGCTCACTTACGACCCCCTGAGTCTTACTCCGGGCTTTGGCGCCCCCGCGATCTTCGTTCTCCTCCTGACATTTTACGGCGCGTCTATAATGCCGGGCACAGATATGAAACGCCTGACCGCACGCGGCAGTCAGGCTCTTATACGCGATTTTTTCAGCGCCGCGTTCGCTCTTCTAAGTGTGTGGGCAGTACTTACATTCATATGCCTGGGTTCCGGAGTCCTTTTATACGGGAAAGCGCCGGAGCTCAATGTTATCCTTTCCTTCGCAGCCTTATGCGTTTATTGCGCGGCGGCAAGCGGTTTGATCGCCGCCCTCGGTCTCCGCCGTCAAGCCGTATGGATCCTGCTGCCCTGGCTTATCTTGAATATGACCGCCGGCGGCGCCATATGGGGTTTGGCTCTCGCTCCACCCTTTATGAAGCCCTTCCTGCCTATCGCATTCTTTCTCGAAGGCTGCGCGGCTTATACGGGAAGTATAAACTCGCTGTGGCTCAGCGCGACTGCCATGTCGGCGCTGAGTGTATTCGCACTGCTTTGGCGCAGCCGGGCGATCTCGCAGCGGCGCCGCCTCGCCTGAAAAACCGCGGTTTACCGTCCGCCGCCTATTGTCCTCCGCTGAGATTACGCACCCCGACGCCGCTTTGCCGCCGCCGAGTGATTTACACCACCCCGTTCGCCTCATCTTAAGGCGCGCTTATCCTCGCAAGCCCTTACACGCCTTTATTTACCATACTTTCCAGCGTTTCACTATTTTTGTATCCATTCAGCAATTCCGCCGATTTCGACACGTCGCCTATCAATATTCCGCCCGTGAAGCGATTGTTTACAAAGTAAAGTTTCTCGTATATTCCCTTACCCTCATCGTGGATTTCGAATGTCTTATATTTCTTGGCGGAATCCGAACCGTTGTCGCCTACGGCGAATAGGGATATGCCCAAGCCGTTGAACGCGTTCGAGGGAACCACCGGCTCGTATTCGCTCTCGTCGCCTACAGCGTTAATACCGGCCGTCTTGCCCATTTCAGCCGCCTGAAGCCATATCGCATAATTCTTGCCGTTATGCGAGGCGCAGTCGCCGCACGCGTAAACGTCGGCGACGCTTGTTTCCATCCTGTCCCCTACTTCTATAGAACGATCTGTCTGAATGCCCGCGTCCTTTGCCAGATCAACGTTTTGCCGCACGCCCGTTGAAAGAATGACAATATCGGCGTTCAGCAATGTACCGTCCGCCAGTTTTACCCCTGTGACCTTTTCCGCGCCGGTGATCTCAGCGATCCCCTCGCCTGTGAAAACCGATACGCCGGCTTTAATCGCCGCTTTTTTCAAGAGTTCGCTGGCTTTTGCGTCGAGCTGTCTGCGCATCAAACCGCCGCCGCCTTCTACGACGGTTACGTTGCTTCCCGTCTTTTTTATCTCCCACGCCGCTTCAAGTCCAAGCACGCCGCCGCCGATTACCACAGCATTATTTACATTTTCCATATATTTCTGAATGGCGTTAACATCCGCTAATGTCCTGATCGCGAAGACCCCTTCCAGCTCGCCGCCCTGGAACGGCGGTCTGAATGAATCCGCGCCTGTTGCTATTATGAGTTTGTCATACTCGCGCGTCCCGCCGTTTTTCAGGCTGATCACCTTCTTCTCAGTGTTAATTGCCACTACCTCGGTGTTTAATGTCAGACTGATATTATTTTCATTATACCATCCTTCAGGTTTCAGGAAGAAGTTTAAGGTATCCAATTCTGATAAAATGCCCTTTGTAAGCATAGGCCGGTTATACGCGGGGATGCTCTCACGGCTGAAGACTTCTATAGAGCAGTTTTTGTTGCGTTTTCTTATTTCTTCACACGCCGCTGTTCCTGCTGCTCCGTTACCTATGATAATGAAACGTTCGCCGCTCGCCGATACAAAATCCGTATCCCCCACTTCTATCTCGACAAATTGTTCCGGCCCCACGCCGCATACAGGACAGGCCGCCGGCGCCTCGTCGCTGTAGACGATTTCACCGCAGATAAGGCACTTCCACGCGCGTTTTACCACCCCCGCTTTCTTAGGCGCAACAAACTTGCCCTCCATCACGGACTTACCAAAACCGTATCCGAACTCATATGCCTCTTGCAAGTCAGTTTCACCCGGTTTGAATCGGATTTTCAGCCCCTCGCCGTAAATTTTTAGTTTCAGCTGTGCAAGACGCCCTATGATATTTGTGACGCCCTCTCCGCTCCAACCGTAAGATCCGAAGGCGGACGCGAACTTGCCGCTATAGATCCTTGAAAACATGGACGTCGTTAGATCCCATATAGGCTTCAGCGCCTCGCCTATTATCGTCGGCGTTCCAAATAGAATACCGTCCGCGTTTTCCATTTCCTTTAATATCTCCGCACTATCGGATTTGATAACATCAAAAAGCTTCACGTCCAAATCGTCGGCCGCGTGAATGCCTTCTTCTATCTTCTTTGCTATACTTTCCGTATAGCCATACGCCGAAACATAAGGAATCACCACCGTCTTCTTCGTATTTGGGTTAAACTCAAAGGCCCAATTCTTATACTGGTCTACGATGTTCTGCGGTCTGTCGATGAGAACGGGTCCGTGTCCGACCGCTATCACCTTTATCGGTAACTGCTTGATCTTCTCCAAGGCCTTCCGCACATCCGCCTTGAACGGTCCCATAATATTATCGAAATAGTACTTTAGTGCTCGTTTATAGCCCTCATGATCCTCTATCTTATCATTTGTTATCCCCTCGCTGCTGTAATGGCAGCCGAACATGTCGCATGTTACAAGGGTCTCGATCTCCTTGATATAAGTGAACATGCTGTCCGGCCAATGCAGATTTGCGGCGGAGATAAATTTCAGCGTCTTATCACCTAACGACAGCTCATCTCCATCCTTCACAAGTGTATAATTAAAGTCCCGATTGCAGATTTCCTTCATGAAATTTATCGCGGCAGGAGAGCCTACCAGCTTCAGTTTCGGATTTATCTCAAGCAATTTCTCTATGGCGCCTGAGTGATCCGGCTCTGTGTGATCGATTACCAAGTAATCGATCTCGCCAATATCCACAAGCTCACTGACTCCCGCAACATATGAATTGAAAAACTTCGCCTTCGACGATTCAAACAAGGCCGTTTTCTTCGAACCCTTTAGTACATAAGAGTTGTAGGTGGTCCCGAATTCCGTTTCCATTACAATGTCAAATATCCGCAACTCAGGATCCAAACTTCCTACCCAATAAAAATCCTTCGCAATTTCTTTACTTATCATATTCTCCCCCATCCTGCTCCTTTAAACAATCAATCGTGTGCACCGAATTCCCTTATCTGCTCCTGAGTTCGTGCTGAGACATAATTTATTCCCGCGCTCCCTCAATTGAAACAAAAAAAATATCAATAATGCAAAATAAAGGCATTATTAATATCGTCAAAATCATGAAAAAAATTACAATTTTAATTTAAATATTGGTGCGGCGTTTCGAGTAACATCATTTGGGGAAGCAGTGCGGCGCTTTCAGCAACAGCATTTGGGGAAGCAGTGCGGCGCTTTGCGCAACAGCATTTGGGTAAGCGGCACGGCATTTTTAACAAAGCGGCGGTAATACTTAACACAGTATTACCGCCGCTATTTATACCTATACTGGACTCAGCATCACACAAATTACAGTATATTTCTTATTTGTTTACTGCTCAAGCATATCGATCGAAACCGCTTATTTGAGTTCGACACTGGCGCCGACATCCTCAAGCTGCTTCTTGATAGCTTCCGCCTCGCTCTTTTCGATGCCTTCTTTGATGTTCGACGGGGCGCTGTCCACCACATCCTTCGCTTCCTTCAGACCCAGACCCGTCAATTCTCTGACGACCTTGATAACCTTGATCTTTTCTGCTCCCGCACCATTAAGTACGACGGTGAACTCCGTCTGTTCCTCAACTGCCGCAACCGGCGCCGCGCCTGCCACAGCGATGGGCGCTGCCGCGGAAACGCCGAATTCCTCTTCACAAGCCTTTACAAGCTCGTTGATCTCTAAAACGGTCATGCCTTTAATAGCCTCAATGATCTGTTCGATATTCATTTTTTCCCTCCGTATTTATTTTTTAAGTTCCATCCAAATTTATTTTTATATTCCATGCTATTTTGTTTCATCCGCCGGTGTTGCTGTTTCAGCTGCCGCCGGGGCTTCCGTCGCAGGCGCTGCTTCAGGCGCTGCAACCGTCACGGGCGCTGTTTCAGCTGCCGCCGCTTCGGCCGCAGGTACTACATCCGATGCGGACGCTTTCGCTTTCGCAGGCGCTGCTTCTGCCGCAGGGGCTTCCGTCGCAGGCGCTGCTTCTGCCGCAGGCGCTGCTTCGGGCGCTGCTGTCACATCCGTCGCAGGCGCTGTTTCAGCTGCCGCAGCTTCAGCCGCAGGTGCTGCATCCGCCGCATCGGTCTTAGCAGATGCTAATGTCCCGTCTTCCATCGCGTCGGCCACTGCTTTGAATGTACGCGTAAGCTTGCTGATCGGCGACTGGATACTTCCGAGGAACCTTCCGATGAGTTCATTCTTTGTCGGCAACAAGGCGATCTCCTTGAGCTTTTCTGCGTCAAAAAATGTACCCTCGATTATGCCGGCTTTGAACTCCATCTTCTTGAATTCTTTGAATAATCCATTGAGTACCCTTGCCGGAGCTATGGAATCCTCAACGCCGAAGGCAATGGCGCTCGGCCCGACCAGAGCTTCCGACAGCGCGGAATAATCCGTACCCTCTATCGCCCTTTTCACAAGCGTGTTTTTATAGACCTTGTAGTCAACCTCAGCTTCGCGAAGTTTTTTCCTCATCGTGTCGGCCTCGGCGACATTAATGCCTATGTAGTCAATCACTACCGCCGATTGTGCTTTACTGAATTTTCCCTTAATCTCGTCAATGACTGCCTGTTTTTCTTTAAGGTGTTCTGCTGATGGCATTAATATTTCTCCTTTCTTTGAATTGCGGTATAATAAAGGCTCTTTTATCCCATAGACAAATCCATAGACAAAAGAGCCGGTATAAGCAGCAAGCATTGCTTTTGTGCTGCCTCGGCAGGGTGCCGCGAACATGATCACTCATGAATCCAGACTTATTCGCCTGTGTCATGCCCGTCCATGTATAATGCGACAAATTAAGCGCAGTGCGCTCCTGCTGTCTATGGCGTTATTCAATTTTTCACAGACCTGCTCCGCTTCGCCGTGTCTGTGCAGCGGGTTCAATCCCGCCCGCCTTATTATCTGGCTTACTACCCGAACGCCGCGTCAGGTTTCCCTAGTTAAAGACAAGCTTCATCGGGTTGACCTTTACGCCGGGTCCCATGGTGGCCGCCAGGGTGACGCTCTTAAGATACTGTCCCTTCGCAGCCGCAGGCTTCGCCTTTACGATAGCCTCCATCAAAGCGTTGAAATTGCCGAGCAATTTCTCCTCACCGAATGAAGCCTTACCTATCGGCGTATGAATTATATTGGTCTTATCCAGACGATACTCAACCTTACCTGCTTTAATATCCTGCAAGGCCTTCTCTATGTCCATCGTTACGGTTCCTGATTTCGGGTTCGGCATAAGTCCCTTGGGACCCAGCAGCTTACCGAGTCTTCCTACGACGCTCATCATATCCGGGGTCGCGACGACCACATCAAAATCGAACCAGCTTTCGCTTTGGATCTTCTGTGCGAGTTCCTCGGCGCCTACGTATTCCGCGCCTGCCGCTTCCGCTTCCTGCGCCTTCGGTCCCTTCGCGAACACCAGCACCCTGACGGATTTGCCTGTGCCGTGCGGCAAAACGATCGCGCCTCTTACCTGTTGATCCGCGTGCCTACCGTCAACGCCTAACCTCGCGTGTACCTCAACGGTCTCGTCGAATTTGGCCTTGGCGGTTTTAATCACTAGATCTATCGCGTCGTTGACTTCATATAATGCCGTCTTGTCAACGATCTTGGCCAG
Organism: Eubacteriales Family XIII. Incertae Sedis bacterium; assembly: GCA_031264295.1. Classification (GTDB taxonomy): domain Bacteria; phylum Bacillota; class Clostridia; order Peptostreptococcales; family Anaerovoracaceae; genus JAISED01. The sequence goes on along the minus strand of JAISED010000027.1, from coordinate 7,265 downwards.
CTCCTTGTAATTTTTACCTCTTTTTGGCATTTTCCTTACCTCTCTGTGGTTCAAACGGCTTCCGCCTCCCACATGTTAGTCTTGTATCACGATCCCCATACTTTTAGCCGTACCCTTGATCATTTCCGTCGCGCTTTCCACGTTCGCCGCGTTCAGATCCGGCATCTTCAGCTCCGCGATTTCACGTGCCTGCGCGGTAGTCAAGGTTGCGACCTTTTTTTTGTTAGGTTCGCCCGATCCGGACTGCAGGTTCGCCGCTTTCTTTAGCAGAACCGCTGCCGGCGGGGTCTTTGTGATAAATGTGAATGACCTATCCGCATATACAGTTATAACAACCGGGATTATCAATCCTTGCTGATCCTGGGTTTTTGCGTTGAACTGTTTACAAAAATCCATGATGTTTACGCCCTTTTGTCCGAGAGCGGGACCAACCGGCGGCGCCGGATTAGCCGCCCCCGCAGGGATCTGCAGCTTGATAAGCCCTTCGATTTTCTTAGCCATATAATCTTCCTCCTTTCTTCCAGTCTGTCATTGCCCGTAAGCGTCTCCGCCCGGCAATCTATATCTTATCAACCTGACCGAACTCCAGTTCGACCGGGGTATCGCGTCCAAACATCGAGATTCTGGCTTTGAGCGTCTGCCTCTCCATATTGACCTCTTCGACGACTCCCATGAAGCTCTCAAACGGGCCGTTTATCACCTTGACGCTGTCGCCTACGTCTATGTCGAGATCTATGTATATCTTCTCTATACCCATGCGTCTGACTTCATCCAAAGTCAACGGAATAGGTTCAGAACCGTGTCCCACAAAGCCCGTTACACCCTGAGTATTTCTCACCAGATACCATGATTCGTTAGTCACGATCATCTTTACGAGCACATAGCCCGGAAACATCTTTCTGGTTTTGACCTTGCGCTGCCCGTTTTTTATCTCGACCCTATCCTCAGTCGGCACAATGATCTTGAGCACAAGATCCTGCATGCCCCTGTTTTCGACTATTTTCTCAATATTGACCTTGACCTTGTTCTCATGACCGGAATAAGTATGCACAACATACCACTTGGCTCTCTCAGACTCATCTTCCATATAATCGGCCAGTCCGGATCTTTTAGACCCGCTGGCGTCCTGCGAAGCTTCCGCATCTTTCGGATATTCACCGTCAAAAAAACCGGCGTCAATTTCTCCGCCGCCCTCTTTAACTTCAGCGCCTTCACCTCTTAATCCGGCGCCGCCAAGTCCGGCGCCCTCGTCTTCAAAACCGCCGTCTTCAAATCCTGCGCCCAAATTCATCACAGAATCGCCGTCTTCAAATCCTGCGCCCAAATTCATCACAGAACCGCCAATATCAAGTCCATTGTCTTTTTCTTCGACCATTTCGCCTTCCCTCTTCATTATGCGAATTCAAATCCGAGGGCAAGCTTGAGTCCCTGCATGAAGACAAAATCGCACAGCCAGAACAGCAGGCCGAATCCCACGCATGTCAAAAGTACAGTCCACGTGTACGATATGAGTTCCTTACGCGTCGGCCATACGACCTTCTTCATTTCAACCCTGACGCCCATGAAATACTCTTTGAGGCCTACTCTGGTCTTAGGATTTGTAGACTTTGCCTTTGCCGCGGCGCTTGCGAGCGCGCCCTTCTTTTTTACATCCTTGTCCTTTTCAGTCGCCATCTGCATTCTCCCTACTTCGTCTCTTTATGTGCGGTATGCTTCCCGCAAAACTTGCAATACTTGCTCATTTCTATACGATCCGGATCATTCTTTTTGTTCTTCATCGTATTATAATTCCTCTGCTTGCATTCACTGCAAGCCAATGTAACCTTGACCCTCATTTTGCTACCTCACTTTCGGCAAACCCGCTTAAAATCACCAAAAATCAGAGTTAAGTGTTCCAACTCTGTAAATTTTTTCCATATTATGCGTCATTCTCTCATTAATGGCTTCATTTGCGCCTTTAGACACTCATTCAGACTAACATAAATATGCTGCCGTGTCAACTATTTTTTCGCCCGCCTCAGGACACTATTTTTTCGCCCGCCTCCAGGACATTTTTGTGCCTTTCATATGGCTTGCTTGACTTCCAGTGTTATTTTGTATATTATAACTATATTATAAATATACAGTGTAACAGAGGAGGGATTATGAATACGCGAAGCGACAAAATAAAGACAGGACCCGGCGGCGCGCACGTCAGAGCGCTTTTATACGGAATGGGATTCGTCAAGGAAGAAATCGAACGCCCCTTAATAGGCATCGTCAATTCTCAAAACGAGATAGTGCCCGGACACAGGCTGCTGGATCGCATAGCCGAGGCCGCCAAGCAGGGTGTGCTGCTCGCGGGCGGCGTCCCCGTCGAATTTCCTTCCATCGGCATATGCGACGGCATTGCCATGGGGCATGAGGGCATGAAATACCCGCTGGCGAGCAGGGAGTTGATCTGTGATTCCATAGAGTCGATGGCAGCGGCTCATCAGTTCGACGGCCTTGTTCTCATACCCAACTGCGATAAGATAGTCCCCGGCATGCTTATGGCGGCCGCACGTCTCAATATCCCCTCGATAGTCGTAAGCGGCGGACCTATGCGCACAGGCTTCCTTGATGGGAAAACACTCGACTTTAACAGCGTCATGGAACAGATAGGAAAGTGTAAAAACGGAGACTGCAGTGCAGAAGAACTCGAACGCGTAGCTGAACAAGCCTGCCCGGGCTGCGGCTCCTGCTCAGGACTCTTCACGGCCAACAGCATGAATTGCCTCACAGAGGCTCTTGGCATGGGGCTGCCTTTTAACGGCACCGCCCTCTGCGACAGCGGCGAGCGTATACGCATCGCCAAGACAGCGGGCATCAAGATCATGGAACTCGTTAAAAACGATATCAAGCCGCGCGATATCCTGACGGAAAAAGCCTTCGAAAACGCCATAACAGTGGATATGGCAATGGCCGGATCGACGAATACAGTCCTCCATCTGCCGGCGATCGCCCATGAAGCCGGTCTCAAGCTTGAGTTGACCGTCTTCGATAGGCTCAGCGAAAGAACACCTTATATCGCCAAGCTCAGCCCCAGCGGCCAGCATCACCTTGAGGATCTTCACAGGGCGGGCGGCATCCCCGCGATAATAAATGAACTGACAAAGAAGGATCTGATAAATACGGACTGTCTGACAGTAAGCGGCGCAACCATAGGCGAAAACACCGCCAAAACCGTGGTTTGTGACAACAGCGTCATACTGCCCGTCGATCAGCCCTACCGCAACAGGGGCGGGCTTGCCATACTTCGCGGCAACCTAGCTCCCGACGGCGCCGTAGTGAAGGAATCGGCAGTCGCCGCGGAAATGCTCAAGCATTCCGGTCCGGCCGCGGTATTCAACTCTGAAGAAGAAGCCAGCGAGGCCATATGGAGTAATAAGATAAGGAAAGGCGACGTGATTGTCATCCGTTACGAAGGTCCTAAAGGTGGTCCCGGTATGCGCGAGATGCTCTCGCCTACCTCTTCCATCGCCGGCATGGGGATGGATAAAGACGTCGCGCTTCTCACTGACGGCAGATTTTCGGGCGCTTCGAGGGGCGCGTCCATAGGTCATATATCGCCCGAGGCGATGGACGGAGGTCTTATCGGTCTCATACAAAACGGCGATATTATCCATATAGATATCCCTGGAAGAAGTCTGTCCGCAGAGCTTTCAGACGAAGAAATAAACAAGCGGCGCTCCGCGTTCACACCGCCCGAACCCAAAGTGAAAACGGGCTACCTGGCGCGGTACGCCAGGCTTGTAACATCAGCAAATACAGGCGCTGTGCTCCGTTAAACGTCCGCTGCAAGTTAATCAGCGAGCGATAACATACGGTGAACATATGCCGCCCGCTGCAAGTCAATACGGCGAACGCCCGTTATCAGTCTTGACATACTCCAATGCAGAAACCTGTTGCCCATAGCGACAGGTTTCTGCATTCATCGCGTGCACCTCAGTTCAGCATCAGAAATAACTCTCAAGCGCCGCCATCAGTGAATCGATCTCTATGGGCTTTGCGATATGCCCGTTCATGCCCGCGTCGATGCAGAGTTGTATGTCTTCTTTGAAGGCGTTCGCGGTCATAGCGACAATGGGAACGCCCACAGCATACTCACTGCCCAGCGCACGTATGCGCCGTGTAGCCTCAATCCCGTCAAGCACAGGCATCTGCACATCCATAAGCACAATATCGAAACTTTCTCCGGCTTCAAATCGTTCTACAGCTTCAAGACCATTCTCCGAGCATTCTATATCCACACCCGTTTCATCTAGAATCCCCATCATGATCTCTCGGTTTATATCAATATCCTCAACAAGCAACAGGCGTTTGCCGCTCCAGTTATAATCCGCATTGCCGCTGCGAGCCTTACGTATGGCGAGCGCCTTGTCCGTGATCTGTACTATCTTGTCATAAAGCATAGACGGCAGTACGGGTTTCGCTATAAAGTTCGTCACGCCTAGAGGCTTCATCACATTTTCCAGATCCGACCAGTCGGCTACGGAGATCATCACGATTATACTTTCATAACCGATGTTTTTAATCTCTCGCGCGATCATTTCGCCGTTCATGCCCGGCATATTCCAATCAAGAAAGATTATATCATATGGAGCGCCGGCTTCTTCCGCGGTCTTTATTGCCCTCAGCGCCTCTATGCCGTTGTGCGCCGCGTCACATTTCATCGAATAGCTGGCGAGCATACTTGAGAAATAGTCCGTAACATCCGCGCTGTCGTCAACAACGAGAATCCTCAATGCTGTATTTGCGTCCGCGCCTACGTGCTCATGTTCATATTTTATATCGCCCCACGCGATCTTCACCTCAAATATGAAGGTGGCGCCGCTGCCCAGCTCGCTCTCAACCCAGATATTGCCGCCCATGAGATTAACGATCTTCTTACAGATGGCCAGTCCCAGACCGGTGCCGCCGAATTGCCGCGTAATACTTCCGTCCGCCTGTTCGAATGACTGAAACAGCTTCTTCTGCTGCTCAAGCGAAATCCCAATCCCATTGTCCGCAACCTCTATGCGCAGCACATCGCCCGCACCATCCCTCTCCTTCAATATTATTCTCATGGTTATGGTTCCGAAATCCGGCGAAAATTTGCTCGCGTTTGTCAGGAGATTTATAAGGATCTGCGAAAGTCTCAGTTCATCTGTAATGACATTGCGCTCAAACGGCGACGGATAATCCAAAACGAAGTTCTGCCGCTTTTCTTGAAACTTGACCTGTATGACATTCATTACATGCTCTGTCATCTTATCGAAGTCAAATTCATTCGGTGATATCTCAAATTTACCCGACTCTATCTTCGACATATCAAGCACGTCGTTTATAATACTGAGCAACTGTCTGGATGAATCGTCTATCTTGTTCAAGCACTGCTTGATGCGCGCCGGTTCGGAGCTTTTTTTTGCGATTGTGGCCATGCCTATTATAGCGTTCATGGGTGTTCTGATCTCATGACTCATGCGCGACAGGAATTCGCTTTTTGCCAGCGTACTGGCGAGCGCCTCTTCCTTCGCCTTTATGAGTCCTTCAACCATACCCTCGCGCCATATAGCCGCCGCGACGATCGTTCCGCCCGATGTTATTATATCCTCTTCTTCTTTATCGAAAATACGTTCCCTTGTGAAATCCTCAAATGTTATAAAACCCCAAAATTTCGATTCAAGCATTATCGGCGTAACCATCAGAGATTTCATTCCCCTCGTCGTCTTCAAATCCATGGAGTTCTCCGGAATATCCTTTACCATCACATTGATGATATCCAATCCGTCCTCGCGCACGCCGGGCATGTTACTCAAAACATTCGCGAAAGGCACTTCGATCAGCGTCGGCGCTTCCCCGTCAAGACGCCACGCCGCCACCTGACGGCTCATTAAAACATCGCCTTCGGTGTTGTTCTGCCATATGAACGCGCGATCCACGCCTATGGCCGCCGCCAGTGTGCTGAGAGCGCTCACTATGTGATCGTGCATATTGCCCACATCCGTACTGGCCATGAGTTTATCCGCCACCTCATTGACCGCGGAAAGCAATTTATCGCGCCGCGCCAGTTTATTGCCGGTCTCCCGCAATGCAGTCAAATCCACCAGGTAGCCAACAATAGCAAAAGACTCATTGTACGGTATCTTTTTTAACATCACGTTCATGACCAATGACTTGCCGAATAAATTCAGCTTCGTTTCAAACTGGGTTTGGCCGTATCTGGCAACCACCTTCAATCTTTCACCGAAAGGTATTGAACGTCTGCCATCCGGCTGGTATTCAGGTATGCTCTCCCCCAGCCGCCTCATAAATCCCGAACGCATTTCCTCTTTGCTTTCAAATCCCATATAATCCATCGCCGCCGGATTACAATCGATGAATTCAAACTTATCATTGAATAATATATTTATGTAAGGGTTACCCTCGAACATAGCCGCGCTTGTCTGGCGCGTCTGATCTAATTCGCGCATTGCGTACTCCGCTTTCTCCTTCAGGCTCTGCTCAAGGAGTTTATCCTCAGTGATATTACGCACCCTGCCCGCAAGTCTTGAAGCGGTTCCATCGTGTGCCCTTTCCATGACGACTATTTTTTCATTGACCCACCCCGTTGCCCCGGCTTTATTGCGATAACGGAATATCTCGTCAAACACCTCGATTTCCGCGCTCACCAGTGCGTTATATTTATCGTTGATCCATTCCGCGTCGGCGGGGTGGATCAGTATCTTCCGCGCCTCATTAAAATCTTGAAAATCACCGGGTTCATAACCTGTCAGCCTCCACCATTCCCTGTTACATTCCACCTCGCCTGCAATTATATAATCCCATATCGCGATCCCCAGCTTATCGATTATCCGGTTTAACAGTTCAGTAGCTACACGTCCCCCCGCGCCTTCTCTCAGGCTCGAATTCCCCATGCCTCTCAGCCCCCTCCATTTTTGTAATACTTCGCTATACAGCGCTAAAAATGTAGATATATCAATTATTGCAAAAGCATTTATGCTATTATGATATATTTACATAGGTAATTTGTCAATAAATTCGACAGAAAAAAATATATAAATCTCCATGATATATAAATGCCCGCCCCTTATCAGAGGGTGATTTTTCAGATTTTTCAGACGATTTTGCGCGATTTTTTCGCGCCGAGCCAATTGCGTTGTTCTGTAATTGAGTAAAGGCAAAGCTTGCGAGATACAGCAGAAAGATTTTTCTCCCGGATTCCGACGAGAAATGAACGTTTGAGGGTCATAAAAAACATACGT
>JAISED010000024.1 GCA_031264295.1 Eubacteriales Family XIII. Incertae Sedis bacterium | reverse complement strand
CGCGGGACGATGCCCCATCGCTTTTCAAAAATATGCAGATTCAAATCCAATCCCGCATTCAAGTCACTGATATTCTCATACGCTACTACATTTAAATTTATGTGGATCACAGGGTAGGGTGTCCAATCCTTTTCGAGTTTTTCGATATAAAGCCCCTCGAACAGCTCCTTTTTTCCTTCGAAATACGACCGCAGCGTGGATATGAGCAAGCTCTTTCCGAAGCGTCGCGGTCTTCCGAGGAAGAAGGGCGTATCCAAACGCGCCAATTTGTAGACATATTCCGTTTTGTCTACATAAGCGTAATTTCCGCCTCGTATTTTCTCAAAGGTTTGTATACCTATCGGCATATCCCGCATATTGCCACCGCCTTTCGTGCGCTCCGCACATAAACGTGAAATCAGCTGTGCTTTTGATATTATTATAGCGACAAATGTGAAGCTATGCAACTTTTTTCATTCTCGGTTCCGTATCAAGGTTTCCACTTCTTCCAATGATGGCATGGCGGGCATGCCGCCGCGCCGGGAAACGCAGATCGCAGCGACCGCATTGCCGAAGCGAGCGAAATCGGCGGCGGCGTCCGGGTCAAATCGCTTGGACTGTTCCGTGTGCAACAACTGATAGATGAAGCCGCCCCAGAAGGCGTCGCCTGCGCCGGTGGAGTCCACGACTTGTGCTTCAAAACCGGGGATTCGGCGGCAATGTCCGCCGACGCATACCAGGGCGCCGTGCTTGCCAAGGGTCACGACTACGATACGGGCGCCTTCGCGGCACAGCGCAAGGGCGGCGCTTTCCGGATCGGCTATGCCGCTCAGCAACTCTGCTTCTTCGTCCGAAACCTTAAGTATATCCGCTTGAGCCAAGAGTTTGCGTATGCGCCGGACTGCTTCGTCCTGGCTTGACCAGAGGCTGGCGCGATAGTTGGGATCGTAGGAGATGATGGCGCCGGCGTTCTTTGCCCGCTGTATAGCCGCGTAGGTGGCGGAGCGAACCGGCTCATCGGTCAGTGACAGAGAGCTGAAGTGGAAGATCTCGCAGTTTTCCAGGAGGGCGGTGTCTGTTTCGGACTCGGTGAGACAGGTGTCGGCGCCGGGCTTGCGGGCGAATGAAAACTCCCGCTCACCGTCGGTCAGCGCCACGAAGGCCAGAGTGGTGAACACGTCGTCGCTCAGAATCATGCCCCCTGTGTAGACGCCGACGTCTTGCAGTGAGGTCTTCAGGAAAAGGCCGTGCATATCGCTGCCCACCTTGCCTATGAAGGCTGTTTTGCCTCCCAATCTAGCCACCGCACTCAGAACGTTAACAGGACCTCCGCCGGGGTTCTGCTCGAAGAGGCGGCGCCCGTTTTCGCTCATCCCGGCTTCCGTGAAATCTACGAGGGCTTCACCCAGGGCAACCAAGTCATAAGTTTCATTTGTTTTCATAATATATCCTTTTATATATCCTTTCCGCAGCGTAATGAGACTTCGCCGCTCTCTGATTTTTTCAATCAATCCATGCCGCGCCGACTCAACGTGCTTGCGGATACTCGGTGCAGAGCAGGCGGTAAGGCGCTGCGTCTTCCTCTATAGCGGGGAAGCGGCCAAGCTTTTCGTAAAAGCGGTTGTCGTTCTTGTCGTCGTTGCACATGGAAACTTCACCCAGCAAAACGGCGCCGGATCCCGCTTCCACCTCAAAATCGTGGTAAAGGCGCGGATAGATGCTGATGCTTTCGCCGGGGGAAAGCCGCACCTGCGTACCCGGCGCCACAAAGTATTCCCGCCCGTCAGACAGCACCTTCACACGGTCGCTGTCGAAGCCGCCTTCGGAGGTGGAGTTGTAAACCCGTATAAGCACGTTGCCGCCGCCTCTATTGATGATATCCTCCATTTTATTCCAGTGAAAATGCATGGGCGCATACTGTCCGTCCTCCACCATCAGTAGCTTTTCCGCATAGGGCTTATTGTACTTTTCACTGCCGGAAAGACCGTTGCGAAGGGTGATCAGGGTGAAGCCCATTTCATCGAACCGTTCCTCCCCATAATCCGTGATATCCCAGCCAAGCATGGCGGCGCGGATCTCGTCGTACTCATGTCCCTTGCTTTTCCAATCATCCGGAGTCCAGTTGCAGAAGGACGGCAGCGAAAACGAATACTTAGACAGCAAGCCCTCCATGCGCCGGATTGCGGCGTTGATCTGCGAACGTTTCATAATAATTACCTCCATTTCATTCGAACCTATGAGATAACTATATCAAAAAAAGAGAGCTTGTCAATCAAATTAATCGAATGTGATTGACATGGAACATAGAGTAATTCCTTTATTTCAAATTCCTTTATTTTAAAGAATTATTTTGTAATTGATCTGCCTATCTGATATAATTTTGTCATACTAATCCGCATTAAAATACTATCATTTATTCCGCTAACACAAGCGGAATAAATAGCGGAATAAATGAAATCCGAGCGCGTTGTCAAAATAAAAGTCTCCAACAAGAGGTGATGTTATTATGATGGGTTATTTTGCGTTTCTTTCTTTTTATAATAGCTGCCCCGTAAATAGCGTGGAGCGCAGCATTAGTAAAGCTATCTTAGATAATGTCGATAATCTGCTTGACTTTCATGTATCGGATTTGAGCATGTTATCTAATACGTCGGAGCCTTCCGTCAAGAGATTCTGGAAGGGACTTGGATATAGCTCATTTCAACATATGAAGAATCAAATTTTCACATCGTATCGGGAATTCACTTTTATATACAAATCGCAGACAAATTTACATTTTCGCTCTGAGGGCGTTCTGCACGCATACCCTGAAATCATGTCCGGCGCCATTATAGACTCGATCAATAGTCTGGTCAATACATTTGGTTTTTCGGAGATAGATCGATTTGTAGAACATCTTCGAAATGATACTGACGAGTTGTTGATTTGTTCCAGCGTTCAACTGTCTTCTCTGCTGTTATTGCAAGCGACGCTCAGCACATCCGGCATGTTTGTAAGCGCACCGTTATTCTTTGCGGAGCAGCGCAAGTATCTGGAAAAGGCAGGCGCAAAAAGCACGGTACTGCTATGCGGTTCGGCGTGGCATATAAATACGATGTTCGGCGAGCTTTTGGATCCTATAAGAGCAAGGGGAGCGTCAACCGCTATTTGCGTCGATGATAGAAACCTGCCGATATCCGAAAGCGCTGATTTTAATCTGAGCTTTGACGTAATGAACACCCCGCCTGATTATTTGTTCTCATTTATTATAGAAAGTCTGGTCGTCCGCTATACCTCCGCGTCACAATGACACGTATCATATCTTGATACGCTTATATGAAAACTTGAACCCATAATTAAGCAAATATGACAGGCAAGTTAACATATTCCATGATATACTTTAGACAACTTCTAAAAAGCAGGCTGAAGGGCACACAGCCGATTTTTTAGAAGCGTCCTTTGCATTACCATTTATCAACGAACTTGTATCGGATACCTTTACTGAACGCGGCGCATGAAGCGCCGAAATCGGGTGATTTTAGATGGAATCGCCCGAAAGGAAATGGAGGAATATTGTATGAGGAAAAGGCTAAGGGCGCGTGTAACTGCTTCGATGTTGAGCGTGCTCATGTGTGTTTCGGTTCTGTCCGGTCTGTCCGGATTTTCAGTCTTCGCCGCAGATGATGGCGCGGGGACGTTTCAACTATTTGGGGAAGTGACGGACTACGGGTACGACGCGATCGGCGTGGCTCTTGATTTCGGCGAGGGCGCTGTCGTAAGCACTGACAGCGTCACAACCGGTAAGTTTTCTGTCAGTGTCGGTTCTACCGATTTCATGGGGCAGCCGACAACGACCCCGTTGACTGTCATAAAGGCTTACGCATCGACGTCGGCTGAGATTGGCGGCGCCGGAGTGAATGGGCGGTATATAATTCTGGAACTTGACTATGGATATAATAAAGGCAACGGCATGTTGGTATACGGTCCATTGACCGACATCATGAACGCACGCAACACGGTTGTGCTGGACGGCTTCAGCGTGGCTCAAAGCGCAGCTGTCACAGTCAGCGGCGGCAGCGCGTCATCAGATTGGTCGCTCAACACCGTGAGCAGCATTATCCCGACCAACAACGCCGGGTTTGAATCAAAGACAGCCGCAAACGGCCTTAAGTATCAGTTCTATGAACCCGAAACAACCAGCGAAGGTAAATTGCCGCTTGTACTGTGGCTTCATGGTATGGGCGAGGGCGGCAACGGTACGGCTGCCGGTTATAACGGTGAAACGCAGATACTGGCCAACAAAGGCGGCGTCGGTTGGGTAGAGGCCGCAGCGGATAATCCTGCGCTTGACGCTTTTGTAGTAGCGCCGCAGGCATACAGCAGCTGGGACTGGGCGAGCGCTCGGGAAGATTGCGCGAAGATCGACGCGATGCTTAAAGAGATCATCGCCGCAAATCCTTTGATCGACGCAGGCAATATATATGTCGCCGGATGTTCGATGGGCGGCGGTCAAACCTATGCTCAGATAATATATTCGAAGTCCGCCGCCGGCGCCGTGCAGTTTGCGGGCGCCTTCCCGATATGCCCGGCGTATACGCCGACGGCTGCGGAAGCGGCTTTGATTAAGGACATTCCGATCTGGGTGTTCCAGGCGACTAACGACGGAACGGTGAATCCCGACTCGGTGCGCGAAGGCGTTAACCGTCTGATCGATGCGGGCGCTACGGATCTTCACTACACCGAATACGAGAACAACCTGATTGACGGCAACGATTATCAAGGTCATTGGTCTTGGGTGCATGTACTCCGTAACGAAGGCGATGTAATGGAATGGCTGTTCGGCGTGGACGGCGACTATGACGACGACGCGGCGACCGCACAGGCTGCCTCTCCGGTCGTCACTGCTAATGCAAACGGCGCCGCTGTTAGCTTGTCTTGGTCAAGTATTAGCGGAGCGACAGGCTATAATATTTATGAAGGCATACAAACTGAGATGTTTCCGGGTTCCGGCGCGTATGGCCTTTTTAACACTACCTATGAATCCCGCGGCAGTGTAGCGGGCGACGTTACGACATTTGGGATTTCTTCGGTGACGGACGGCGATCACACATACTTGGTAACGTCTGTAGTTAACAGTGTGGAATCCATAAAGAACCAAGCCAAAGCTGCGGCTGTACGCGTCGGAGGCGTTCCCGCGCCTGAGCTTTCATTCGGCATGGGCGGCGGATTTGGAGGCCCCGCAGGATATACAGTTTCGATCGGCGCTCCATATGTAGCGGGATTCGGAGGACCGGCGGGACTTATCAGCGATCAAGCCAGTGCTGACAACTATAGATTCTATTACACAACCGACGGAAGCGATCCTACATCCGCCAGTCCTTTTGTTCAGGCTACTGTGATGACCTGGGGCACCTTTGGTTTTGTGATGGCGCCGTCGATCCCCATACCTTCGACGTGCTACGTCAAAGTCGTAGCTTATGACGTGTCGAAGAATGAATACAGCGCAGTCGTCGGCGTACTCGCCAGTACGCTTGCGTTGACAGCGTCAAAGGATTCGGGGCTTAACCCGGCGGAAGACTATCCGTTGAGCGTAAGCGCAATCCTTAATGATGTAAACTATAACGACGATCTTAGAGGCGCTTTCTATAAAGTGGAAACGCGTGACGCGAGCAACGGGCGGCTTGCGGATACAGCTGTCACGATAACGGCGGCGGTTAACGACGGCGCGTACATACTCGGAACAGGCATCGCGATTCCCGATCCCGGCGTTGATAAAGCGACGGTTATTCAAGTTTACGCTGATGTGGAGATAGAAGGCAGCGTATATCCCTTGACGGCTCTGTACTGGTACACAAGCAAAGCAGGCCTTGTCAAGCTAAGCGCGACTAATGTCCCGCAGGTCGTTTCCGAGATGTATCTCGCCGACAAGATCGACATACTGAGCGGCGTCGGTACGGCTGTAGCAGGACTCGCGAACACCGGCGTAGCCGGGGCGACGCTTCCTCTGCCTGCATATGGAATCCCCGGTATAGGCTTGTCGGATGGTCCGACCGGCGTACGCATGGGTTCCAACGCGACGGTTTGGACGAATCCGACCGGCATAGCGGCTACGTGGAACATTGAGGCCGCAAAGGCGATAGCCGATCGTGTAGGTGCTGAAGCCACCGCTTACGGCGCTGACTACATGCTCGGACCGGCTCTGAATATCCAGCGCAACCCCCTGGGCGGCCGCGACTTTGAGTATTATTCCGAAGATCCCTATGTATCCGGAATAACTGCGGGCTATTACACACAGGCTCTTCAGGAACGAGGCGTCGGCGCGACGTTGAAGCACTACGCCGCGAATAATCAGGAACAGTATCGCAGCGGCGGCGTACAATATATTTCGGAGCGCGCCTTGCGCGAGATCTATCTGCGCGGCTTCGAACTGGCTGTCGACATAGGAGATCCGTGGTCTGTGATGAGTTCATATAATAGACCTAACGGCATTTACGCCTCAGCCAATACATGGCTCCTTACAAAGGTGCTCCGCGACGACTTCGGATTTACAGGATTTGTAATGACCGACTGGGGCGGCGCTCATGATCCCGCCGAGAGTTGGGTGATCTCCCAGAACGACTTGGCGGAACCCTCGTTTGCGACAGCGGGCATCACGGCATGGGTGAACGATAACTCGACCGAGCTGACATATGACGAAAAAGTTGCTCTGATCGATCGCAACGTCACCAATATTCTTAAGGGCATCGTCAAGACGCATACGTTTAAAGGCGACTTCGCGACATTGACGTCAGCCGACGTCGCAGCCTTGTCCAGCGGATTCGCGGACAAGTCGTCTCAGGTGTACAAGGATTCCGTGACTGTAAACCGTGAGACGGCGGCGGAGGCTATGGTGCTGCTTAAAAACGAGGCGAATACGCTTCCTCTGGCTGCGGCCAAGAAGGTTGCGATCGTCAATACTTCGTTATTTGAAGGCGGCGGAATGAGCATAGGCGGCGGGTCGTCATACGGCGACATGATCGTCGAAGGCGGAGGCAGTGCCAACGTCACATTCGCTCCCGGTTATACCGTAGACTTTAAGGCAGGTTTCGAGAACGCCGGTTACACGGTAGTTGATGATGTAGTGACGCCCGGCGTGGCTATAACGTCCGCTAAAGCGGCGGAACTGGCCGCTGCCTCGGATTACGGCGTGTATGTCATATCGCGTCCGTCGTCAGAAGGCGCGGATAATACGCAGGCCTCGTTTGACATGTATGCATATGAGACCGCAAGCTATAACGCACTTGTAGCTGCTTTCCACGCGGTTGGCAAACCGGTCATCGTGCTGATCAACTGCGGGGCTTCGATAAACGTTCAGGCGTTCAAGGCTAGCGCGGATGCGGTTCTTGTAACATGGTTGCCCGGCACCGAAGGAGGCAACGCGCTTCTGGACATACTGACGGGCGATGTTAACCCGTCCGGCAAGCTCGCCCAGTCCTTCCCGCTTGAATACAACGACAGCCCGTCCATAGCGATGGCCAAAGCGGCTCATGCGGGCAATACGTGGTCGTCCGATCCGGAATACTACGACGAAGGCGTCTACGTAGGCTACCGCTACTTTACGACATTCGGCAAGGAGGATCGCGTGGCTTACCCATTCGGCTACGGACTTTCTTACACGACGTTCAGCTTCAGCAATCTGAGCTTAAACAAGAAGATATTTACGACAAGTTCGGACAGCGAAACCTTGACCGCCTCGGTTACGGTCAAGAATACCGGCGCCGTTGCGGGTCAAGAGGTGGTTCAGCTCTACCTCGGAGCTGACAGCTATCAGGCGGAAGGCCGCCCTGTGCGCGAGCTGAAGGCCTACGCCAAGACAAAGCTCCTGCAGCCGGGTGAGTCCGAAGTCGTCAGCTTGACCATAGGTAAACGCGACCTTCAGTATTTCAATGACGGCAACCCCGACAACGATCTTGACAGCCCAATAGTCTACGCGACTGATATCGACGCTCTCTGGACTGTCGCGCCAGGCACGGTCTTTACATTGACTGTCGGCGACTCATCGGCTACAACCGAACTTAACAGCCGCGGCGTTTCCGATACCTTTGTGTATAAGACCCCGACGCCGGCGAATGAATTGAAGCTAAATGCGGTGCGTGTGTCCGCTTCACTGAAAAACAAGACAGTGCAGGCGAATGTTACTACTGACGCTGATGCCGGCACACTCAGGTATGAATCCAGCAATCCTGGGATATTCACGGTTAACGACAGCGGTCTGATCACCTTAAAGCGGTCTGGAACGGCGCTCCTGCGAGTAGTAACAACTGACGGGAGTAATTTGTCCGCCAGCGCGGTAGTTGTGGTAACGCCATAAAGGGGCGAATGGAAGCCCCGATACTATGTTCGTGGCGCAGCAAGAGCCGCGTTGAACCATAGCAAGAATTCCTCTTTATAAACGGAGCCGGCCGAAAGTTATCTTTCGGTCGGCTCCGTTTCATAAAAATACGACTACTGATACTGAGTTCAGCATCGGTAGTCGTCGGTAGTCGTAGTCGTTATCGTGCCCGGAGACCTCTATGGCGGCGCGCCGGCTGCTATTCAGTATCATACACAACCGGAACGGCATATTCCTCAAGCGGATAGTCGGTGCAAGCGGAGAAATCATAGCTGTAGGCGCGTTCACCGAGTTTTTCGAGTCTGTACATGACTATAGCGTCCGCTACCGATGTTTGCGTCTCGGTTCCGTCGGAGTTGTCGCGGCAGACGGTTTTGCTGTCAAAGAGATACCAAATGCGGAATTTGAAAAATTCCTCGGTATAATATGTGAGGTTGAGTCCCTGATTCAGATTCTGAGCAAGTCCGGCAAGATTTATGCCCACCGCGTCCATGAGGGTGTAAAACTCGATCTGATCTTCGGGGATATTATCGAGCAATTCCTCGAAATAGCCGCGGGTCAGTTCGTCGAGAACATCGGGTTCGACGCGGGAGAAGAACTGGTAGAGGGTTTCGAAGGGGATATCCTCACGGCTTTCCGTCAGTTCCGCAAAATATTCAAAAAAAGCAAAGTCTTCGGGGGACTCAATGTCTAAAAGCTCCAAAAGCCCGTCAATATCCATCGTTTATACCGCCTTTCCGCTGATCAAGGTCTATATTGCTGAAAACCACATTGAAACTGGTATATTCGAAAATGTGGTTTATCATGCTCACAAAATTTTCCGATAGGTCGCTCGCATAGAACCTGTGTTCTCCTGATGAAGCGCCGGAGGACAGATCGCCGCGCTCAAGCGTGTCTTTGACACTTTGCAATATCTCTTCAGAAGGGTCGATGATCCGGATGCCCGGGTAAAGCCTCATTATATTCTTCCGTATGAGAGGGTAATGCGTACAGCCCAGCACAAGGGTGTCGATTCTGTTGTAATCAATGAACTGATCGAGATAATATCTGATGGAGAGATCCATGATCTCATTCTGTATAATGCCTTCCTCTATAAGAGGTACAAGTGCCGGACACGCCGTCTGAGCGATATCAAGCCGCTTGTTGTAACTGAGTATCTTGCGGCGGTATGAATCGCTTTTTATAGTGGCTCTCGTACCGATGATGCCTATGCGGTTATCCGGATCGCAGGTTCTGGAAACAGTATGAGAGGCGGGACTTATGATACCGAGTACAGGTATGCCGGGGTGCCTCTCGCGAAGATCGTGAAGGCAGGTAGCGCTGACGGTATTGCAAGCGATGACGATCATCTTGACGTCGTTTTCGACGAGAAAGTCGGAGATCTCCATTGAGAATGTCCTTATGGTCGAAACAGCCTTGGAGCCGTATGGAGTTCTGGCGGTATCGCCGAAATAAATGATGCGCTCACCGGGCAGAGACTTCATCATATAGGGTATACAGGTAAGTCCGCCGAGACCCGAATCAAAAAAACCGATGGGACGGTTATCCATATTATATCCTTTCTTATCCAAAATTCCCGTGCAAATTATAAGTACACATTAGCCGCTTTTGTGCTATACTAATACTATAAATCAATTCGATTATTTGGTCAAGTGAATTGACGCGTCTTGAAGAGTTCCCTTGGGTGCGAAGCAGGGCAGCGTGGGCATAATACTAGACTCAGTTTCAAACTGAGTTCAAAGCGGAGCGCGCTTACGAGATCAAAGAAATAAACGGAGGCAGTATGAAAAAAACCAAGAAAAGGGATGAGATATCCGAACGGTATAAGTGGAGGCTTGAATCACTTTATCCGAATGACGGCGCCTGGGAGAAGGATTTCATTGAGGTAGGACGTATATTGGAGTTGTATGGGGCTTACTCGGGAAGACTGAGCGAGAGCGCCGGAGTTCTGCTGGAAGCGCTTGAGCGTAAGGATGAGCTTTGGCGTATTACAGAGAGGCTTTATGTATACGCTAGGATGAGGAAGGACGAGGACAACAGGAATTCACATTATCAGGCTCTGCTTGATCGTATACAGACGCTTATGGCAAAGGTGTCAGCCGGGCTGTCATTTTTCGTTCCGGAATTCATAGAGATACCCGAGGAGAAACTCGCCGTATTTACAAGTGAAGAAGCGGGGCTTAAAAAGTACGGACATTACATCAAGGCGCTGCTGCGTGAGAAGGCGCATGTGTTGTCGAGACCGGAAGAAAACCTGATCGCCCAGCTATCTGAGGTGACATCCGCTACAGGCGACATATTCGGCATGATCAATAACGCCGACATGAAGTTCGGCGGGATCACGGATGAGGCCGGGGATGAGATGGAGCTTACACACGGGAACTATATAGCATTTATGGAGTCAAAGGACAGGCGGGTGAGGAAGGACGCGTTTACCCAAATGTACGACGCCTATGCGGCCATCCGCAATACCCTTGCCGCCACATATAGCTATAATACAAAGAATGACGTTGTGTCGGCGCGAATCCGCAGATACCCCTCATCCATTGAGGCGGCGCTCTCCGGAGATAATATTGCCGTTTCGGTATACGACAGTCTTATAGAGGCAGTGAACGACAGGCTGGGGGTTTTACACCGCTATCTTGAGCTGCGGCGGAGGGTGATGAAGCTGGACGAGCTTCATATGTACGATGTTTATGCTCCGCTATTTGACATAAAGCAGGATGCGGTAAGCTATGATGAAGCTGTGGCTATGATGAAGCGCGGGCTTAGCGTGCTCGGTGAAGAGTATGTAAATACGGCCGCAGCCGGTGTTGAGAAAGGCTGGATCGATGTATATGAGAATGAAGGCAAGACCAGCGGCGCTTATTCATTCGGGAGTTATGACAGCAATCCGTATATCCTGATGAATTATTCAAACAAGCTCAAGGATGTCTTTACCTTGGTACATGAGATGGGACATTCCATGCATTCATGGTATACTAGGCGAAATCAGCCGTTTGTATACGGAGGTCACTCCATCTTCACGGCGGAGGTCGCCTCCACTGTCAATGAGTCATTGCTCATGCAGCGCCTGATTGCAGAAGCCGATGATCCGGAGCGGAAGAAGTATCTCCTGGGTATGCATATAGAGGAATTCAGAACAACCCTGTTCCGTCAGACCATGTTCGCGGAGTTTGAAAAGCTCACTCACGAGGCCGTGGAAAGGGGCGAGGCGCTGACTGCCGACAAGCTCTCTGAGGATTACTACATGCTGAACCGCAAATACTTCGGCGATAATATGTCGATAGATGAAGATATTGCTATAGAATGGGCGAGGATACCGCATTTTTACAGGGCGTTTTATGTGTATAAATATGCAACCGGATACTCGGCGGCTTCGGCCATCTCCAAGGGGATCCTTGAAAATGGAACAGCGGCGGCTGAGGCTTATATATCGTTCTTAAAGACAGGCGAGAGCGACGATCCCATAGAGCTTTTGAAGATAGCGGGCGTGGATATGAGCCGCCCGGAACCGGTGCTTAGGGCTATGGATACTTTTGAGGGTCTTGTAAACGAACTTGAAAGGTTGATATAATGTAGCTACTCAAACGCCACGCCATCTTCGCCCATACCGGAACCTGGTGACGATTTCCGCCTTTCTCACGTACCTTTTAGTACGCTCCGAGGCCGAAAATCGCCCCCAGAACCCGGTCTGAACAAACCTAACGCGGCGTTTGAGTAGTTTTGATTTAACTATTTAATTAAACCCTAATAAACTTACAATAAAGATGAAAAAAAGCAGAATTGTAAATATTTTTAAAAATGATAACCCCGATTCCGCTCAGATTGAGGAGCGGTTCAAGCATAGGCTTGAGGCCGCGGGGTTTTCCGTGCCCGGCGGCTTCGATCCGGAAGCGGAGCTTTTGGTATGCATCGGGGGAGACGGCGCCTTGCTGAACAGCTTGGCGAGTTTGGAATTCCCGGAAATACCGATAATAGGCGTTAATACGGGACATCTGGGCTTCTTTCAGGATCTGCAGCCGCATGAAATGGATGAATTCATATCGCTTTATCAGAGCGGGGACTATAAGATACAGCGGCTTAAAACGGTAAGCGCGGAGATCGTCTGCGCAGAGAATGACTGGGCGGATAATACCCGCATGGATAATGCTTGCGCGGATAATGCCCGCATGGATAATGCTTGTGCGGATAATGCCCGCATGGATAATGTCTGCGCGGATAACAAGACTTCGTATGTGATGGGGCTGAATGAAATCGTCATACGCGGCGCGCATTCCCATGTAGCATCTCTGAATATCTACATAGGGGAGAGCTTTGTCGAGACTTTCCGCGGCGACGGCGTTGTGGTGGCTACTCCGGCGGGCAGTACGGCGTATAATTATGCTTTGGGCGGCAGTATAGTGGATCCCAGACTGGATCTTCTGCAGGTGACGCCCATAGCGCCGATAAACAACTCGTCGTACCGTTCATTCACATCGGGCATATTGTTGCCGCCGCACATGTCGGTAAACATATTCCCCGAATATACGAAGAAGAAAGACATACTCATAGCCGCCGACGGGATAGAGAAAATGTACTCGTCGGTCGCGCATATTCACGTCGGATTTTCGGGAAGCACGGTTCAACTTCTCAGGCTTTCAAATTACGATTTCTGGAATAAGGTAAAGATTAAACTTTTATAAGCGGGCGTGCGCCCAGCGATGCCAAGCGTTTGATATAGCGGGTGCGGAAGCCCATGTAAATGGAAAATATGAAACATAGTAAAAATGATTTAGAGTACAGGATCACTAAGGAGGATGAGGGTCACAATATCAGGCAGATACTGAAAACGAGACTTTTTATCTCCGTCAGGCTTATGAAGAAGATAAAGTACGGCGACGGAACGCTCACGTTGAACGGGGAAAAGGTCAAGACGAATGAAAGAGCGCTTGCGGGCGATATTCTGGCGGTACGTTTTCCGGGTGAATCCAGTTGCTTCGAACCGGAAGATATAGCTTTGGACATTATTTTCGAGGATGAGGATCTTCTGATAGTAAATAAACAGGCGGGTCTTGTGGTTCATCCGACCAAGGGTCATGCGAGCGGCACATTAGCGAACGGGGTGATGAAGCACATGCTCGACGCGGAGCACGCCTATAAGATAAGATTCATAAACAGACTGGACATGGATACCACCGGCGTACTTGTCGTCGGAAAGAACGCCTATAGTCAGGAAGATTTCATAAGGCAGGCCGCCGCGGGCGGCGTAACAAAACGCTATACGGCGATATCGACGGGGATAATCGGCGACGACGCCGGCAGGATAGACCTGCCTATAGCCAAAGCGGTCGAGGATCAAGTTAAACGTGCGGTCAGGGAAGATGGATTCCCGTCCGCTACGCGTTTTCGCGTTCTGGACAGGTTCGGCGGAGAGGGTGGGGAAGGCGCGGGATTTACGCTTCTGGAGCTTGAGCTGGACACGGGCAGAACGCATCAGATACGTGTTCATCTTTCGCATATCGGGCATCCCGTCGTCGGCGACGTCCTGTACGGCGAGGCCGCGCCGGATCTGATAGGACGCCAGGCTTTGCACGCTAGGGAACTGGCCTTCAGACACCCCAGAACCAAAGAATCTCTACGCTTTTTCGCTGATTTACCGGACGATATGACAGAACTCCTTTTTAAACTTTATTCGAAGGGTGATATGAAAGGACAATCGGAATCGCAGCTAAATAATTGACAAAACAGCACCTATATGATACGCTGATATCAACCGAAAATTAAAGGCGGATCAGATATGTTGGTTGCATTGTCAGACTTAAAAGTCAATGTTGGACACTACGTTGATTTGGCCGAAACAGAGGACGTGATAATTACTAAATACGGCAAGCCCGCCGCCAAAATTGTGCGTTTTGATAAAGAACCGTGGTATTTGAAGCGTATACCGGAAAATGTTACGTCGGTTGAGCAACTGTTCGGGACTCTCCCAAATGATATTGACCTTGATGACCTTAGATTGGAGAGGTTATCAAGGTGAAAGCGGTACTTGATACGAACGTTATAATGGATGCCCTGCAGGAACGTCAACCTTTCGATATTGAAGCGAAGGAAATTCTGCGGCGAGCGGAGAGCGGCGAGGTGATCGTAATGTTCACCGCCAATGCCGCGACCGACATCTTTTATATGTACAGCAAGGCGCGGGGTGTAAAATCGGCGCGGAGCGCGTTGGAGTTTTTGCTCAACAGCTATGTTGCGGTTGACGTAACTCACAGCGATTGTCTTAACGCATTGAAACTCGCCAACGACGATTTTGAGGATGCTTTGGTTTCTGTATGTGCCGAGAAAGCACAAGCCGATTGCATCGTGACTCGAGACGAAGCTTTCTTAAAGACCGATTCCGCGGTTAAGATAATCTCACCCGCCGTGATTGTACTTTTGCCGGAACCGTTCGACTCCGCGAACGCAAGCACGATCGGGTACCGGTGATCATTGCTTTCCATCTTGACAGTATAGGGAGGAAAAACTACTTGACAGTATAGGGAGGTTGCGATAGGGGAATGAACCGGCGGCGTAACCGGTGTCCGAACCGCTCCAAAATCGTGTTGCGGTTTTGAGCCACTTAACGCGCGCGTATTTTTCTCTGTTGCATTGATCTTGTCAATCATTCGGTCAACAAACTCCGGCTGTCGGATTGACGGCAGTCTTGAATATCATCAACAAACACGGTATCCGCTTCGATTTGATATACGATGCGGTATCTGCCGCAAGACATCATATATCGGTATTTGCCGCTTTGCAGATAAGGCCGGTCGTATACGGGATTCCGGTACGGCATATGTTCAAGGGATCGAATATCATTTACAAGTCCGTCCAGCAGTTTATTGGCGGCTGTTTCACTGACATGCGCCAAGAATTCAAAATGATCGTACATCCTGTCGTTGGCTGCGGAAGCGACAATCACCGTATATATGTCTTCCTCATACTCCATGCGCCCGCGCTCCTTTTTCGATGGCTTCCTTCATGTTGTTTCGGAATTCATCGACCGTATAGCCCTTCGTACCGGCAAGTCTTGTACGTTCCGCAGCCAAGAGTCGTTCCGCTGTCGCCAAGTCATCTTCTCGGCGACTGTAGGTTTCCATATCCATGATTACCGTATCGCCTTCTCCGTTTTTTGTCAAGAAAACAGGAGTTTTTTTCGTGCGACATATTTCCGCTATGCTGTTGTAATTTTTACGCAGTTCGCTTGACGGCTTGATGATGGGTTGCATATTGCACCTCCTGTGAATCGCAAAATTTATAACTATATTATACCCAAATAAAGAGCAACATTCAACCCTTGGAATTAAAACATCGAATCGTTTTCATTGCGTGACTGTTTTGGGCGGCGTGGACGACGCCGTTGACGACAAGGAGTTTGAAGGCGACATAATTTTGCAACTTATGAGCAGCCATGATTAATACGGCGGCTCAGGTTTGACAGTGGAAGTCAAACGCGAGCGGTATATTCAGATCATCCATGCGGATGAGGGTGTGACACGCAACTCACGATTTTTCAGCGGCTTGCTTTCGCCAAGCAGGAGATTCCCGAAAAAGCGCTTCAAAAATTCGAGCGTTGAATAGCCGTCTTACGCTTCGAGTCCGCTGTTAACATTAATAAATAAAAGGGGTTTCCCGGAGGTTTCCCGGATGCAAAATTTTCGCTTGCTTTATTGGTGATTATGGAGTATTATCTTTTAGATGGGGCTTATTATAATGTTTGGTAAGTGCTGCAATATTGGGTATATATCATTAATAAATCAAAAAATCCCAGAACTGGATTTGATACACAGCTTGGAGGTTAAACTTAAGATGGCAGACAATACAAGAATGGCTTATTTCGATAATCTTCGCTCACTGGTAATCTTTCTCGTGATCGTCGTGCACGCAGCGTCAACATACAGCGGCATAGGCACGTGGTACTATCAGGAGGTTGAGTATAAAGACTTACATTTTGTTGACTATGCTGTTTACGGGACGGTTTCGTCATTTGCTCAAGCCTGGTTTATGGGGCTTATGTTTTTTATTGCGGCATATTGGGCGGCAAATTCGCTTCAAAAACACGGCACGGTGAAATTCTTGAAATCCAAGTTCCTGCGGTTGGGAGTTCCGCTGCTAGCCTATGTATTGGTCATATTACCGTTTACCAGGTTTGTCATCGTAGCGGACGATGGACGCACATGGGAAGCTATCAAAGACGCGTGTATAGATTATTACCAAACCTTTAGATGGCTGAAGGCGGCGGGGCCGCTCTGGTTCGTCGAAGCCCTGCTGATATTCTGCATAATTTACGCGGCATTTCGCGCGCTGTTTCCAAGACGTGACATATATAGAACCGAATGGCTCAATAACAGGCGCTTGGTGATCATCGTCGTCGCTCTCACCCTCATAAGCTTCGTCCTGCGCATATGGGTTTCGATCGAAGATAAGTTGTATGTGTTTTTGATCGCCTTTTTCCCGGCGTATATCGCGCTTTTCATCATGGGGATTATCGCGGGGGAGCGTAAATCACTGGATTATATCGCTGCTCCCAAGAATATAAAACTGTGCGTCTGGGTGATATGCACATGCGTACCGCTTTGGATCTTTATTATGATTCCGGGCGGGGCGCTCCAAGGGCTGACATACCACGCCGGCGGCTGGCACTGGCAGAGCTTCCTATACGCGCTTTGGGAGATCTGCTTCTCCATACTTTTCAATATCGGCCTTGTGGCGTTTTTCAAGAAACATGTCAATATAAGCAATAAATTCACACGCTTGCTGGCTGAGAATTCATTTGGCGTTTATGTGTTTCATGCTCTATTCGTTACGCTTTTCCCCGTACTCATCAAAGATCTTCAGGTGTACACGCTGATAAAGTTTTTTATAATTATAATCGCTACCAGCGTGTCCACCTTAGCATTTACCGTGGCGGTAAGAAAAATCAAAATAGTAAAGAAGATCCTATAGTACCATAAATTTGAATTCAGTATAAATCAAAGCTACTCAAACGCCGCCTTGGGTCTGGTTCCGGAGGCGGTTTCATGTTTACCGGATTTACCGGAAGAAGATCAACATGTCAATAAAGAACACCGGAATAAGGAAGCATAATGACCAACCCATATATTTGAAAAAGCTCGGCATTTTTACGCCGTTTTCTTCGGCGATCGATCTTACCATGAAGTTAGGCGCATTGCCTATGTAAGTGTTTGCCCCCATGAAAACCGCGCCTGCCGACACCGCAAGTAGTATCTGCGGCGCTATCGTTCCTACTGTGGTCGCCAAACCTTCGGTGGCGCCGAGAGAACCGGCGGTGGTGAAAAACACAAGGTATGTCGGGGCATTGTCGAGGAAGCTCGAAAGAGCGCCTGTTACCCAGAAGAAGTGCCAGGGTTGTGACAAGCCCAGTTCGGCGCCCTTCACGTTCAGGATGGCAAGAGCCGGTATCATGGTGATGAATATCCCTATGAACAGTGAAGCGACCTCTTTGATCGGCCCCCATGTAAAGAAGTTGGCTTCATGCAATTCTTTTTTCGTCGTCTTTACGGACAGAATTCCGGCCACTATGACGAGCGCCATTTGAGCGAGACTGCCGTAAGGCATGATCACTTCCGGGTAAATTTGAATACCGGCATTTTCACCCATAGCTGTCGAAATAAGACCGCTGAGTATGACGCTTCCAACGATCAGCGCCAAGAATATCAGATTGTGAAGTCCTTCGACCTTTAAGGGCACGGGGATGTGACCGTCGCCGCCCTTGTTCGCCGCAGCAGCTTCCTTCTTGTAAAGGCGGCTGTCTATTATGAAAAACGCGGAGAGCAGCAAGACCATGTTGACCAGGAGAATGGGCGCCAGCCGCATCGTCCAGAAAAACGGGATGCCGCGCAGGAATCCCAGGAAGAGCGGCGGATCACCGACAGGGGTGAGGCTGCCTCCGATATTGGATACGAGGAAGATGAAAAATATTACAACGTGAGCCTTTTTTGCCCTCCAGCCGTTCGCCCGCAGCATAGGTCTGATGAGCAGCATACTGGCGCCTGTGGTGCCTACCCAGCTTGCTAAAAGTGTGCCTATGAGCAGCATGACGACGTTGGTCTTAGGTGAACCCGCCAGATCCCCTTTGAGCACAATGCCTCCTGATACGGCGAACAAGCCCCATAGAAGGACTATGAAGGGCAGATAGTCAAGGGCGATGATCTCTATCAACTCCTTGATGGATTCCGCCGCGCCGAACCCTATAGTGAACGGAATGAAAAACGTAAGGCTCCAGAAAAGGGCGACATATAACAGATTATGTTCCCACCATTTAGGCTTCACCAGCGGGAATATAGCAATAGACAGAAGCAAGCCTACAAACGGGATAACACTCCAAATCGGCAGTTCTTCTCCCAAGCTGTGGCCGGAAGCCTCTGCGGCCGATACAAAATCTACGGACAAGAGGCTGCAAAACGCAACTAATGGTACAATGATCTTTCTGCGCATTAACAAATTCGTCATCTCCTTTCAGCAATCCCATGTACATTAATGTAGATAACAGATAGTGCAATAAGACAAAACAGGAAACTTTGCCGATGTTATCAACGATTCTTAAAACATCTCGTCGCAATGAGATTAGCACAATTTCACGCGCCGTGTCAAGCTATTTTCGATTTTGTGATATCACAAAATCAATAATAATTTTTCAGTCATCAGGAAAGTTTTTGCAGAATAATTGCAAAAACTTGATTTTTGTTTTCGCTTTTGGTATGATATAAGCAAATCTTCGGGAGGCGGCGCATATGATACCACGGCACGAGTATCTTGAATCCCTGAAAAGTTTTAGGGATAAGCAGCTTATCAAAGTAGTGACGGGAATACGGCGGTGCGGGAAATCCACGCTGTTGGAGTTATTTCAGGACTATCTGCGCTCGGACGGGATACCCAACGAGCAGATAATCTCAATCAACTTTGAAGATGGCGAATTTGACGAGATAGAAACATACAAGCAGTTGTACAGCCTTGTGACTGAGAAACTCCTGCCGGACAGGCGGATGTACATCTTCCTTGATGAAGTCCAACGAGTGACGGATTTCCAAAAGGCCGTTGACAGCCTGTATGTAAAGAAAAACTGCGACGTTTATATCACGGGCTCAAATGCCCGCCTTCTCAGTGGTGAGCTTGCCACGCTGCTTTCCGGGCGGTATGTCGAGATAAAAATGCTGCCCTTGTCGTTCAAGGAGTATGTTTCACATTTCACCAAGGACGCTAATCCTGAACGATTGTACGCCGACTATATCCAAAACAGCGCGTTCCCGTATTCGCTGGAAATCTCTAGGCCAAAGGATAGGCGGCAATATCTGCAAGGGATATACGACACCATTGTGATGAAGGACATCATCGCCCGCAAAAAATTCCCGGACACCGCCATGCTCAAAAGCATCGTCTGCTTTATGTTCGACAACATCGGTAATCTCTGCTCTACCAAGAGCATTGCGGACACCATGACCTCAGCAGGGCGCAAAATCGCGGTTCACACAGTAGAAAGCTATCTGACTGCGCTGACCGAGAGCTTCATACTATATCAAATCGGGCGGTATGACGTTAAAGGTAAGCAATACCTGAAGACGGGCGGCAAATACTATGCCGCCGACATCGGTCTGCGATATGCCTTATTGGGAACGAAGAAAGCGGACATGGGGCATATTCTTGAAAACGTCGTCTTCCTTGAACTGTACAGGCGCGGGTATGAGGTCTATATCGGCAAGGTCGGCAACACAGAGGTTGACTTCATCGCTATCGGTGATGAGGGTGAGGAATACTATCAGGTCGCATATACCGTCATAGACGCGGACGGAGCTACTTTACAGCGTGAGCTTGCCCCATTGGACGCAATCAGTGACCACAACCCGAAATATCTTTTGACGATGGACAACACGCCGTTCACCTCGCACAACGGTATCAAGCAAATCAACGCACTGGATTGGTTGTTGAAATAAGTGAAATTGTAAACAGATAAATCGGTTTCTGCTATTGATTTACAAGCTTCTTGATAGTAAAATAATATGATGAGATATACAAATACACGTAAGGAGGAAATTAGAATGGCGAAGATTTATTATCAGAGTGATTGCAATTTATCATTATTGGACGGGAAAACGGTGGCGGTTATAGGTTATGGGAGTCAGGGACACGCTCACGCGCTGAATCTTAAGGAAAGCGGAGTAAAGGTCATAGTAGGTCTTTATGAGGGGAGCCCATCCTGGAAGGAAGCGGAGGCGGCGGGACTGACCGTGAAAACGGCTTTTGACGCGGCGAAGGCGGCCGACATCATTATGATACTCGTACCGGATGAGAAACAGCCTGAGATATATGAAAGCAGCATTAAACCAAACCTCACGGAAGGGAAGATGCTGATGTTCGCCCACGGTTTCAATGTACATTTTCAGCAGATTGTGCCTCCGGCCGACGTTGACGTTACCATGATCGCTCCCAAGGGTCCCGGTCATACCGTCAGGAGTGAATATGTGGCGGGTAAGGGTGTGCCCTGTCTCATAGCGGTGTATCAGGATGCGACGGGCAAGGCGCATGATAAGGCGCTGGCTTATGCGTCAGGCATAGGCGGTTCCAGGGCAGGCGTGCTTCGCACAACGTTCAGGGAAGAAACTGAAACGGATCTCTTCGGCGAACAGGCTGTGCTTTGCGGCGGCGTGACGGCTCTCATGCAGGCCGGCTTTGAAACGCTGGTTGAAGCGGGATATGAACCGGAAAGCGCGTATTTCGAGTGTATCCATGAGATGAAACTCATCGTCGATATGATATATCAGGGCGGTTTCGGTCGTATGCGTTATTCCATCTCGAATACCGCTGAGTTCGGCGACTATGAGACAGGCAAGCGCATAATCAACGATGATACAAAGGCGGAGATGCGCAAAGTGCTCGCTGAAATACAAGACGGCACATTCGCAGGCAAGTGGATCGGAGAGAACAGGACAGGCAGGGCGCATTTCCTCGCTTCGAGAAGGATACATCAGGAGCACGAACTCGAAACGGTGGGCAAGGAACTCCGCAAGATGTATTCATGGGGCGAGGGTAAATAGATGCGTTTAAGCGGGGCTAAAATAATAATGGAATGTCTTATGGAACAGGGCGCCGATACGATATTCGGGTTTCCGGGCGGGCAGATAATGCCGCTGTATGACGCGCTCTACGACTATACGACAGACGGACGCATAAAGCATATACTGACTTGCCATGAACAGGGCGCGACGCACGCGGCGGACGGTTACGCCCGTTCTACGGGCAAGGTCGGCGTGTGCTTCGCCACCAGCGGACCCGGGGCGACAAACACGGTCACCGGCATTGCGACGGCCTATATGGACAGCTCGCCCATAGTAGTGATAACGGGACAGGTTCCTATTGCGTCCATAGGCAGGGACTCTTTTCAGGAAGTCGATATCGTCGGGATAACCATGCCCATAGTGAAGCACAGCTATTTCTGCAAGAGCGTCGAAGAGCTGGCGCCGGCTATCCGGGAGGCCTTCCGGATAGCGAAAAGCGGAAGACCGGGACCGGTGCTCGTGGATGTTCCGAAGAATCTCACTGTGGAACAGGGCGAATATGAGAAGGCGGCGCCGCTGCCTCTATATGAAAGCCCGATCGTATGCGACGAAGAGATTGAGCTTATAGCCGATCTCATCAATAATTCCGAAAGGCCGGTTATCTACGCGGGCGGGGGCGTCGTCCTGTCCGAGGCTTCGGAGGCTTTGCGCGAGTTGGCTGAAAAGTCCCGTATACCTGTTGCTACCACGTTGATGTGTCTGGGAGCTGTGGACAGGAAGAACCCCCTGTCACTGGGCATCGCAGGGATGCACGGCGCGATAGAATCAAATACCGCCGTCAATAACTCGGATCTGCTCATAGCCATAGGCGCGAGATTCAGCGACAGGGTAACAGGGGACATTCCGCGTTTTGCTTCGGGCGCTACTATTTTGCATATAGACATAGACATGTCGGAGATTGACAAAAATGTAACAAGCCACCATCAGGTGGTCGGCGACGTCAAGGACATACTGACGCGTGTGATTCCTGCCATTCAGGAGAATAAGCGGCCTATGTGGAATTCAATGATCGAGGGCTGGAAGCAGGAAACCGCACCCCGGTGCGAGGAGAGTTTCGGACCGGATGAGATATTCGGCGTTATAAACGAAGCATTTGGCAATGACGTGATAATAGCTACAGATGTTGGGCAACATCAGATGTGGACGGCGCAGAAATGGCCGTTTTCAAAGCCGAGGCAGTTGATCACGTCAGGCGGTTTAGGGACTATGGGCTTCGGTTTGGGCGCGGCTATAGGCGCTCAGATCGCGAATCCGGGGAAACGGGTGCTGCTCATCACGGGAGACGGGAGTTTCCGCATGAACTGCGCCGAGCTGATGACGGTTTCATCGCAGGAGCTTCCATTGATTGTTTTTGTGCTCAAGAATAACACATTGGGTATGGTCAGACAGTGGCAGAAATTGTTCTTCGATCGCAGATACTCGGCGACAGATCTCGCCGACGTGCTCGACTACGAAGGACTTGCCGGAGCTTTCGGACTCAAAGGCTGGCGCGTTGACAGCTCTGAAGGCCTGAAAAACGCTATAGATGCGGCGCTTGAGTTCGGCAGGGGCGCGGTTATAGCCTGTGATGTGTCTATAGATGAAAACGTATGGCCGATTGTTCCGCCGGGAGATGCAATCAATAATCAAGTTGTTGGAGAATAATAAGTTCTAAAATGGGAATAATATTATGGAGAAAAAAGCCGATAATAAAATAGCGGTTCTTATTGACGCGGATAATGTTTCAAACAAATATATCAGCTATATATTGGATGAAGTATCAAATCAGGGCACACCGACATATAAACGTATATATGGAGACTGGACGTCAACACGCCTGGCTTCATGGAAGGATGAGCTTCTGAGGCACTCGATAAACCCTATACAGCAATACGGCTACACTGTAGGGAAGAACTCGACAGATTCCGCGCTTATAATAGACGCGATGGACATACTGTACTCAGAAAGCGTAGACGGGTTTTGCATAGTGTCAAGCGATAGTGATTTCACACGTTTGGCCTCAAGACTGCGTGAATCGGGTATGCTTGTGATAGGAATGGGGGAGAAAAAGACCCCCGCGCCGTTCATAGCGGCCTGTGAAAAATTCAAGTACTTAGAGGTTTTGGCAAGTGTAGGGAGCGAGGCGCCTGATGAGACAAGGCACGCGCATAGGGAGAAAAACGAAACTAGCTCAAGACGAACGCCGATAGATCACAATAAGGAGAGGGAACAGCTCATTAAGACCCTCAAGACTATCGTGGCGGAGATATCGGACGAGGATGGTTGGGCTTTCCTAGGCGAAGTGGGGAACGTGCTGAACAGAAGGCTGCCGGATTTCGATACGCGCAACTATGGGGCGATGAAGCTAACGCCGCTTATTGAAAGCCTTGGAAAATTTGATATTGAGTCCAGAAAAACGAGTAATCCTCATGTTACGCATAAGTATATACGTAATCAGCTGGATTGGCAGTAACGCCATATGGCGTTCAATTACAATTATTATATAACCTGAGCGCGAGCCGCAAAATAAAACAGGGGATGCGGTTCGCCTTACAAAAGGGTGGGACGGTGATCATATGCAACTATTTATTTTAGGAATCATGGCTCTGGGAGGAGGACTATTGTTTATCTATTATGCCCTCCACCGCTGGCCGTCTAGGCATGACGGCGGAGTACGAAGTTCCGGCGGCGACTCGAATGAAAACGGCAAAGTCATATACCTGTTCGGAACGGAGTCTTCGCATACCGAAAAAACAGACAATAAAGAAGACAAGGGCGAAATCCCAAGGGATCCGCCTGGCAACGGGGATTGATGTTGAAAGGCAAAACAAGAGTTTCATCGAAGTTTATTTTCAGTATTATCAGGTGTGTCGCCGCGATTTCGCTAGCGGCCTTTGTTGCGTTGGGCGTATACGCCGATGAACTCGGCGGTTCAGATGAAATAGTCTTATCGGAGTGGAAGGAAGTCGCCGACAGGCAGCTTGCCTACAAGGCGACTTACGACTTCGGTGAGAAGTCCGACGGCATCATCTACTTCACAAATTATGTAGACGGTTATTCGCTGGCTGTACCTCCGGGTCTGCTTGTCGATATGTCCGATTCGAGCGTCAGAGCTGTTCTTGAGAGAATGGATCTGAGAATAGAGATATACAAGCAGCCCTGTGACAGTCTTACAGGCATATCGAAGGACATCTACATCAAATATTTTAACTCATGGATATACAGGGATCCTTACTATGAAATAACATTTGACGGAACCAAGGAATGGGATAATAAGAGTGCGGCGGCTCTGGCGTGGCAGAGAGACCCATTGCTCGCCATTCCTATAGACAGGCGTTATTATGTCGCCCTTAATATGCTTTTTCCAAACCATGACTATATCTATACGATTCTGATAAAATGCAGCTGGCCTCTGTCCGAAGAGGGGCTTGCAGATGAATATATGAGCCTCGCGGAGGGATTCAAGCTCATCGCACCTGCCGCGCCTGCGTATACCATTACCCGCGGCGGCGAGCCCAGAACGGATATGGACGCCGAAACCACGGTGTTTTTCAGGGATTACTTCTTGAATAAGGGTCAAATGCTTTGGGGATTGTTCCATCCCGACGCCCCTTCGAGCTTTGCGGGCTTCAGGGGGGTTGAAGAAGAAGTGGGATTCAAATTCCCGCTGGCGCTTTGTTATACGGGCATAGTTGAGGGCGAAGAAGTGCATCCGCGTCTTGGGGAAGCGTTGAACAACGCCAGACGTGAAGGAAAAATCCCTGAATTGACGCTGCAGACTGTGCCGGAAGGTAAGAGAAAATCCGGTAATATGTTATACGACATACTTAACGGCGAGTATGATGTCTATATCCGGGATTACGCCAGGAAAGCCGCGGACTTCGGCGCGCCGGTGCTCTTTAGACCCGGCAATGAAATGAACGGCGATTGGTGCAACTATTCAGCGGTCTATACCTCCATGGATCCTGAAATATTCAAAGCGTTTTACAGATACCTCTTCAATATTTTCAAGGAGGAAGGCGCTGATAATGTACTCTGGATCTGGAATCCCAATTCACGTTCATTCCCTGACTTCCGCTGGAACGAAGGTATATGTTACTATCCGGGCGATGAATATGTGGATATAATCGGACTTACCGCATACAATACAGGAACCTACTATAAGGATGAGACGTGGCAGAGCTTCGTGCAGCTGTACGATGAGGTATATTACAAAGTTGCCGCGGAGTTTAAACAACCCCTTATGATCACGGAGTTCGCCTCCAGCAGCATAGGCGGCGATAAGGTGGCGTGGGTTAAAGAGATGTTCGAAATTATCGGATATTATGACAGGATAAGGGCGGCGGTTTGGTGGAACAGCAGCGATCTCGACGCCGAAGGCATGATAGCCAGACCCTATTATTTGAATGAAACCGAGGAGTTAGTCCAGGTGTTCCGGCAAGAATTGTCGGAGACTATGATGAGGAACGCCTATGAAGCTATGCTATATCGTGAATGAACTTCCCCGTAGAATTATCCGTGTTTTGAAAAAACCAAGCTTTCTGGAAGCGGCAGCCTTCGCTATAATGGCGGCGCTTAAACAATTATTTTTTTACGCATTGGTCGGCGTTCAGTCGTATTTTGCAGCGGTATGGATGATCGGCTGCGTGTTTACGCTTCTCCTATTTTCCTCATTTCGCAATAAGCTTGCGCCGGGGATTATATATTTTCTGATTTCCGGCTTAATGTTCATGGATGTGGCGTATTCCAGCTATTTCAACAGATATCTTTCAGTGAACCTCATGGGAGCGGCAGGGGTTCTGGGCGATATAGGCGCCAGTTTTCTCGCGGTGATAAGACCGGAGTATTTTCTCCTGTTTTTTGACGCAGCGGCGGCGCTGGCGGTGATCGTGTTCCGCGCTGTGATGCAGTTCGTAAAGAAGAGACGTGAACGAACCGAATTTGTCGTTGGTGAGATTAAGACGGCGGACGACGGTTTTGCTGCGGTTGAAGTTTGCGGCGGGGATGGCGGTCGACAGGACGGGAGCTTTGCGGCGGCTGATGCCGTCGGCGCGGACGGAGACAGCGGCGGCCGATTCGGCGGTCTCAAGGTTCTTGTAAGCACCGCGTCTAGGCGCGTGCTGCAGCAGATAAAAAAGCATAAAAGCGCGGCGGCGCTTTTAGCGGCGCTCATCTTCATCGTTTGGAATCCATTTGGCGTTCAGGCGTTGACCGCTGTATCCAATCAAGAGCTTATCACTTATCATATAAGCGACGCGCTCGGAGGTGTGTTCGGCGGATCGTCTGCAAGCGGATCGCCCGAGGGCGGTTTTATGGAGCTTATAGCTGCGGATAATTATGCAAATGAAAAAGATGGCGAATTGTTCGGGATAGCAGAGGGCAGGAACCTGATCATGATACAGGTGGAGTCACTGCAAAATTTTGTCGTAGGGCTGCGGTACAACGGCAAAGAGGTGACGCCGAATCTGAATCGGCTGATAGGAGAGAACACTATATATTTCGACAGTATATTTCACCAAGTAGGCGGCGGAAATACCTCCGACGCTGAGTTCGCCGTGAATAATTCGATCTGCGGCACGGCGAAGAGCTATACGTATAAACTGTTTTGTGAGAATAAATTTCGCGGTTTGCCTATTCTTCTCAAGGAGAAAGGATACAAAACGAATGTGTTTCACGCTCATGAGGACAGGATGTTCTGGAACAGAGACGATATGTATAAGACTCAAGGTTTTGAACGATACTACGGAGGACTGATAGGCAGGGACGGGGATTACCTCATGACCCAGTGGATGGGCTGGGGACTGGCGGACACGGAGTTCTTCGAGCAAACCATAAGCTTCATGCAGGATGTGCCTTCTCCGTCGTACAGCTTTGTGATAACGCTGTCGAACCATCATCCGTTTCAGCCTATTGAGGAATTCAGATTTCTGGATATCCTATCGGCTGATCAGAGAACCATAGTGGGCAATTATCTACAGAGCGTAGCTTACACGGATTATGCTATCGGTCAATTTCTTGACGCATTGAAGGATGAGGGTATGTACGACGACGCGCTCATCGTTATATACGGCGATCATCAGGGAATGCCTATCGACGACAGGGTCGCAAGCTCTATGGAAAGACTCTACGGGATGGATTATGACTACGATGTTATGATGAATATCCCCCTGCTAATATCCCTGCCGGAAGGTGAGGACATAAAAAGTACGGTAAGCGCTACGGGCGGGCAGATAGATTTCTTACCTACAATCGCTTATTTAATGGGTTTCGAAGAGCTGGATACGATTCATCTGGGACACAATCTGCTTACGGCCGGAGGCGGCGTTGTAGCGGTGCAGAGTTATATGGTGAAGGGTTCCTTCATAGAAAATGATGTAGTATATGAGATGCCGCGGGATGGAATCTTTGAGAACGGACGTGCTTGGAAGAGGAGCACGGGGGAGAGTGTTCCATTAGAAGACTGCCGTGAGGCGCATCTCAAAGCGCTGCAGATAATAGACGCTTCAGAATACATTCTGGAGAATGACTTGATGGCGGGCGATTGGCGCAGTCTCAGAGGGAACTAAAATGACTTGATGGCGGGCGATTGGCGCAGTCTTAGAGGGAACTAAATGGAAATATTTGTGGTAATAGCCTCGATTGTCACTTTGATCGCGGCGGGCGCGGCGCTTATAGCGGTCATGTCGGTAAAAAGTGAACTCAGGAAAATGAACGGAGAGATATATCAGAATATGACCCGCAGTTTTTCGGAACTGCGCGGCGAGATCGGCGCGCAGCTTGCGGAAGACAGCGCCCGCAGCGAGTATAGACTTGACGGCATAAGGGATACGGTAGAAAAGCGGGTATCGGCCTTACAGGATGAAAACAGGCGGCAGCTCGATCAAATGCGGGCTACTGTAGACGAGAAGCTTCAGAAGACATTGGAAGAACGTATAGGGCAGTCGTTCAGACTTGTGAATGAGAGGCTTGAACAGGTTTACAAGGGCTTAGGCGAGATGCAAAGTCTGGCGGCGGGAGTAGGCGATTTAAAAAAGGTGCTTTCGA
Organism: Eubacteriales Family XIII. Incertae Sedis bacterium; assembly: GCA_031264295.1. Taxonomy (GTDB): domain Bacteria; phylum Bacillota; class Clostridia; order Peptostreptococcales; family Anaerovoracaceae; genus JAISED01. Next base: position 24,310 of record JAISED010000024.1, on the reverse strand, counting down.
ATGTCAAGACCAGAGGCATACTCGGAGAGATGCAGTTGGCTTCGATCCTGGAACAGATATTGAGCTCCGAACAGTATGAAGAGAATCTGATGATAAGAAACGGCGCACGCGTGGAGTTTGCGGTTAAGCTGCCGGGCGACGGTGAACAGCCTGTTTTCCTTCCTATCGACGCTAAATTTCCGTCCGAAGCATATGCAAGGCTCATAGATGCGTCTGAAGCGGGGGACGTTCGCGTGGTAACGCTGGCAAAGAAGGAATTGGAACAGGCGATAAAGACGGCTGCTAAGGATATCAGTGAAAAATACATCGATCCGCCGTTCACTACCGACTTCGCCATAATGTTCCTGCCGATAGAGGGACTGTACGCTGAAGTCATACGCATGGGCATGCTTGAATCTCTGCAGAATAGTTACAGGGTGAGCGTTGCGGGACCGACGACAATGGCGGCCATGCTGAACAGTTTACAAATGGGATTCAGGACGCTGGCCATACAAAAGAGAACGGGCGAGGTATGGAAGGTGTTGGGCGCCGTCAAAACAGAATTCGGGCGCTTTGAAGATGTACTGACCAAGGCGCAGAAAAGGATATTGCAGGTTAACGATGATCTGGATAAGCTTGTGGGTGCGAGAAGCAGGATGATAAGCAGACGCCTTCGGGATGTGTCGGAACTTGAGCTTTCAGAGGCAGAGAAGCAGCTTACGGGTGGCGCAACAGCCGCTGCTTCAACGGACGAGTCCGGTGGCGCAACAGCCGCTGCTTCAACGGACGAGTCCGGTGGAACAAGCTGGAGCTCCTCAGCGCCTGTGAGCGAGGCAGGTGGCGTAGACGAAGGGGAAGGGAGCGCGATATGAGCATATTTGCCGTTGCTGATCTTCACCTTTCGTTCTCCGGGGAAAAACCGATGGACGTATTCGGAGCGGCATGGGTAAATCACGCAGAACGGCTCAAGGAGCACTGGCTGCGTGACGTGAGGGAAGGCGACACGGTGATAATAGCCGGAGATAATTCATGGGCGCTGAAACTGCAGGAAGCGGAACTTGATCTGGAATGGATTGCGGACTTACCCGGAAAGAAGATATTGATAAAGGGCAACCATGATCTTTGGTGGAATTCGGTATCGAAGTTGAATCAGTTTCATCCCTCCATGTACTTCTTGCAGAATACGTTCTACGATGCAGGCGGCGTTGCGATCTGCGGTTCAAGGGGTTGGCTCTCTCCGGGGGACGATGAGTATACAGCCCATGATGAGAAGATATATAAACGGGAATTGATGAGGCTTGAGGCCTCACTGAAGGCGGCGCGCGAGGCGGGTTTCGATGATATCATCGCGGCGCTGCATTTCCCGCCTACGAATAAAAGAAAAGAAGAGTCGGGATTTACCGGATTGATGAGGGCATATGGGGTCAAGATCGCAGTGTACGGACATCTGCACGGTGATGAGGTATTTGCTAACGGCCTGAAGGGTTTTCATTACGGGACGGAGTATAAACTCGTATCTTTGGATTATTTGCATTGTGAATTATTGAAACTTGCGTAGCAGGAAGAATAGTTTTGAATGAAGTGCAGAACTGCAGTGAGTGTAGTGTAACGAATATAGTATAACGAATATAGTATAACGAACTAGGGGGATATAACTTTGAAACGCGTGATTATCATTGTTCTTGACAGCCTTGGCATAGGCGCCTTGCCCGATGCCGCAGACTACGGGGATGAGGGCGCCGATACGCTGCTCCATATTCTGGAAGCGGTGCTGGGTATGATGATCCCCAATCTGCTCTCGCTGGGCCTCGGAAATATTAAGGGCGCGGCGGGAGGCAGGCTTGCGGTAAAGCGCCCGCAGGCCGCATATGCGCGCCTTGCTGAAGCTTCAAAGGGGAAGGACACTATTACCGGGCATTGGGAGATAGCGGGGCTGTTTACATCAGAACCGTTTAGAACATTTGAGAGATTCCCGGACAGCTTCATGAGTGATTTTGAAAAAAGGATAGGAGTGGCAACTTTGGGAAATTATCCTGCGTCGGGTACTGTCATCATTGAGGAACTGGGCTTCGAGCACGAAAATACCGGGAAACCGATAGTATATACCTCCGCCGACAGTGTGTTTCAGATCGCTGCGAACACGGATGTTATACCTCTAGAACAGCTCTACAGCATGTGCGCCGCGGCGCGTGAGATGCTTACGGGTTCGCTTTCTGTAGGCCGCGTTATCGCGCGTCCCTATATCGTCAAGGACGGAAAGCGGGTGAGGACTTCCGAGCGCAGGGATTATGCTGTGTCGCCGCCGCGGCCTACGATGCTTGATTATATAAAGGGCGCCGGCAAGACAGTGTGCGGCATTGGCAAGATAAGCGATATTTTCAACGGGAAAGGCATTACGGAGTCCATCCACACAGACGGGAATTCTGACGGCGTAGCCAAAACCGCCGAGTGTATGAAGAGAGACTTTTCGGGACTTATTTTTACGAATCTGGTGGACTTCGATTCAAAGTTCGGGCACAGGCGCGACTGCGCCGGATATGCGGGCGCCCTTGAGGAATTCGATGCGGCGCTGCCGGGGATCATTTCCGCTATGCGGGAGGATGATATGCTTATACTCTGCGCCGATCACGGCAACGATCCGGCGCATTCAGGCTGGGATCACACGCGTGAAGCTGTGCCAGCCATCGTGTTCGGCAAGGGCGTCAAGGCGGTAGATCTAGGCGCGAGAGAGAGTTTCGCCGATATAGGGGCTACAGTTATGGAAGCTCTTGTTATAGAAGGTGATCTCAGAGGAAGCAGTTTTTTCCAACTTATATACAAGGGCTGAACTGCGGCAAACATAGGGTTTTAGCGAACTACGCCGTGCTAAAGACAGGGCTGCGTCACACCGGAACAGGAGTTGCTTATGAATATGTACAATATCATACAGAAAAAACGCGACGGCGGGGCATTGACGGAAGAGGAAATCAGGTATTTCGTAAGCGCGTACACCTCGGGTGAAATTCCGGATTATCAGGCGGCGGCTTTGCTTATGACGTTCTTTTTCAACGGTTTATTGGAAGATGAGATCTATGCTATGACATGGGCGATGAGGGATTCCGGAGAGCAGGTTGACCTTTCTTCTATAGAAGGAACTAAGGTGGACAAACACAGCACGGGGGGAGTGGGTGACAAAACTACTTTTATTGTCGCTCCACTTGCGGCGGCCTGCGGGACGCCTGTAGCTAAGATGTCGGGACGCGGCCTGGGGTTTACAGGCGGTACGATAGACAAGATGGAGTCTATACCCGGTATGAGAACGAGTCTTGAAATAAGCGAATTTGTTGATCTTATAAGGCGGAACTCCATGGCGATAACTGGTCAGACGGGGCATGTGGCGCCTGCCGATAAGAAGATCTACGCTCTCCGCGACGCGACGGCTACTGTAGATAATCTGGGTCTTATCGCTTCGAGTGTGATGAGTAAAAAATTGTCGTCGGGGAGTGACGCCTTCGTGTTGGATGTTAAGTGCGGTAACGGCGCTTTCATGGAGACGGCGGCTGACGCAAAAGCCCTCGGTAGGCTTATGGTAGATATAGGCAGAGCTGCAGGTAAGAAGACAGTCGCTCTCGTAACCGATATGGAGCAGCCCCTCGGATATGCTGTCGGGAATACTATAGAAGTTATAGAGGCTATAGAAACCTTGAAGGGGCGGGGAGCGGAGGATATAACTGAGCTGTCTCTTGAACTCTGCGCGTATATGTTGCTTGCGGGAGGGAAGGCGTCTTCGCGTGAAGAAGGCCGAGCGGCTGCGGAAGCGGCGCTTAGAAGCGGCGCAGGACTTGAAAAATTCCGTGACTTTGTCAGATCTCAGGGAGGCGATCCCGGCATTGTCGATGATTATTCCATGTTTCCGGCGGCGATGTTCTCGGAAGAGATCAAGGCTGAGCGAAGCGCTTGTATCACAGGGCTGACAGCCAGGGAAATAGGCATTGCGTCGAGGGAAGCGGGGGCAGGCAGGCTTGCCAAGGATGATGAGATCGACCTTGCCGCCGGGATTATGCTCAAGAAAAAAACAGGGGAATGGGCGAACAAGGGCGAAACCTTGGCCGTGGTCTGCGGTAACAATGAGTATAAGGTGAAAAACGCAGCAGTGCGCGTGCGTGACGCCTTCTCCATGGGTAATAAAACACCGTCTATCCGGAAACTTGTCCGTGCGGTTATAGATTAGCTAAGCCTACGGCTTGATATATCGATCAGCTCGCGGGCGCTCTTTAAGGTCGTTTCTGTTATATTGGCGCCGCCCAACAATCTCGCTATTTCCTGTACGCGTTCTGAATCTTTAAGAGCGGTGATCACTGTAAACGTTTTTTCGTCGTCCGAATTCTTTTGTATCATGAAATGGTTATGACCGAAAGCGGCGATCTGCGGCAGGTGTGTGATGCACACGATCTGCCTATGCCGCGCCATGCCGGCCAGCTTCTCACCGACAATACTTGCGGTTACCCCGCTGATTCCGCTGTCAATCTCATCGAATATCATAGTGGGAATCTGATCATAACTGCCTGTCACAGATTTAAAGGCAAGCATCATGCGCGACATCTCGCCGCCGGAAGCGACCTTCGTCAGCGGCAGCAGCGGCTGCCCTCTATTTGAAGAGATGAGGAATTCCACATTATCAACGCCGTTTCCCGATAGACGGGAGCGTATATCGGCAGTTTCCGTGAAACTGACCGCGAAACTCGCATTACTGAAGTTAAGACTGGCTAACTCGGCGTTTATCTTCACTTCCAGCTCAGCCGCCGCCTCTTTTCTGGCTGCGGTGAGCCGCGCGGATAGATCGATGAGCTTTTCTTCAGCATGATTCAAACGGCTGGAGAGATCTTCCTTGAGACTGTCGATGTTTTCTATGTTTTCGAGATCTGTCAGAAGCTTTTGCCGGTATTCCAGCATTTTCGGGATGCTGCCGCCGTATTTAGCGCATAATCGCTCAAGCAGATCTAATCTGGAAATGGTGTCGTTAAGTTCCTCCGGCGAAAATTCCATCTTTCCCATATTTGCGCGTATGGATGAGGCTAGATCTTCGATTATATAATAGCTGTCGGATATTGAGCGTGCAGCGCTTGACAATTCCTCCGAGTAAGCGGAAATGTTCTGCATTGCGCGCATTGCCTTGCCCAGGAGTTCTTCCGCTGATGGGGCGCCGTCGTAGAGGAGTTCCGCCGCTTCCGACAGCTTCTCGAATATGAAGCCGCTGTTTTGAAGTATGGCGAGCCTTTCCCTGAGAGCGGCGTCTTCTTCGGGTCTAGGATTGGCGTTCGTGATTTCATCAAGTTCAAAGCGCATAAAGTCGAGCCTGCGCCGCGCGGCGGCCTCGTCCGCCAGCAGTGAAGTCAGCTGAGCTTTCAAAGAGCTGTAGAGCTTCCATTCGCCGGCCGTCTGCTCTTTAAGCGGTGCTGTTACAAGACTGTGGTATGAGTCGACAAGCGCTATATGATTTTCGGTTTTCAGCAGGGATTGGTGATCGTATTGGCCGTGGATATCGGCGAGCCTCGCGGAAAATGCGGAAAGCTGCGCAACAGAGACTATTTCACCGTCGATCTTCGCGGCGCTCTTTCCGGACGCGCTCACTTCGCGGGTGAGAATGACCTCACGCACGCCGTCGTCTTCCTGAATTTCGGCGACAATCTGAATAAATGCCTTCTGCTTTCCCGCCCGCACCATCGCGCTGTCGGCTCTGCTTCCGAGGGCAAGGCTGACAGCTTCGATTATTATGGATTTTCCGGCGCCGGTCTCGCCCGTGATTACGGAAAACCCGCTCGTCAAGTCTATATCCACTTCCTCAATGATCGCGAAATCACGTATAAGAATACGGGTAATCACCTGTCTCACCCCCTAATTTCATTAAAACGCTCGATTAGGGCAGGCACGTTAACAGGGTCGTTAACCACGAGAAGCAATGTGTTGTCGCCGGCCAGCGTACCTAATATATGCTCAAAATTCAGTGAATCAATGGCTTCAGCGGCGGCATTGGCGCAGCCAGATAATGTCTTTACCACAATTATATTTCCGGAGCTTGATACAGTCTGAACGGTTTCACGAAATATCTTTACAAATCGCTCGGCTAAAGATTGATCGAGATTAGACGCGGCTGTATATTTATACTTTCCGAAAGGGGTCATAGTCTTGACAAGCTGAAGATCTTTGATGTCCCGCGAAATGGTGGCTTGGGTCACATTGAACCCGTTCATCTTCAAGAGTTCCAACAACTTATCCTGGGTATCCACATCGTAAGTGCTGATAATGTCAAGTATCTTGGTTTGTCTTGGGTATCTCATACAAAAACCTCTGTTTGACTTTGACATAAAGTAATAGTTTGTAGGCGATATAAGCTTGCCTTAGGCAAGCCCTAATAAGTGGCAGGCGATCGAGAAAATCCCGAACCCGGCGAGTAATAGCGCCCATACTTGCAAACTCAAACTGCAAAATGACGCCACATCTGCGGATTTGATCGGTTTGCCGTCCATATCCAAAGCGCCTTTGGGGATTTTGGGTGCAAGCAGGTACACAAGTCCTCCCGCTAAACATAAAGCAATTCCGCATATCCATACATTTGGTGAATCAATAATCCGCTCACCCCGGAAAAACTCCATCGCGATCTCAAAAATAATTATAAGTCCGAATCCGATAATAGGAACTAAAATGCCGTGTCCGCGCCACCAAATCATAAAATAGGCCTCCTGAAACCTATGATAATACTGAGGTCTCCGAATAAGGGCTCAGTATTATCATAGTAAAAATTGATATAACCTAATTGATCTTATTATCTAATAATGGTAATATGTTTGTCAAGGTAAAAAATTCAAACAAAAAATATGATTTGCCGATTTCATACTCGTTTATGTTCTGCTACTCATATTTAAAAAGCTGGGAGAAAAAATAAAAACTCTATTGAGCAACTGCGCGAATGAGATTTTGCCGAGGCAATAGTCTCTAATAATCTCTATCCCTTTGCGGGTTGGCGTAAACCCCTCGAACATATTGGAGCCGATGGCCTCCGCTGTGGCCTCCAGCGTGTCCAAGTCTGGGAATGGTTTTTTTAATACAAAATTTGCCACCCGTGGCGTGGTTGACAAACCCTATATTATATTATAAAATTGTTAAAAATACTGCTGAAGGCGGGTTGTGTAAATGAGGATTAATAACTTCGGTTTTATCGGAGCGGGGAATGTGGGGACGACGTTCGGGAAGTATCTGCGGGAGCGCGGCTGTGCTGTGAGCGGTTATTACAGCAGGCATATAGAGGATGCCGAAGGCGCCGCGAGGTTCACGGATTCAGAGGCATTTGCGTCTATGGAAGAACTGGCCGCGGCTTCGGATGTGATCTTTACGGCTGTACCGGACGGCGCGATAGCTGATGTATGGCGTTTGCTTAGGTCAATGAATCTCTCCGGCAAGTGCGTCTGCCATTTCAGCGGCGCCTTGTCTTCGCGCGTCTTTGACGGCATATTGAGCACGGGCGCTGTAGGGCTGTCTGTTCACCCTTTGGCGGCAGTCAACAGCAAGTGGGATTTTCATGAGCGTATGCATAAAGTATCATTCACTATTGAAGGGGACGACAGTGAAGCAGCCGCCGATATGAGGTCATTCCTTCGTTCGCTTGGGAATCAGGCGGAAATAATCGACGCGGATCAGAAAAACACCTATCACGCGGGGGCTGTTTTTCTCACAAATTTTGTCGTCGCGTTGGTGCATTCAGGTATGGAGCTGCTCTCATCCTGCGGACTTGACAGAGAATTCGTCAATGTCGCCGCCGGGCAGCTTTTTTTTGGTAATGCGGAAAACATACACACAAACGGGGTCGTTCAGGCATTGACGGGACCTGTTGACCGGGGCGATACAGAAACGGTAATAAAACATTTTGACTGTCTGGATGAGCCGCTGAGCAGCATATACAGACTGTTGTCAATAGAATTGCTCGGGATTGCGGAGATGAAACATCCCGAACGCGATTATACAGAACTTGAAAAGGAGTTAAAGAAATGAAAACCACGGCAATCTCCATGAAGGAGAAGAAGTCAAGGAATGAGAAAATCACGATGTTGACGGTTTATGATTATTCCACAGCAAAACTTATGGATTCATGCGGAATCGACGCGGTATTGGTCGGTGATTCCCTGGGTATGGTTATGCTTGGGTATGAAAATACATTGCCCGTGACAATGGATGAAATGCTGCATCATGTAAAGGCGGTCGCGCGGGGATGCGAGAACGCGATGGTGGTGGCTGATATGCCCTTTATGTCTTATCAGGCGTCTGTAACCGATGCGGTGATCAACGCGGGCAGGCTTATAAAGGAAACCGGCGCAAGCACTGTTAAGCTGGAGGGCGGCAGAGCGGTCTGTCCGCAGATAAAAGCGATTACAGAGGCATCAATACCCGTTATGGGGCATTTGGGTCTGACGCCTCAGTCTATAAACGCATTGGGCGGGTTCAAGGTACAAGGCAAGGATAAATCCAAGGCGGAGCAGCTGATATCGGACGCTTTGCTGCTGGAAGAGTCCGGTGCCTTCGCTGTGGTGCTGGAGTGCGTGCCCGCGGAGTTGTCGGCATTGATTACGAAACTGCTTACGATTCCGACCATAGGGATAGGCGCGGGCAATGCGTGCGACGGTCAGGTTTTGGTGTATCAGGACATGTTGTCCATATATCCGGGTATGAGACCTAAGTTTGTTAAACAATATTGCGATATCGGCAGTATGATGAAGGACGCCTTTAACAGTTATATCGAAGAGACCAGAAGCGGAGCGTTCCCGGCGGCCGAGCATAGTTTCAAGATAGATGCAGATATTATCGATGAGCTTAAGCGGCTGTACGGCGCCGGAAATTGAGCGGCGTATACGGCAGCGCTGTAGATGTGCGGCAGTATTATGGCTGAGGCGGCGACGCAGCGGCGGAGCGGAGTTAATTTATGGAAATAATACGAACTGTTTCGGAGATGAAGGCTAAGGCAGCTGCCTGGAAGGCGGAAGGATTGTCTATAGGCTTGGTTCCGACAATGGGTTTTTTACATGAGGGTCATAGGAGTTTGGTGAAACGCGCCGTTTCCGACAATGATCGCGCAGTAGTAAGTATATTTGTGAATCCCATCCAATTCGGCGTGAATGAGGATTTTGACCGCTATCCGAGGGATCTGAAGAAGGATGCGGATATGTGCGCGGAAGCGGGAGCGGATGTGATCTTCAATCCGTCGGAACAGGAGATGTATCCCGCCGGATTTTGCAGTTATACGGACATGGCGCTCGTGACGGAAGGCTTATGCGGCGCCAGAAGGCCGGGTCATTTTCGCGGGGTTTGTACGGTTGTAATGAAGCTGCTGAACATAGCTGCGCCGGACAGAGCTTATTTCGGTCAGAAAGACGCCCAACAGCTGGCGGTGATCAAGAGGATGACGCGAGATTTCAATATGGACGTCGAAATAACGGGTATGCCTATCGTAAGGGAGGCCGACGGGCTGGCGATGAGTTCCCGCAACACCTATTTGAGCGGCGATGAACGCGCCGCCGCCTTATATATCAACAAGGCATTATCAGAGGCTTTGCGGATTTTCCGTGACGGCGATGCTGATATACAGCAAATAAAGCGGCATATTGAAACGACATTATCGGGTTTGCCGTCTGTAAAGATCGACTATGTTGAGATCGTTGACGCGGAGACGATGCAGGCTATTCAGACGCTGGATAGATCTGCTTTATGCGCTGTCGCCGCCTATGTCGGCAAGACGCGGCTGATCGACAATGTGGTCTTGGAAGTTTGAAAATGGAAAATGACTCCGCACCGATCAAGCTCATAGTCATTGTAGGGCCTACAGCGGTCGGCAAGACGCATATAGCGCTTGAACTGGCTTCCCGCATAGGCGGTGAGATCGTGTCAGCCGATTCAATGCAGATCTATAAGGGAATGGATATCGGAACCGCGAAACCCAGCGCGGAGGAAAGGCAGAGAGCCGTTCACCATATGATAGATTTCATCGAGCCGGATTGTGATTTTTCCGCAGCGGAATATCAAAAGATGGCGCGAGAGAAGATCGCGGAGATCGCGGGAAGAGGCAAGAACCCCATTGTGGCGGGCGGAACAGGCCTGTACGTCAACGCCATTCTTTTCGATATGGATTTCTCGGCGAGTCCCAAGAACCCGCAGCTGCGGCAAGGATATATGACCGAGGCGGAGTATTCCGGTTCGGAAGCCTTGCACCGCAGGTTGGAGTCGCTTGACCCGGACGCCGCGGAGCGGATTCATCCCAACAATGTAAAGAAGATAATCCGGGCGCTGGAGATCCTTGAGAGCGGAGAGCCGGGAGGGAGACGCGTTGTGCCGTTTTCTGAGTCGTTCAAGCCTTTCGCGGGATATATCCCGCGCATCATAGGACTTAACCGCGAGCGCGGTGAGCTTTACGCGAAGATCGACAGCCGCGTTGACGCGCTTATAAGCGCGGGACTGGTCGAAGAGGTCAGAGGGCTTTATGAGCGCGGGGTTTTTGGCGGCGTACAGCCGGACGGTATAGCAGGAGCAGGCAATGGCGTAGGGTCAGAGTGGGTAGCCGACGCTAACAGTATATCTGCGAAAGGGATAGGCTATAAAGAACTCATAGGCTATCTGCGCGGCGAATATGACTTAGAACATGCGATCTACCTTATAAAACGCAACAGCCGGAGGTATGCCAAGCGGCAGCTCACATGGTTCAGGCGTTATCCGGATATACGTTGGTTTGATTTGAACGGCGACGGCGAAAGCGAAGAGGCGCTTTGTGAGATCGTTAGTTACGCGCGAGGATGAACCGACTGGCGCGGCGCCGTAGTTGATTCGCCGCTGTAAGCCGCTGTGAAGACTTCGCGATCTACAGATGTGCGCAGGACACACGCAGGGATGGGTGGTATTTGAGTATGACGAAAATTAGGACGGATGAAGCGGGCGCTGACCGTGGAAAGAAAAAAAAGATTGTCCTGATACCCAATAAGAGCGATAAGCCCGACAATATCATCATAAAAGAGAATGAGATAATAGAAAAGTGCGAGGAGATCGAAAAGGAATTGCCGGCCTTTTTGCGCGGATATTATTCATATCTTAAAGGAAATGTTCTGCCTATGACGCGCTTGGCCTACCTTAGGGATGTGAAATTCTTCTTTTCTTACTTTGTCGCTGAGAGCGGACTGACAGGCGCGAAAACCCCAAGGGAGGTTCCGCTATCGGATTTCAGTGCGCTAAAGGCCGTCGATATCAATATTTTTATTGATTATTGTCGTAGGTATAAGGTTGAGGGAGAAAACGCCGTATATATCTATGAAAACGACAGGAAGTCATTGGCGCGTAAGCGTTCTTCTCTATCTGTCTTGTTCAAGTTCTTATACCGTGACGACTTGATGCCCTCGAACATCACCGACGGGTTTGATCCGATAAAGCTTCCCAGGGCGGGCGAAAAGGAGATAAAGGCGCTTCAAGACGATGAGGTCATGCGCATGTTGGACGCTGTGACGACGGGCGGGGAACTTACTAAAAAAGAGTACGAATTCTGGAAGAAGACGAGACGGCGTGATAAGGCGATTCTCGTCGTTTTTCTCACATACGGTCTCAGGATTTCCGAACTTCAGCAGCTAAATCTGACCTCATTTAATTTCAGCCGCGGCGAATTCAAGATATATCGCAAGAGGGGCAAGGAGTCGATCATGCCGCTCAACAATTCGGTGCTCAAAGTTATAGTAGAATATATTGATGAAGAAAGGCCGTCGAAGGAATCGACGGCGCCGGAGGATAAGGACGCGCTCTTTCTTTCGCTTCAAGGCGGGCGCATGACTGAAAGGCAGATCAGGCAGCTTGTTAAAAAATACACAAGCATTGCCCTTAAAACGTCCAGAGACGCGGGATACAGTCCGCACAAGCTGCGCGCGACGGCTGCTACATCCCTGATCGGCAGAGGGAATTCGATCTTCGATGTTGCGGCGCTGCTCGATCACGAGAACGTGACGACTACGCAGCTTTACGCCGCCCACAAGAAGGACGTAAAACGCGATCTGGTAAAGGATATGGAATGGGAAACCGAGTTTGAGGAAGTGAAATCGAAGACCGTGACTTCGGCGGATGAGGATGAATGAGAAGTAAAATCGAAGCCCGTAATTTCACCGGACTAAGATGAGAACTTAGGTTGACATAAGTTTCTTAAGAAAGAAGGGATTATTATATGAATGATGTTACAAGGGAATTGCTGCGCGAGCGCTTCGGTATAGACGGACAAACGGTGGATATGGCGGAAAAAGCCGAGGCTGAGTCGCTTGGTATGTTTGCGCGCTTGGATGAGATAGCTGCGTTTAACCAGTATAAGATACTCTCCGCCTTTCAGAAGAACCATGTGAATGACAGCCATTTCGCGTGGAATACGGGCTATGGATACGGGGATCCGGGCAGGGATGTGATTTCAAAGGTCTACGCGGATACATTCGGCGCCCCGGCCTCGCTGGTCAGACCCATTATAGTCAACGGCACCCATGCTCTTTCATTGGCTCTCGCAGGGGTTTTGCGCCCCGGCGATGAGTTGTTGTATTGCTCGGGGAGTCCTTACGATACACTTCATGAGGTCATAGGCATAAGAGGGGAGGGCATGGGCTCTCTCGCGGACTTTGGGATAAGTTATAAGCAGACGGAACTCACGGCTGAGGGACGCATTGATTATGAGGCCGTCAGGAAAGCGATTTCGCCGAAGACCAGGATGGTTTGTCTGCAGAGGGCGACGGGTTACGCCTGGCGCCGTGCGCTTACTATCGGGGAGATAAAGGAGTGGGCGACCTTCGTAAAGGGGGTTCGCAGTGAGATAATCTGCATGGTTGACAACTGTTACGGTGAATTCCTGGATGTTACGGAACCTACCGAGTCAGGCGTTGATATAATGGCGGGTTCATTGATAAAGAATCCGGGCGGAGGACTCGCTCTCACAGGCGGATATGTCGCAGGTCGGCGCGATCTGATAGACGCGGTATCGTATAGGATGACGTGTCCGGGCATCGGCGACGAATGCGGACTTACATTCGGGCAGACAAGGAGTATTCTTCAGGGACTTTTCATAGCGCCGAAGACGGTAAGCGGCGCGGTAAAGGGCGCTATACTATGCGCGAAGGTCTTTGAAAATCTGGGTTATGAGGTTTGTCCCGGTTCAGGCGATGAGAGAAGCGATATAATCGAAGGCGTGCGTTTAGGGTCTCCGGAGGCCGTTACAGCCTTTTGCGAAGGTGTGCAAGCGGCGGCGCCCGTGGATTCCTATGTGAAGCCGGTAGCGTGGGATATGCCGGGATATGAGGATCAGGTGATAATGGCGGCAGGCGCTTTTGTGCAAGGCTCTTCAATAGAACTGTCGGCGGACGGACCTATCAGGCCGCCATATAATGTGTATTTTCAGGGGGGCTTGACCTATGAGCATTCTAAGTTCGGCGTTATGAAGGCATTGCAGACGCTAAAAGACTGCGGACTCTTGTGCAGCTGTCAAAAATGTAGCCGGGCGTTTTAGTCTTGTATAAATTGACGCACTCAGAGTTTGCGTATAAGATTCTGAGTGCGTTTCTTGTGAGTAGTGCGTTCTTATGCCGAGAACGCATAGAGAGGGAGAGTATGAGTAATATTAAAGCATCATCTGTACTGTTCGCCATGTTATTTATTTGTCTTGTCTTGAACGCCTGCACCGACTCTTCATCAGGGTCTCCGTCAGAGTCGCTTGCAGAACCTTCAGATGAGACTTTGGTGGAAGCCCAGACGGAACCGTTGGTGGAAGTCCAGACGGAATCATTGGTGGAAGCCCAGACAGAGTCTTCGGAAGGAGAAGGAGAGATCGTGTCGCCTTACACTCCTGAAAATCCGTATATTGGGTATGGTAAATCAGTAGATGGGGTGAGGGTTCTGGTGAAAAATGATGGCGGAAAAAGCAGATTAGGATACGCCGATGAAGAAGGCCGCGTGATCGTAGAACCTGAATACACTTCGGCAGTCGATTTTGTCAATGGTGTGGGCGTGGTGAAGAGCGGTGAAGATACCTTAGTATTCAATGCGAAGGGCGAGCAGACTATGCGCTTAGAAGGGGATAAACTGAGCATTGATTACTTTGCCGGAACCTACGGGATTGCAAGTACACCGAACAAAGACTCTATTGCAGATGGTTCGCGCCTATACGCTTTGATCGATAAAAAAGGAAATTTGCTTACAGAATACAAGTACGATACAATTTTTCCGTCTGACTATTCCCCCCCATATTGTTACGGGATTATTTACGCACGCAGGACGGACGGCAAGGTCGGCGCGTTCAATCCTGACGGAAGCGTGTTGATACCTTTCGAATATGAAGACTTACAAAATCCGTATCCGAAAGGGAATGTGATAGTCGCGACCCGATTAGACAAAGCATCCGGCAAAAAATTATACGGCTATTATTTGACAAACGGGAAGAAACTATTTGATGCCATTTATGATGGAGCTGTTCCATTTAACAATGCGCATGGAGTGCTTCAGAAGAATGGAAAGTGGGCTATTGTGGACGTGTACGGGAATTTTGTTACGGGTTTCGATTATTATGGTTCCGGGGGTAGCTTCGGTCAGGGTCTGATGGTGGTAGCTGAAAACAGCGACTTTGCGGATAATCCCGAAGACCCTAAAAATCTGTATGGGGCTGTTGATACAAAAGGAAATCTGGTAATCCCATATGATCACTATAGCGTGAAGATCGGTGGGATGATTGACCTCGCGCGGTTGGACGGAAGGGGAAGCAGCTTCGTGGAAAATCCTGTAACACAAGCATACGCCGTAAAGGTTTACGTGAACGATTACTTGCTCTATATGGATTCGGAACCTGTGATAAAGGATGATCGCGCTATGGTTTCGGTTCGCGCGATAGCGGAACACCTCGGCTTTGATGTTGAGTGGCTTCCTGAGGAAAAGACTGCGGTCATTCAGGACACCAAACGTATCCTTCGTATAAAGTTAGATGAACAAAACGCCAGTGTAAATATCTTTGACGACGGTATCCCGGCTGAATCAGTTCCCTTGGATGTGCCTGCGCAGATCATAAACGGTCGTACAATGGTTCCCGTTCGTTTCATAGCGGAAAACTTCGGCGCGAATGTTGACTGGGATGGGGAAGCGAGAACAGTGAAGATCACGACCGAATAACACGCATAAGTGGAACAAAATGCGCACAAACACAATGTAAACCAAGGACGTGGTCTAACATACTCTTTAGGCAAGCTCCGGAAACCCTTGTCACGCTCCCGGAGCTTGCCTTTACAGTCAGTCAATTAAAAATTCAAGAAGCCTAAATTTGTCATTACATAAGCAACGCAAATGCCAAAAGGATCCATCAGCCGTTTATCAACCAGTCGTAGATTTCGGGGTGCTTTTCCTTGTCAACATAAAGGTTTCCACTTTCGTCAGATTCAAGTCGCACTTCGGGAATGTTCTTTTTGCGTATAGCTTCGATAAGTTGTTCATCAAGAGTCAACGCCGCTTCGGGTTGAAAAGGCAGACGACGCTCTTTGATTATTTGCCGGTAAAACATGGAAATAGCAGTAGTATGATCTATTCCCATACTCTCCAAAATCTGCGCGGCGGTTTCTTTTACGCCTTTGTCAATTTTGACATTCAAGTATGCTTTCGCTGTAGCCATCTTCATCACCTCACCAGCATCATACCACAATATAACGCCATAGTCAACATGATAGCGTAAGTAGGGAGGCAAACTAGCAACCTTCACACAGAACACACACAGAACAACAGTGCTGATTTTTCTGCAGAAAAGGCGGTGAAGAATTTTTGACTATTCGCCACTTTTTGTGATATACTATTATTTGTGTGAGTAAGCCAGGCAATCGCGTGCTTTATGCATGAGGAAAGTCCGGGCTCCGCAGGGCAAGGGCGCCGGATAACGTCCGGTGAAGGTGACTTTAAGGAAAGTGCAACAGAAACACACCGCCGTAATGGAACGCGCTATGGCGCGTGACATGGTAAGGTTGAAATGGTGAGGTAAGAGCTCACCGGCGGCATGGTAACATGCCGGCCGTGTAAACCCCGCCCGGAGCAAGGCCAAGCAGGGTATTTTTCCGGTGGTTTTCCGCCGGAATGTCAAGTGGCTGCCCGTCACTGCCCGGTAGGTAGGCCGCATGAGCCTGTTGGCGACAGCAGGTCTAGATAGATGATTGCTTAATACAGAACCCGGCTTATGGCTTGCTCATTTTTTTATTATCATATTAATTTCAGGGAGGTAAGGGACATAAAAGATTCTACAAATAACACAAATGAAAACAAAATGGGTGTAATGCCCATGAACAAACTGCTCGCGACCATGTCTTTTCCGGCCATGCTGTCCATGCTCATACAGGCGCTTTACAACATTGTTGACAGTATCTTCGTTTCAAGAATATCTGAAAACGCCCTTTCAGCCGTAACGCTCGTATTTCCCATACAGATGCTTATGATATCGGTAGGCGTCGGTACGGGCGTGGGTTTGAGTTCTTTGATCGCGCGGCGCTTGGGGCAGAAGCGTTTTGATGAAGCCAATGATTCCGCAATGCACGGATTATTGATAGCGGTGATCAACTGGCTCGTATTCGCGGCTTTCGGACTCCTTGGTACGGCGGCGTTCATACGCCTGTTCTCGGACGACGCGGAACTTATCGGATTTGCGGTGAGGTTCGGTACGATAGTGACGGTGGGTTCGCCGTTCTTGTTCGTGCAGATCAACATTGAG
This sequence comes from Eubacteriales Family XIII. Incertae Sedis bacterium, assembly GCA_031264295.1. Lineage (GTDB taxonomy): Bacteria > Bacillota > Clostridia > Peptostreptococcales > Anaerovoracaceae > JAISED01. The sequence goes on along the minus strand of JAISED010000024.1, from coordinate 7,578 downwards.
AAGACGCTGCAAGCTACGGGTAATATGCTCTTTCCCATGATCTTCAACATCGTCGGCGCTGTGACGAATATAATACTGAATCCGATACTTATATTCGGATGGTTTGGCGCGCCTGCCTTGGGCATAGCCGGTTCCGCCACGGCTACGGTCATAAGTCAGTTTGTCGCGATGTCTATAGCGCTCTTTATGTTTTTCAGATTCAAGCACGCAGTCAAGCTGAATTTCAAGCATTTCAAGCCGAAGCGCAAGATATTTTCAGACATCTACGCGGTCGGTCTTCCCTCAATAGTAATGCAGGCGATAATGTCATTCACGATTTCCGGGATGAACGCTATTCTCATTCGCATGACATCGACGGCTGTAGCGGTGCTGGGCGTGTATTTCAGGATCCAGTCGCTGATCTTCATGCCGGTCTTCGGACTCAACCAAGGGGCGCTGCCCATTATCGGCTACAATTTCGGCGCCAGAAACAAGGCGCGGCTGATAGAATGTTATAAGAAGGCGTCCGTTATCGCTATAAGCATCATGCTGATAGGACTGGTATTATTCCAGCTGTTTCCTATGCAGATACTGCATATTTTCAACGCGTCGCCCGACATGCTTCACATCGGTTCAAGGGCGCTCAAAATCATAAGTATATGTTTCATACCAGCGGGTTTCGCCATCGTATCGACAACTCTGTTTCAAGCGCTGGGACATGGGGTGCTGAGCATGATTTTGTCGCTGCTGAGGCAGTTGGTGCTTATACTGCCGTTCTGTTATTTCCTGGCGAAGTTCTGGGGCGTTGATTATGTATGGTTTTGTTATCCAATGGCGGAAATATTCTCAGTTGCGATACTGACTGTTTTTGTCAGACGCATTTACAAGAAGGAGATCAAAAACCTTTGAAAAGGATTATCACATGGAATGTAAACGGACTCAGGTCAGCGCTGGGTAAGGGCTTTCTTGAGTTCTGCGCTGAAACAGGCGCCGACGCGTTTTGTGTTCAGGAAACAAAGATGCAGCAGGGACAGGCCGTCGTTGACTTGCCCGGTTACAGTCAATACTGGAACAGCGCGATCAAGAAGGGATATTCGGGAACAGCGATCTTCACACGGGAGGCGCCCCTGTCCGTTCATTATGACATTGACGCTGAGGGGCATGATACTGAGGGGCGTGTCGTCACGCTGGAGTATGACGGTTATTATCTGGTTACAGAGTACACGCCGAACGCTCAGGACGGACTGGCGCGGATAGACTACCGTATGGACTGGGAGGACGCGAAACGGGCGTATTTGATGAAGCTGGATGCAAAGAAACCCGTGATTCTGTGCGGAGATCTCAACGTCGCTCATAATGAAATAGACCTCAAGAATCCCAGGACGAACAGAGGCAACGCAGGGTTCTCCGATCAAGAGCGTGAAAAGTTCGGCGAGCTTCTGAAATCCGGATTTATTGACTGTTTCAGATATCTCTATCCCGATACGGAAGGCGCATACACGTGGTGGTCTTACAGGGCTAATGCCCGAGCAAATAACACAGGATGGCGTATTGACTATTTTGTGATATCTGATAGGGTCAAAGAACGCATTAAGGATGTGAAAATACTAAAGGATGTAATGGGCAGTGATCATTGCCCTGTCTTGCTCACTGTAGATATTTAATACTTAAAAACCCTGACGCTGCGTCGAAGATGTGCGGCATGGTTTTATAGTTAACTCAGGATTATAAGTTTCCATAGACTATTATTCCCCGTCGCTTGCGGCGGGGAAATTTATTACTGCTCAGGCGGAACTTATTTCGCAGCGCCGCCGTCTAACAAAAGACGGCGCCTATCGCCGCCTAACAGAATGTGACGCTTGAAGGAGCGCCGCCTAAATAAAACGGCCGCCGGTGCAAAACAGCCGCTAGCGCGCCGAAATCGGTATAGACGCTGCGTCTATAGCGCCTATGGAGAAAAAGAAGGAGGTTATTACTATGAAAAAAATGATGAGCTTGCTGCTGTGCGCGGCACTTGTTATTTCGACTGTGGTTCCGGCTCTGGCCGCGGATAACAGGAGCAAAGAACTTGAAACCGCTATACTTAAGGTGAAAAGCATTGTGAACATCCCAGTGGAATTGACGGAATTCAAGTACGAAGTGAGCGAAAACGAAGGTGAGAAATCCCAGCTCACATTTTGGCTTTCATGGCATGACAAAGAGTATAATAGAAATATCAACGCGACGGTGAACGGCGATTATATGACATCTTACTATACCTATAATAACCGGAATGATGGCGAGGCCAAAGGACTTGGAACCGTCACCCGTGAAATGGCTTCCGTGATCGCAGAGAATTTTCTCAAAGCCAACAACCCGACGCTTGCCGCAAAAATGGAATTGTCGGATCAGGGCGGGAGTGACGCATACGGTCACGAGTTCATGTATATTATGGAGGAGGCCGGAATTCCCGTTAACTTTGTGACGGCTAATATAACGGTTGACAACCATACGGGTGAGATTACGAGTTATAATTGGAATAGTGCGGACTTTAACAAGAGTTTGCCGTCCGCAACGGGACTTATATCAGAGAAAAGCGCGGCGGCGTACTATTTAAGTTCGGGCGGTTTGGAAATAGAATACCGTTCGTGGTATGATTACGAAAAAAGGGAACTCAATGTTTTTCCCGCCTATGTCATAGCGAAACCTTACAATGGTATAGACGCAAAGACAGGCAAACCGGTTCAGCTTTTCAACGCCGGTATACGTTACAGCAATGCAGCCAGAGGGGCGATGCCTGAAGCCGCTTCCGCCGACATGGGAGTTTCACTAAGTGAAGAAGAACTGAGAGCGGTAAACGGCGCGGCGAATCTCCTTAGCAGCTCGCAAGCGCACTCAAAGGCAGCCGCGATCTTCCCGGAGCTCTCGAAAATGAAGCTCACACATTCATATCTGAACTCCAGGTATGACGATGAAAAGGCCTTCACATGGAGCATTGACTATGAAAACGAGGCCGGGGACTACGCTTATACAAGCGTGGACGCGGCAAGCGGCGAGGTCTTGTCATGGTCGCGCTATCATGACAATGATAGCGCGGTGAATCGCTCCGGTAAACAGCCTATAAGCAGCAGCCGAGGGCTTGATATCGCGACGGAGCTTTTAAAAAAGACCATTCCCGATAAGTTCAAGCAGGCTGAGTTGAATGAAAACAACTCTAACTACGGATACGTACCATTACTGGAAGAATACACATCCCCGTACTCATATAACTTTGTTCGGAAGGTCGGCGGCTATAATTTCGCGAGCGACAATATTTCGGTAAGCGTGGATGCCTTTACGGGTGAAATCATCAGCTATAACTGCACATGGCATAATAACGCTCGGTTTCCGGCGGTGAATAATCCGATCTCCGCAAGCTCCGCGTTTGAGATATTCGATGAATACGCTGATTTTAATCTGGCGTATGCGGTGATCGTGGACGAGAACGACGCGAGTGATGCAAAGCCCACATCTACTAAAAACATAGTCGTACCGGTTTCTCCGGATTACGGATATAAAGAGGCTCTGGTGTATCAGTGGATGAGCAGCGTAGATTTTAACATCAATCCCATCACGGGAGCTAAGATCGATTATCAGGGAAGAGAATATGAGCCGAGCAGGGTTATTCCGTATACGGATATAGATGGGCACTGGGCTAAAAATACGATAAACACACTGTTTGAAAACGGATATTATGTAGAAGGCGGCTTGTTTGAACCGAAAAGCAATGTGACGCAGGCGCGTTTCTTCAGTTTCCTGTTGTCGCCGAATATGAGATTTTCCAATCAGGACGACCTTTACGAGTATTTGATCAACAGGGGCATACTGCTTGAGAGTGAGAAGAACCCTGCCGCCACGCTTACGAGGTACGATGTAGCGAAGTTCGCGGTACGTTTACTGAACTATGCGGATCTGGCGCTCTATCCCGAGATTTTCGTAAATCCTTACGGCGACGAGATCAGCGATGATTATAAGGGACATGTGGCTATCGCGAAGGCGCTGCAGATTATGAAAGGCGATACGGCGGGTAATTTCAATGGAGATAGGGAACTGTCCAACGCGGAGTCCGCTGTTGTAGTGTTCAATATAGCCCAGGTAGAGGTGACGCTGGCAGGACGCAGACCTGTGCCCAGCCCCATCCAATACAGAGCCAGCGGCGGCAGTTCAAGCGGCGGCGGATTTGGCAGTACCAGCATGACGATGACGATGCCGGCGACTGTGGCGCCGGCTATGCCCGCGGCTGAGATCAGCGATGAGGATAAATGAACGTCAATTTCGACTTCCTGCGGTACGCGGAATCGTATTCTACGAGATCGCGTATCAGCGGGTCGTCGATAAGACGACGCCATACAGTATAAGAAGCCTTGATAAAATCCTGTGATAACGGGATTTTATTTTTTATGAGGGGGCATCTGTAGGGAAGGGCGTTATCCGGATACAGGATCATATTAAGCTGACCCTCCTTAGTCAGATGAGGGGCGAGAGGGAAAAAACGGCACTGCAATGGACGCGTCTCACGGCGGCAGGTATCAGGACCTTCGCATTTTATGAAATACACTATACCGTTCCAGGAATCGGGGAAATCCGAATCCTCTGCCCTGGAGAAATCCCATTCCAGCCAGTCCTCATCTTTGGTGAATAAGGCGTCTTCACCCGGCAGCAGATATATACCCAGATTCTGCGTTCTATCTTCATCCTCGGCGCGGCAGCATACACTGCCGCAAAGAAGACCACAGTCGCCGTCCACAGGCGACACTCTGTTCAGGAGTCTGTATATCGCGGCGTATGCACGCACGCTGATGGTACTCCTTATCGGAGACATATATGATTCCCTTTGAACGCGCATAGTACCTCCATCCGCAGATTATTTAATATTAGTATTACGGCCATCACAAGTATCACAATAGCACGGGCGCATTGATATGTCAACGAGAAAAACAGTTATTATTATGTAGCTCTGGCTCGATTAAACTTAGTTAAATATTAATACCAAATAGGGAACTTATTCTGGAGCGTCGTCGTCTAATATAAGATTGTGCTTGAAGCGCTGTCGTTTATTAGAAGATTAGGCTTGAAGCGCCACCAAGTAAGAACAGCGGTTGGCGCGCCTAAGACAGCTTTGGTATAGGTGCTATAGCGCCTATGGAGAAAGAAAGAGGTTATTGGTTATGAAAAAATTGATGAGTTTGCTGCTATGTGCGGCGCTTGTTATTTCTACTGTGGTTCCGGCTTTGGCCGCGGAGAACAGGAGTAAGGGACTCGAGGCGGCTATACTTAAGGTGAAAAGCCTTGTGAACATCCCGGCGGAATTGACGGAATTCGATTATAGTAGAGACGTAGATGATGTGGAGCAATCCCAGCGAGTTTTCTGGTTGTCATGGAATGATAAGGATTATGACATGGGCGTCAGCGCGTCGGTGTACGGCAATTATATGACAGCGTATTATTTCTATGATGCAAGCTCTGATTTAAAAGGACTTGGAACCGTTACCCGTGAAATGGCGGCCGTGACTGCTGAGAATTTTCTCAAAGCGAATAACCCTACGCTTGCCGCAAAAATGAAATTGACGGATCGGGGTGGAAGTGACTCATATGGTCACGAGTTCATATACGTTTTGGAAGAGGCAGGCATTCCTGTTACATTTGTGATTGCGACTGTAACGGTGGATAACTATACGGGCGAGATTACGGAGTATAGTTGGAGCGGCATAGATTTTAATGAGAGTCTGCCATCTACGTCGGGGCTGATATCAGAGAAAAGCGCGGAGGCTAACTATTTAAGTTCAGGCGGATTGGAAATAGAATACCAATCGTGGTATGATTACGAGGAAATGAAACTCAATGTTTTTCCTGCCTATGTCATAGCAAAACCGTACACAGGGATAGACGCTAAGACAGGCAAGCCGCTTCAGACTCTCAATGTAGGCTTACCTTATGGATATGGCGCCGCCAGATGGTATGATGGGGAGACCCAAATTGTTGACAGCGGTTATCTGGATGAAGTGGAACTGAGCGCGGTAAGCGGCGTGGCAAATCTTATAAGCAGTTCGCAGGCGCAGTCGAAAACGGCTTCGCTCTTCCCGAAGCTGTTGAAAATGAAACCCACATATTCATATCTCGGTTCAAGGTATGGTGACGAAAAGACGTTCATCTGGAGCATTGACTATGAAAACGAAGCGGGAGACTATGCATATACCAGTGTTGACGCGAAAAGCGGCGAGGTGTTGTCATGGTCATACTACAGTGATAGTGAGGTTAATATGAATCAGTCCGTTAAGCCGCCTATAAGCAGCAGCAAGGGACTGGATATCGCGACGCAACTTTTGAAAAATACCATTCCCAATAAGTTCAAGCAGACGGAACTTAATGAAAACAATTCAAACTACGATTACATTCCTGTAGGAGATTCGTATGAGTATGTATCCCCGTACTCATATAACTTTGTACGGAAGGTTGGCAAATATAATTTCGCGAGCGACAACATTTCGGTAAGTGTAGATCCGCTTACCGGAGAGATCGTCAGATATAATTGTACTTGGCATAATAACATCAGCTTCCCTGCAGTTAATAATATAATCCCGGCAGCTGAGGCCTTTGAAATGTTCGATGAATACGGCGATTTCGGTTTGGTGTATTCGGAGATATACGACGAGAGCGGCGCAGGTGAGATCGGTTCTGCGGCGCTGGTCTATCAATGGAAGGACAATGTAGATTTTAACATCAATCCTGTCACCGGGGCTAAGATCGATTATAGGGGGAATCCATACGAACCGAGCAAGGTGATTCCGTATACAGATATAGAGGGGAACTGGGCTAAAAACACGATAAACACGTTGTTTGAAAACGGATACTATGTAGAAGGAGGCTTGTTTGAACCTAAAGGCAAGGTGACGCAAGAACGTTTCTTTAGATTCCTTTTATCTCCATATATGACATTTTCAGATCAGGACGATCTCTACGAGTATTTGATCTACAGCGACACACTGCTTGAGAGTGAGAAGAACCCAGGCGCCGTGCTTACGAGGTATGATGCGGCTAAGTTCGCGGTACGCCTGCTGGGCTACGATGATCTGGCGATCTATTCAGAGATATTTGTAAATCCTTACGGTGATGCCATCAGCGATGAGTATAAGGGATATGTAGCTATAGCGAAGGTGCTGCAGATTATGAAGGGCGATACGGCTGGTAACTTCAACGGCGACAGGGAGATGTCCAACGCGGAGTCCGCTGTTGTGGTATTCAATATTGTGCAGGTTTCGGAATGATGTTTATATGCCTACGCAGCTGCTTTCGTTCCTGCTATAGAAGATCACTTCTGCAATAAGGAGCCATAAGATTGTGAATAGATACATCAAGTGAAGCAGCGAAAGATCTACAAATCCCGGCTCTCCGTATATTGCGTTAATAAAATAAATGAGCGCCCATACAGCCAGCGCGATCGACATCTCGAAAAAAAGATCTATTTTTCGCCTAATCGTCGAAATTAGATTGATTACTAAATGCAGAGCGAATATGCCAATGGGACTAAGGAACATTCCTATAATAAAATGGTTATCAAGGAATGACGACAATTGGATCACT
>JAISED010000012.1 GCA_031264295.1 Eubacteriales Family XIII. Incertae Sedis bacterium | reverse complement strand
GTTTTTCAAAACGCCGGATATATGGGGCTGTACGGCGGATTGACGGTCGAGGATATCCACAAGCGCAAAGGGCTTGCGGTGCGCGACAAAATCCTTGATTTTATGGGCAGCACCGAGCTTATCGCCAATCTATTCCGCATATCGCAGACGGAGGAAAAACTCAAAAGGGATGCTGTGGACAACGCAGCTAAAGCGAACGCGTTCACCATTCCGTCGGGCGTGAAGTCCGCACTGCCATTGAACGGGTCGGCGGCATAATGCCGGAGGATTTGCCTACGCCGGAAAAGAGTATTGCTCGGATTGAGAAGGAGCAACTTGCCGAATTGAAGCAGAGAGCCAAGAAAAAGCCGCTGATGTTGGACGAATAACAGCGGCGCGGTAGTCTGCATATTTTTTTGCGATACAACTTCCGATAGCTATTGATTATCGGAAGCGCGAACGTAGGTGTGAACGTGAGTGACCTGTTGATGAAAAGTGAGATGACCGAAGAAGACATCAAGCTGAAATACATCTTGCTGGTAGCGAACCCGCCCCCAAACCCCCGGTTCAAATCGACGGGCAAGCCGCCGATTTGTTAAGCTCGCTTCGCGGTCTGCTACGCCGCCGGAGCGGCTACTACCGGCGCAAGAAAAAATTAAAAAGGCGGGGAATCCATATCGGAAATTCCCCGCCTTTTTTATAAATTTACTACACCGCTGGCGTTGTCCTCGTAGGTTTTCTTGAACAGCCGGTCGAGTTCCGCTATCCGCTTCCGGTTCTGAGCCAATTTGCGGCGGCTTGCTTTCGCGGTTTCGTCGGCGCGGATCGCCACTGATTTTGGAGTTAAATTAGAAGTCCCCTTGAGTCAGTTGGAGACGGCGCAAGGGCACAGAGAACCAGAAAGTAACGCCGTTTTCATGATTCACAAGCCCGTAGGCGCCCATATGTGCGTTCACTATGGTTTTCACTATATAAAGACCGAGACCGGTATGGTTTTCGTTATTGCGCACACGCGCTTTATCCGTCTTATAGAAGCTTTCCCATATCTGATCGGCATCTTCCTCCGCGATGCGCTGACCTTCGTTGAATACGGAAAAAACAGCTGTCCCGCCGTTTTCGTGTAGGGAAATAATGATATTTCCGCCGATAGGCGTGTGCGAGACCGCGTTGATGATGTAATTCTTGACAGCTCGTTCAAGATAATCCGAATCGCCTTCAACCTGCAATCCATTCTGAATGGAGACATTCGACGATATGCCGTCGAACAGTACGGAGGTTCTTGATATGATGTCACAGCACATTTCGGAGAAATCAAAGGGATGGAGTTTCATGGCCGAGAGGCCGTTTTCAATGGCGGATAGATCGAGCAGACTCTTGGCCATTTCATCGAGTTTGCCGACCTCTTCTATTATCGTATCGCAGTAAAAATCCTTGTCAATGGAATCCACATTATTCTTGAGGTTTTCACTGTAAAGCATGAGAAGGCATAGCGGCGTTTTAAGCTCGTGCGACACGTTCGCCACGAATTCGCGGCGCATCTTGTCTAGACGGCGCTGATGATCGATGTCGAACTGCAGACGCTCGTTCTTGTCGCGGAGATCCGCGATCATCATCTCCAGTTTAGACGCCATACTGTTGATGCTGACGGACAATTCGCCGAATTCGATGATGGTTTCAGCTTCATTGGCGCGGCTGTCGAATTTGAACGCCGCCACGTTCTGCGCGACCTCTTTGATCTCCATAACAGGTCTTGAAAAGCGCTTCGCCATTATGAAGGAGCATATCATGGCTATAATGAAGGCGAAGCTGAATATCAGCACGTTCGCGCGGGAAAGCAGACCGACCACCGTTTCTATGGATTCTACAGGCGTTTCGATTATGATGTACCTGTTTTCGTTGTTGTATGTAAATACCCCATCCAGTGAAATCATCTCAGTATTGCTTTTCGGGATGGGTGTGACCGTCGCTTGGGGCGTGTATGAAAAATTCCGGCTTAAGATAAGGCTCAGTGTGAAGAAGCCCTTCCTGAGTGCGGGTATGTCAATATTCCGGCTGCTGTAAATGAACCCCGATTCGTTGAAAATCAATATGCTGATATTATCCACGTCGGCTTGTGAAGTGAGCGTGTAGAGTTCATTAGGATCGTCGGAATAGTTTTCCGCGACCCTTTCGAAGAGCTTTTCCGCCGCCGTCTTTTTATATTCCACCAAGTAGGACTTTGAGAAGAAGATGTTGAATATTATCTGTGCCAGCAGGACAGCCAGAACCAATGTCCCTGTGAATACCATGAAGGTTGTGACCATTGACCTCTTCATAGCCCTGTCCCCTGCAATTCAAACTGATAGCCTATTTTATGCACTGTTTTTATGCAAGCGGCGTGAACGCCGAGCTTGTTTCTGAGCTGCTTGACATGGGTATCGACCGTCCTTATATCGCCCTCAAAATCATAACCCCATACGGAATTCAGTATTTGTTCTCTTGAAAGAGCCATATTTCTGTTCAGAACGAGGTAGTGCATGAGGTCAAATTCCTTGGGGGTCAGATCCAGCCGTTCGTCATTCACATAAATAGTGCGCCTGAGCACATTGATCCGCATATTTCCGGCTGAGACCTCGTCATTTTTACTCTTACCGGCGCGTTTAAGTACGGCTTCCACCCTGGCCAAAAGGAGGGTGATGGAAAATGGCTTGGGGATGTAATCGTCGGCGCCGTTTTGAAAACCTTTGATCTGATCGTACTCCTCGCCCTTGGCGGTGAGCATGATCACGGGCACCAGAGAGGTTTCGCGGATCTCGCGTAACACAGAAAACCCGTCGGCGACGGGCATCATAACGTCCAGAAGTATTATGTCGATCTTTGTATTGTTTTCATAGAAAACGTCAAGGGCTTCGCCCCCGTCAACGGCCTCAAGGACATGGAATCCGTTTGCCTTGAAGAAGTCCTTGAGCGCCTTTACGATCTTGATCTCATCATCAGCTATCAGAATACAAAGTTTTTTATCGAACATTTCACCCTCCCAAGCTGAGTTCGGTATCAGTATAAATATCGGCTATTCCAACATAAGTATGCGGCATAAACAATATGTCAGGTTATATAATGCGAATATAACGCTTGTATGTGATGAATATGTGATGAATGGGTGAGAATCATGAAGTCGCCTTGACGCCTAGCCTCCTTTCCATCTGTTCCTTGTTCATGGCGGCGTGTATAGCGGTATCAGGCGTGATTTTTCCGTCTTTCACAAGATTCAGAAGACTGGTATCCATGGTGATCATGCCTTCAGGCGCGGAGGAATAGATGATACTCTCCATCTGGTGGATATTGGATTCCCTTATCATATTGCTCACTGCGGTATTGCATACAACCACCTCGAAGGCAGGGATCTCGGAACCGTCTATTGCGGGGACGAGCTGCTGGGATATGATGCCTTTAAGCACCATAGAGAGCTGTATACGTATCTGCTGCTGTTGTTCGGGAGGGAAGGAGTCGATGATTCTGTCGACTGTATTTACCGCGCCTGTGGTATGCAAGGTGGAAATAACCAGATGCCCTGTCTCGGCGGCGGTGACGGCGGCTTTAATGGCTTCGTAGTCTCGCATTTCCCCTAGAAGGATGACGTCAGGCGCCTGGCGCAGAGCCGAGCGCAGCGCTGACGCATAACTCTGGGTGTCGGTTTCGATCTCCCTCTGAGTCACTACTCCCATTTTATGATGGTGAAGATACTCAATAGGATCCTCAATAGTTATGATATGCGCGTTTCGTGTAGAATTTATCGCGTCAATAAGGCAGGCGAGTGTAGTCGATTTTCCGCTGCCTGCAGGTCCGGTGACAAGCACCATCCCTCGTGTATGCGATGAAAAAGCAATTACATTATCGGGAATCATCAGAGAACTTCTGTCCGGGAGATCAAAGGCTACAACCCTGATTACACAACCCAGAGAACCCCTTTGCCTGAATACATTTATGCGGAAGCGCGCGACGCCGGGCAGGGCGAATGAGAAGTCGTCGTCGCCCTCACCGTTTCCCGCCAGCCGTCCTATGTCGCGCCCGCCAGCCAGTCGGTAGATCTCAGTCAAAAGCTCGTATATCACCGATGATGTGAGTCGTTCGTCGGCAATCCTCTGTATACTGCCACTGATCTTATATGAAACAGGAAGGCCTGGAACGATGATTACATCGGACGTCTGTCTTGCCACCGCCTGTTCAAGTATTGATTTTATATCCATATAAACTCCAATCCGCCGCTTGCTTATAGCCCGCCGCCTTGCCATAAGCCCGACCCATGGTCTTCAATTATTTCAGGCTCATCGGCTACGATCTGCCATGATTGCACTTCACAGACACCGCTCTCGGGCAGCAGCAGTTCCACCCATAGGGTGAGCAATGTATCTACTGAAATGCTGTAGGAAATGACGAACCCATTATCGCCGCCGTCGCTTACGCCGGCGTATACAACGCCGGGATTATTGATTATATCCCGTTCAAGACGCGCGAGTTCACTTGTTCCGGGACGCGGCGCCCCCTTAGGCCACAGTCCGGTAACCTCGGCGCTGATCTGTACTCCTAGATTATCTGCTTCATAGTATTTTTCAACCATTTCGGCGTTCTTACTTGAAAGCCGCAGATCCGCCTGCGACGACGCGAAGGTCAGCACAGAAAACACCGTGAGGCACAGTACAATGAGTACGACAAACAATGTCGTCACGCCTATGCCGGAAGCCGTATGCAGATTCATATCTTTTTCATTCATCTCGCACCTCCGCCGGATTCCGCGCCCGCGCCGCCATCGGCGCCGCCGCTGTTATTTACACTGCCAGCGCCGCCAGCGCCGCCAATGCTGTTATTTACACCGGCCTTACCGGTCTTAAGCAATGTGTTTTTGGAAGTGTTAAGCTCTGTTATGAGGCCGGCATTACCGTATACGCTTATATCGGCTTTCGCTACCACGCCGTTCTCCGAAATAGACATGCTCATTATGAACCTGGCGTCTTCAATCGCTTCGATAGGCGCCCATGCCTTGTCATAGTATACGTTAATAGCATTATTGCCGCTCGCGGCGCCGCCCAGTCTTTCGGCGAGAACGGAAAGCTCATCATAGGAGTGAAATGCTTCCGCAGCGCTTTCCGCCTGAAAGACCGCATTGTTCAAGTTTGTGCTCTCTGTGGAAGCGGCGAAGGAGCGCGCGAACAAGGCGCCGCAAATGCCCATGCTGAGAGCGAATATGAGGATCGCGATGATCAGCTCGGTGAGAAAAAGCACCGGGCGCGAATTCCTATTTTCCATTTGAACCACCTCCGCTTATACCTGAGCGCGGACTGAGAATCAAGCTCCGTTCCAAGCCTGCGTCGTCGGTAACTGTTACACGTATATTCTCGTCTTGGATCTCAAAATCCAACCCGGACAGTGGCATTATTATCACCCCGGAGGCGAGTTCCTGTTCGATACCGTCTTCGGTGAACAGTTCCCGCAATTGTCCGTCATAGCAATAAAGGCAGGTCACATAGCCGACATCGTCTATACCCGTTTTAAAAGCGAGCGCCTTTACATCGCCGAGATCACGGATCTCAACGCCGCCGCCTGTGTCGCCGCGCCGCAGTTGGTTAGCTATATAGGACAGCGCCGTGCGGTGGGTGTAATTGACGGAAGCTGATTCCGTAGTGTTGTTATAAACGGAAATGCCAAGCACCAGAACTCCGGTGGACAGCAGCACGAACATGCCGATAAGGAGCAGGATTATGGCCGTATCCATAATGGAAGAACCTTGTTTTGTCTGCATTTTCCTTTCACCAATCCATCCGGCGGCGCGGAATCCGCCCCGCCCGGTTATATACATCTTGAAAATAGCGTCCGCAACAGCGGTGCTTTACTCTAATGAGAACAGTGTGGCCGAAGCCGGTACAACCGTTATATCCGGCATCAGATTCGACGCGATGTATTCGTAATATATGACATATTTCTCTTCATCGGGTCTGATTCCGTAATGCTCCTTAAGATATTCGAAGTCTGCCGGGTAGACGCCCTCAAGCGCGTAACATTGTACCGCGGCGCGGCGCACGCTGTCATAGGTGAGCTGCAGTCCTTCGGATTCCGATCTGTCCGAAATGTTAGTCACAATAAGCACAAAAGCGGTAAGCACGAGACCGAACAGGATTACAGGAAAAACTGTTTTAAAGAATATCTGTATTCTGCTTTGTATGATCATTTCAGACTCCTATAGCCGTCATCATGCCTATGAGCGGCAACATCACAGATAAGAGCACCAGACCCACCGAAAGCGCCAGAATGACGATAAGCGTGGGTTCGACCTTGTTCACCATGCGAAAGAGCATTGTGTCGGAATCATTCTCGCAAAGACGCGCCACCTCGTTCATAGCCTGCTCGGTGATGCCGGAGCGAAAACCTGCGGACAATATGCCTGACTGCATTCCGGTGAATAATCCGGTTTCAGCGGCGGCCTTAGGAAATGCGCCGCCTGTTTCGATCATGTCGCGGCATCTGCTTATATTTTCTGAAAACACGCCTTCGCCTATGAGTTCACTGGAGCGCCCCAGAGCCTCGCCCATGTTTAGACCGCTTGAAAGCATCAGCGACATAGCGGAGGCAAAGCGGCTTCTCGAAATGGCGATGTTCAGTTTGTTGCCGAAGAACAATCTGTCGGCGAATTTCCCAAGGCGCGCGCGTCCTCCCGGCGTCAGACTCAAGATACCCGCCGCTGCGATTAATACGCAGAACAGAACTGCTAATCCCATAGCGAGATATTTACTGAGGTCTCCGAGTTGTATAAGAGCGGCGACCGGAGCGGAGATATTTGCCCCCATATCGCGGAAGACCTGCCGGAAGACAGGTAAAACCTGTGACACCAGTACGAACAAAATAACGGCGGTTACTATTAGCATGACGACAGGATACATGACAGTGTTCCTGATCATTTTTGAAATCGCGGCTTCTCTGCGGTAGAACTCTGAAAGGGCTGTCAAAACGGCCTGGAGCTTGCCGGTAAGCTGGCCGATGTCTATCATCCTCACCATGTGGGACGGAAAGCGGCCGGTTTTTTCTAAAGCCGAAGACAGACTGTCGCCTTCCTCGACGGGTTTGTAGATCTGTGACAAAAGAGCCTTGTCAGCGTCTGACGCCGCGTCGTCGAGCAGAATTGATACACTTTTCTCTACATTGATGCCTGACTTTATCATCATGGAGAGTTTAAGGCAGAATATCGAAAGCTCTTCTGTGTTCAATTGTCTGACGCCATCCAAAGCGGATGAATCATTGTTCATATAACTTCTCCTCGTTTTCTTCTCCGCTGTCAGCGGACGTACTTAACTGTATAATTTGTGCCGTCGCCTATGTACTTATAAACCTCGGGGCTTGAATTAGCGCTTGAGGCGAAGGTGGGATCTAAAAGCGTGAATTTTTCCCCGTCGAAATATATGACCTTTTCGATCCAGCCGACATTTTCGACGAAAACATTGATCCACGCGTGGTAGGCAGTGCCCGCATAGCCGATGACGAGCTTCGAGGGTATGCCTTGGGATCTGAGCATTGCGCAGGCTAATGAGGCATAGTCAAAGCATATGCCTTTTTTAGCGGCGAGCACTGCGTCCAGATTGGGGATGTAGCCGGTAGGGGGGTTCTTGGCCAGCTCATAATCGTAGGTAAAATTCTTGACGACAAAATCGTATATCTTTTCGAGCTTCTGAAAATCGTTGGCGCCGCCTGCCGCCAGGCTTGCGGCCTCTTGAACGGCGGCTGAGCCGGGCGAATAGTTGACATACTGATTCGTGTACATGAAGGGGAGGGAACTGTCCCGGAGCTTGAGGGATAAGGTGTGACCGTAGGCAAGGGCGTACTTGTTTCCCTGTACATTTTCGAAGACATTTACCGTATATTCGCCGTCGCCCTCGGAGAGCGGGAATATTTCAGCGGCGCCCGATGAAGAAAGATCATAGGTGTAAGTCGCCCCGCCGCTCTTTGTGATCTGAAGCTTGATGGGGATGCTTCTGCCGCCTATATATTTTACGATGACATAGCCTTCGGCGAGATTTGATGTGTCGATAACTGCCTTGTCGTTCTTGTGTTCATCTACTCCCGTGACCTGAGGCATAGTAGACGGTATCTTTTGCGCGGCGTGGACGAAAATACCTTCTATGGAATAACGAACGGGAACTAAGGTACAGGCCGCGTCCGCAAGCGCGGCGCAGAGAACCAAAAATAGCGCCAATAAAACCAACCGGCGCTTTTGCCACATAAAAAAACTATTGCACTTGATTTTCATTGAAATTACCCCTTTTACCAATACCCTTACCGGTGCGGCGCCTCTCCATGCCGCAGCATCCGCGGCCATTCCCCTATGAATAGCCCGACGAACGCTTACCGTTTTAATCATAATCCTATTAATAAATTATATCATAAATTTTGGAATTTAAAATATAAATTTTTAAAATTTCTCACAATTCTGTATAATTGTACTGGTAGTTGCATATTTGTGCTGAAACAGGAACTAAAGATCCCGCAGACATATAACGCCATCATCAGGGCTATCGCGGACGGAAGCAGTAAACTTAATCAGATCGCGACTCGGGCGGATATTGAAACCAGCCAATGCAGTAAGATGCTGAATACGCTTATCGGTTTGGGACTGGTGAAAAAGGAAGTGCCTGTTACCGAGCCGCCAAGCAGTAAGAAGACCATATATCTGCTCGACGACCAGATGTTTATTTTCTGGCACCGCTTTGTTCTGCCTGAACTCAGCCGCATTACGGCAGGTTTGGGTGATATGGTATGCGCCAATGTGTTTGATGCGCATCTATCCGCTCATGTCGGTTATGCATTTGAGAAGTGTGCTGTGCAATATATGTGGAGGCTCTTGAAGCAAGGGCAATCGCCGATCCCATTTTGCAAAATAGGGCGCTGGTGGGGCAATAATCCTAAAGCGCGATGCGAGGAGGAAATTGATTTCATTGCCGGCACAAAGGAGGATGCTGTTTTCGGAGAGTGTAAATGGAGAAATCAAACTGTCGGCGAGGATGTCTTGGACGAGTTGGTTCGCAAATCCGAACTATTTCCATCGTTCCAAAGCAAACAATACATTCTATTTTCAAAAAGTGGTTTTACTGTTAATCTACAGGCAAGAGCTAAAGAGCAAGGGAATATTACGCTGGTAGGCGTGGATGAGATGTTTTAGGATTTTACAAAGGGGCAATACTTTGTATTGCATGTAATGAGAACAGTCTTCCACGACGGGATTCCGTCACCAAACGGAACGAAACCAGTTTGCATGTCTAGGTGAATTGTGTATAATAGCAGTAGCGACAGAGGTCGATGTTACTTAGAGCTTCGAGCC
>JAISED010000001.1 GCA_031264295.1 Eubacteriales Family XIII. Incertae Sedis bacterium | reverse complement strand
ATGGCATAAAAACTACGTAGCTCAGGCAGAGCCGCTAGCGTAATAGTGTGACAAGTTTGTGATGGATCCATCGCCGGGAGCTGCAGTGACAAGCTCCGGCGGGGGTCTGAACAGTAACTAAACCCGGGATCACCCCCGCGCATGCGGGGAACAGTAGGTGCACTTTTGCGCAAGATCTGCTATACTGGGATCACCCCCGCGCATGCGGGGAACAGCGCTGCGAGCTTGGCGCGGCGGCGCATGGCTTGGGGATCACCCCCGCGCATGCGGGGAACAGATCCCCCCTCCCGATGTACTGTATAACTTGCCGGGATCACCCCCGCGCATGCGGGGAACAGCCATTAAGCTTAAAGACTACGGCAGTCTGCCCGGGATCACCCCCGCGCATGCGGGGAACAGTAACGCGACTCGAGCAGGATGGATACGAGGTAGGGATCACCCCCGCGCATGCGGGGAACAGGCGTCAAGCGCGTTAAGCGGCACAGTGAAGCAGGGATCACCCCCGCGCATGCGGGGAACAGATGAAATCCCAAGCCTCTATATGCCCCCGCGTGGGATCACCCCCGCGCATGCGGGGAACAGTTAGCTCCGCCATTGTGCGCGGTATCCCCGCCATGGATCACCCCCGCGCATGCGGGGAACAGCTGCTCTATCATGACATCACCTGCCTCAAATAGGGATCACCCCCGCGCATGCGGGGAACAGTCCTTCTGATCGATTATGCGCATGCTTCTTTTGGGATCACCCCCGCGCATGCGGGGAACAGTGGGCGTGAGTCCTAAAAAACACACGCTATTAGGGATCACCCCCGCGCATGCGGGGAACAGTATATCGTTTTGATGGCGGCTCCATCGCATGTGGGATCACCCCCGCGCATGCGGGGAACAGAAGATCGTTGATCTCAAGAAAGAGGCTCTCCAGGGATCACCCCCGCGCATGCGGGGAACAGTTCACAAACTCTACATGTAAATATATTGCATTAGGATCACCCCCGCGCATGCGGGGAACAGAAACCAGTTCTCCAGGACACGCTTACCCGATTAGGATCACCCCCGCGCATGCGGGGAACAGGTCCATATTTGGTTTTATTTTATCGGAAAGCCGGGATCACCCCCGCGCATGCGGGGAACAGAGGTATGTGTACTTCCGAATACCTTTCGCCTTGGGATCACCCCCGCGCATGCGGGGAACAGTCCCTCACCTTTGGTTCAAGGGCTTCTGTGACGGGATCACCCCCGCGCATGCGGGGAACAGGAGATAGCTAAGGTTCAGGCTAAGATTGAACAGGGATCACCCCCGCGCATGCGGGGAACAGTCCATGCCAATTTCTACTCCGTCATATGTGGGGGGATCACCCCCGCGCATGCGGGGAACAGGTACTGGTCAGATTCCATGGGCGACTCCGGGAGGGATCACCCCCGCGCATGCGGGGAACAGCCCTTACTCCAATCGCGGGCGCTCCGGGATCGGGGATCACCCCCGCGCATGCGGGGAACAGGCGGTATGCGTTGATCTGGCGGCCGGTGAGCCGGGATCACCCCCGCGCATGCGGGGAACAGAAAGTCGCAGGGTGATCCCTCTCGCCGCCACAGGGATCACCCCCGCGCATGCGGGGAACAGAGAGTATATTTATGCATTTTATTATGCGTTAGGGGATCACCCCCGCGCATGCGGGGAACAGTGCGGATGTCGCAGAAAAAACCACACAGGATAGGGATCACCCCCGCGCATGCGGGGAACAGTTGTAAAATCCCGAAAAAATTGCGTGTGTAGTGGGATCACCCCCGCGCATGCGGGGAACAGTCATATCGCATATCATGCCTTCTCAGGCATATGGGATCACCCCCGCGCATGCGGGGAACAGTCCATCTTGTACGTCCCGAGGCGTAGCGCCTCGGGATCACCCCCGCGCATGCGGGGAACAGGCGGCCGGCCGTTAAGCTTAAAGACCAAGGCGGGGATCACCCCCGCGCATGCGGGGAACAGTGTCCCTCGAAGGTTTTGAGGCTGTCAGAGAAGGGATCACCCCCGCGCATGCGGGGAACAGATCGCACTTCTGGATACGTTGACGATGGACTTAGGATCACCCCCGCGCATGCGGGGAACAGTCGGTGATCTCATAGTCGGCAACTATATGCTGGGGATCACCCCCGCGCATGCGGGGAACAGGGTCAAGCCGCATGTCAGCCATATCGCGCAGTGGGATCACCCCCGCGCATGCGGGGAACAGCAGCTCGTGTCCTGGTATGGCGACGTCAAGGAGGGATCACCCCCGCGCATGCGGGGAACAGGGAACCTGGTCTCTATCTGGCTGATCCTGACCGGGATCACCCCCGCGCATGCGGGGAACAGGACACGCGCAGACCCAGCGCATGAGCGTTGCAGGGATCACCCCCGCGCATGCGGGGAACAGGCGTATCTTCCAAAGCTCGTATCCGGTATAGCGGGATCACCCCCGCGCATGCGGGGAACAGCAACCCATTCTTCCGGATCGGCATTCCATGCCTGGGATCACCCCCGCGCATGCGGGGAACAGGCTCTATCTTCAGCAAATCCTTGCCTCTTGCAGGGATCACCCCCGCGCATGCGGGGAACAGCCCACCACCATAAAATATGGATCAACCCAATAGGGATCACCCCCGCGCATGCGGGGAACAGAATGACACCGGAAGAATATGAGCCATGCGCGCGGGATCACCCCCGCGCATGCGGGGAACAGTCTTGAAAGGATCGCGGATGACGGAAGGGTTGAGGATCACCCCCGCGCATGCGGGGAACAGCCCTTTCGACAGGCGAGCAAATGCTTTTGCTCGGGATCACCCCCGCGCATGCGGGGAACAGAGGCGCCGATTTGGGATTTGATATCATCCCAGGGGATCACCCCCGCGCATGCGGGGAACAGTCATCGAGGCTGACACGCCAGACCTCGAAAATGGGATCACCCCCGCGCATGCGGGGAACAGTATTTTATGTAGCCATAACACGAGCTAAATATAGGATCACCCCCGCGCATGCGGGGAACAGCCGCAGACCGCAGCGTTGCCGGAGACCCAAGCGGGATCACCCCCGCGCATGCGGGGAACAGGTGAGCAACCAAGCGAGTGGGGCACAACGAGGAGGATCACCCCCGCGCATGCGGGGAACAGACATAATAAAGCAACAAATTCCGCCAATCAGCGGCAGTGAACTCGGGATTTTTATTCACTTTCTTTGATGAGACTCTCGTATACATTTTTTGTTACCTCACAATCCGACGATGCGTTGTGCGCGTCTGCAGAGCTTATTCCGAAGTATTCAGCAACTGTCGCAAGTTTGTGATTTTTTAAACTATGCAATTTAATTTTAGCAAGTGTCAGTGTATCGACTAACTCATTTGAGAATGCCTCCATATCCATCTTTTTACGAGCTGCATTGAGAAACGCCAAGTCGAACTTTATATTGTGAGCAACAAGCTTATAATCAGCAACAAACTCATTGAACTCACTCATGACACTTTCGAGTTCCTTTCCCCTTGCTGCAAGTGTCTCCTGAGATATTCCCGTTAATTTCGTGATTTGTGAAGAAATTGGAAGATGGGTAGATATAAAAGCTTCAAAGACATCATCTTCCTGACCGGGGACTACTTTTAAGGCGCTCAACATTATTATCGCGTCTTTTTCCGGATTCAGTCCTGTGGTTTCAATGTCAATGACTACATACGCGTGATTACCATGACTCAACTGCTCCGTTTTCGCCATGCGTCGTTTATTTGCGGCTTTTCGTGCCATAAGAAAGCGACTTGCCTTACTGTAACCCAATTTTGACGCTTTCAAATCGGGCGAAATCGGACGCATAATTAGCTTCAATCCATCAAAGTCAATCGGCAGCCAATTGCTGTTATGGACTTTGAAATCCAAGCCCTGCTCAGTGTTCGAATTAAACACCATAGTCGCCCTGCCGTTTGGGGCGGATTTTTGTATCCGTTTCCACAATTCTTCCCTGACACGAGCACTAACCTGCCCTACAAAAACTCCTGTATCAATTTCCAAAAGCCACTTAGTCAAATCTCCGCGTAATGACAGAGGGCAATTTGTGAGCGAAATGACAATCATCAGGTTTCAACCTCCAAAATACGGCCGCAGCCCTCTTCAAGCTCAAGTTCAAGCTCGCTAAACGCCTCATCGTCTTTGTTATCCTCTTCAGGTTTCTTGGCGCGTGGAATTGAGTTCTTAACGTAGCCCGTTTTTTCATCCCACAAATACACAATATCAGTTGCAAAACCTTCTTCTTTCACTGTGTCATTCAAGAGCATTCGAATATCTCTTGCCGCACGTTCAAGTATTTTGCCGTTGGAAATCGCATCTCTGACCGCCCGGCGTGTTGCGGCGCCGACCTCATCGGGAATACTCACAGCGGCAGTCTGGAATGCTATGGGTATGGTTATCTCTGCTTTGTACAAATCCGCGATGTCATAAACAAAAGAACGTTCATGCCCAGTGTGTACAAAGCCTAATCCGGGCGAACAGCCCATCGCAACAATCACACTGTGAGCGACGCCATATAAACATGCGTGAGCGGCGGAGAGCGCCATATTCACCGTGTCACTGCTGCCGAAGTCGTCCGGGTCATACTCCCTTCCGCTCCAACTGACTCCAGTTTCCTTGGACATCTTACGATACACAGATCTTATTCTCGCGCCTTCTCTGCCTCTAAGTTGCTGCATTGTCAGTCCGGATACATCTTCACCAGGAAAGCGCATTTGATACATAGCCCTTGCAACTGAAAGCCGCGTTCTGGTATTCGACACGAGCGATGCTTGAGCAATCAAAAGTCGAGAACTGTGCGTCAACGGCCTACCGTGGGCATAATATCTTACGCCTCGTTCGCCAACCCAGATTATGCTCGCTCCGGCGTCGCCCAGAAGTTCAACTGCCCGATGTGAAATGTTAGAACCGGGTCCAAGCATAAGCGCTCCTAAGCCGGCAGCGGGGACATGTACTGTTCCCCGAGCATCTGAAACCGTTATTGCGCTATCCTGCCGATTGATGATACAACGTTCAAGATACAAAAATGAAAAACGTTCGCGTACCGGAGGAAGCTCATATAATTCGGGCTTTTCTGCACCGTGAAATTCAGCCATCGCTTTGCCTCGCCAATGTCAATAATCCACAGCCGTAAGCCTTCGCGCGACCGATACCGTTTCTCATCGCGTGCAACAGAGATTCCTCGTCAATTATCCTAAGAGCGCCTTCAAATACGGCTGTTTCCAGTGTTACCATTTCGCCCTGACGCCAAAATTTTCTGGTTTCGCATTGGGCAACATCAAAATTCAAATTCCCGTCAGGTGTTTGAACGATCTCGAATCCGCATTTCGCCGCGCGATCGGCGAGCCACTTTCTTTGCGAATCTATCGTCACATGTCCAAACACCTTACCACGTGACCCCTTTTCAATATTTTTGCTGTGAGCAGGATTTGCCTGCAGTCTGAACATCCATACTTGGCCGTTTTGCAAACGAGACATAAATTCGTCATATGTTTTGGTTTCCCACTTCTGCTCTATCCATCCGAATTGCTCAATTATATGCGTAAAGTCAGGTTTAATCTCGCTTTGTAAGATCAAATACAAAGAATTGTTCAGCTTATCAATGCGCCATAAATTTCTATATTTTACAGTCTCTTCACTAGAGAAGCAGGCTTCAATCGCAGCATGTAGAATTTGCGGCGATGCCAACGCGCGAAGAGTTTCCCTCTTTCGTTGGTTTATTTCAACGCGTGACAGATACATTATGCACCACCTCCAAGTTCAATAAAAGGATCGTGCGATGTGTTGGCGGATAGGATGTCAAAGGTCTCACGTCTCGTAGCACGCAATCCATAACGCCTACACTCTTGATTAAATGAGAGCGGCAAATCTTGGATGACAGCCCCCGTTTCGGCATCGCAGATGATTTCAAGCAGAGTCGCTTTATGGCGGCGTTTATACCAGTCGCTAGCTAACCAATCTTCACTGCGCAGCGCGTCTATGAGGCTCATCTCACGTAATCCAAGAGATAATCTACCGCTGGGCGGGCAAGAACGTCTGCCAAGATACACCGGAAGCTTAGGCGCCTTCAGCGCGGAGTCAATCGTTTCAAGCAATCTGGGTTCTCCGCTGAGTCCAACCAGAAACACCGCATCCGACAAATAATAGCGTTCTGATACGAAGGGGTCTGTTTTGCCCGTTTCCCAAAACTCGCTCTTGTGAGCCACATGATAATCCCGCAGCAATGTTCCGAGCTGATCAATGCGCACTCCGAATTCCAACGCCGCAATCCGAGCAATCGCACTATCATCATCACGGCGAATCCCTAATGCGCAGGCGCATAAACCTACTACGCCGGATTTTGTCGGCTCACGCCTGCTTGAGCGTCTTGTAAACTTGCTATCTGCGCCCCATGACTGGAGCGGCGCGGCAAGCCGTATAAGCAAGGTATTCATTGCAATGCTCCCCTAACATCTGTTGCAATATTTTCTAACAGCACATCCCAGTCGCATCGCGTTCCAATTTCATCAAGTCCGTCGTACAATGCGGTAACATATCCATGCTCCGGCTTTAGGGCGAAACTTTTATAAACATTCTGAGCATATTCGCCAAGGCGTTTAATCGAAGCGGCCGTATATCCGTTCTCGGACTTTATCGGCTCTTCAAATGCCCCAACAAGGTTTACGGGATGATCATCACGTATCGCGATGTAAACTGCTGCAGTTGGAGTGCGATTTGCGAACGTATTCATTTTGCCGTCTGGCATTGACTTCGCAAAGGCTCTGACAAATTCTACAATCGCTTTGACTGTTGCATCTGCGTTTTCCTTTAACTGTCCGTACAGTTCGTGAGCGGCAACTGTCGCATAGCGATACAGTGTTGAAGAATTAAACTCAATCGTTCCGATCATCCCTGCTCCTGCATTATCCTCCGGAGCGCGATCATCAGCTGCTGTGAAATAATCAAATTCGGTATCTGCCCTATGCGTCGAAATCGCGTGAGCAACCTGAGCCGAAGCGTCAGAATTCAAAGACGGGTCATCGGCAACCATTCGTCCGAACAAAGCGACATCGACTGCGTTATCCTTGACCAGTATTGCGTGCGCATTATCTTTAAGTGTTTTTTCTTTTCTCTTTTTCTCATTTTCTTCAAGCGCATCCATTTCGCCAAAATCCGTATTCACTACTAACTTTGCTAAATTTTTCGCCTGTTGCGCGCCGATAAAGAAAAGCGCCTTTGCTTTACCGTCCGCCGTGCTCACATTTGCCGCATTGATTATTCTCTCCGCAAGCTCAGTAACCTGCTCGTCCGACTTGCTTGAGTCAAGAAGTTTAATCTCTTCTGCCACATATTCGACAAGTCTTTTTGTGCGTATCCCTAAATCACTCTGGTCGAAATGTTCCTTAAACATCAGCCTCATTGCATGCTTCCATGACTGGCTGGACACTCTCGCACGGCGAACGCCGCCATACATTGCACTTTTAGGGCTGCCGGTATCATCGCGGTTGAGACAGCTTGGCGGAAGCGCTTGGATTACATGCATATCAATATAAAGATTATTCATTATTTTTTATCCTCCTTTAAATTTTCGTTTTGCCCGTCTTTATTAGGTGCGTAAAAATCACGTCCCCAACTCATGCGCACATAATCGCGCTGCTCCGAGCTAAGCTGATAACGATATAGTTCAACTGCAAATTTGGGATAATCGAATCCCAAGCCTCGCGTACGCATTAATTGTACCAGACCTCTCGCATGGTTCGCCAATTCTTTGAATTCCAAAGTCGTCACCAGCGCGTTAAAACGTCGGCGAACGCCCGGCTCATTTGTTAAATCCGGTAAGACAATACTTTTAACTGCTTTCCCGAACCCTACACCATTTTTGCTAATACTCTCATGGCTGCCCTGCTGATGTACTCCAAACAGTGTGAGCGCAGTGTGAACAGCAAACTCTGCCTTTCCACGTTCCCACTTTGTCAATTCCTCCGAAAGCGCGCCGATGGTTACCTCCCATACATCCGCACTTTCACATGGTGATGTTCCTGCCGCGCGTCGAAGCTTTGCAAGCATAGCCGTTGCCCACGGCGTCAACATTCCTGCCCTTTTCCCCTTTCCCGCTTCTGTAAGTCTCTCAACCATTTGGCTGACAGTTCTATGGATCATCGTAGCATTATCACTCATTTGGCGCCTCCTTCCCGAAAACATCTATCAAAGCCTTCCAAAATCTCATACTCGCTATCGCCGCGCTCATATAATATTTTTCTACTTTCCCTTTACCTTTTCCTTTATCCAACTCTCGCCCCACAAGAGCCGCATCTCCGGCCTCGGCTATCAAGTCTTCGCCGATTTTAGCGATAATACGTTTCGCGCTTATTTTCCACTGATTGCTGGTGTCAAGCACCGGACTGCTGTCGGGTATGATCTTTTCGAGCCACGCTCTAAATGGCTCGTCAAGGGAAAAGTATGCCTGCTCCCTCGAACGCCCTTTGAACTTTGCTCTGTCACCGCCAGCCGCCTGATATAAATCAAACTCAAGACTTCCCAGTGCATTGACCGCTTTTTCAGTGCTGTCAATCAAACCGATGATGTTTACAGCCCAATCCTTGCCGAGTTCCGCAAGTAACTTCGTGTTCAACGTAATGGAATCTGAAATAAGCTCATTTACGATCCCCTGCATTGCTCCGTACTCGTATCCCACAGCACAAAGGTTAATAATACCATTGATCTCAAGCTCTGAGAGCCAATCCAAAACTCCGGGACGCCTTGTCTTACTGCCCTCATCCGATTGTGGGAGCAATGCGCCAAGATCACGCCACATACTTCGGCTGGACAGGTGCAAGTTTGGTATATGTCCTTTACCCTTCTGTGAGCTTTCGTGCCAGCCGCTCATTTGCTCAATGAAAGTGTTTTTCTTGTCGAATACATCCCCATATGACGAAATTACACCATTGACTCTATCATCCTCATAAAACAGGCGAGTGCGGCGTGATTGCCAGGTCAGCAATTCTACATAGCTTTTCGGTATTAAGTCTCTTTTCTCTACCGTTCGCGGCTCTTCTTCCCATATAGGCGCCCCTAGCCTAATCATCTGACTGGATCTGTCAGCAAACACTAGATTGAGCATGAGAGTTTCAAAAAGGTTAGCTCCCACAGGATACACAACACCCAATTTCCCGCACCAACCCGTTCCTCCGCCGTCCATCACACCTCCCATTATGGAGTTTTTTTTGCCTGCATAGTCCCAGGCCTGCAAATGTATCAACCATCGCGCCGCTTGAGCAAAGCTTAGACTCTCCACCGCCTTACCGCTTAATTCCGTAAAAAACATCCGTTCAGGACGGCTCGGTACATGCGCCATAATTTTAGTGACAGGTTCGAAATCATTTTTAGCGGTTCTAATCCCCGCCACTTGAAAGAACGGCGACTCCGGATGAAATAACCAAAACCGGTCACAATATTCATCTAAATATTGTTCGATTAATTCAATAGGGAAACAAGCGCGTTCCCACAAGGACTTCCATCTGCGGATAGCCTCATCATAATCCTTGATTTCTGCGAATTTGCCATCTGTATCAGCTTTCGTAAATGTCCCGTACAAAACCGCAAGCAGTACGCGCAGTATCGCCGCATCTTGCGTCGGGAGTTCACCCGCAAGCGAATGGTATTCATGTGCGTGACGAAACAGATTTTTCAGTGACACCTCTTTCACAGTCGTGCCATGACGAACCAAAATCCAAGGTTCGTCTAACAAATTAAATTTCATTTCCACATTGTCAATCCTCCTTTTTCATAACCATGCAATAGAGCTTTGCACATCCGTAATTTCAAGCAGATTCCATTAGGGCATCCCCGCATATGGCGGGGAATGTTGAAAAATTTCTTTTCAATACACACAAGCCCTTGGATCACCCCCGCATATGGCGGCAGGGAACGCTTGCAACAATTGATTGTGAGACTACGCGCAAAGAGCACAGCTCATGGTCAAAACAGTATGAATGGAATTTATGTTCTTGTATACATAATCCACATCAATTTTAATAAACACATGCCCTGTAATTATAATAATATACCCTGAACGTCTTGTCAATATATATTTTTAACAATTATCATATTTTACAAACACTTATGGCAAGCTCCGGAAACTTGCGTTATGCTATCAGGCGAAAAAAAGACCGTCCGAGAGCATGACGAGGGTTTACGGAGCTTGCCTTATTATTTCTCCACCGTCAAGCCCGTGTGTTTGTCGTACTTTATCGTTTCCCCGCACAACGAAGCCTTGGATTCGCCGTCTAACACAAGGAATAACTCCCCATTAAGCCAGTGGCTGTCCCTCCACGCCCGCGCCAGATGGGCGCCTTTTCCCTCCAGCTCTTTAATTGTCTCATCTATATTCCATATCTTAGAGAACATCGGAAGTTTGATCTTACAGCCCGCCAATGTAAATGCCATATATGAGTCAGGCACAGAGTCTGCCGGTATAATTTTACCTTCGTCAACCCAAGGCAGCAGCCTATATTTCCCCTTGGTAAGCTGCAGTATGATCGCCTCGACTGAATTTTCGCCGTCGCGCACAGTCGATTCGCCATTCTTATCTGAAGAATCCTTTTTATCATAATCCAGCGCTCCGGTTAAATCAGACCTGCCTTGATTCGGCTCGCGCAGCTGGAATTCACATGCGCTAGTTTCTTTCTCTTCAATACGCGCTTTGTGCTTTTCCTT
Source organism: Eubacteriales Family XIII. Incertae Sedis bacterium (assembly GCA_031264295.1). GTDB lineage: Bacteria > Bacillota > Clostridia > Peptostreptococcales > Anaerovoracaceae > JAISED01. The sequence goes on along the minus strand of JAISED010000001.1, from coordinate 26,452 downwards.
TGCGGCTCCAAATAGTTCGCGTTCACAATCCGGAGGCTCGACGCTTTCGCCATATGCCGCCCCTACAAGCGGCGCTATATTATCCGGTAGATAGAGGCTGTCCGGCAGCAAGTATTTTGTTACCATAAGCATATATTCACCATATATCGCTGCTGAACCACTGTCAAACTTATCACAGCCCATAACATAACATTTCGGCAGCGTCAAACCCGCCGGGCGCACAGCCCGTTTATGCCTGTGAAGGCGGCCAATCCGCTGAATCAGCAAGTCAATCGGACAAATTTCAGTAAACAATACATCGAAATCTATATCTAGCGACTGTTCAATTACCTGAGTTCCAACGACGATCAACTTGTGCGGACGCTCCACTGAATCGGGCGGTCCAAGCAGGTTCAGCAATTCTGCTTCTTTCTCCGTACGATCAATGCTTATAAAGGCGGAATGCAAAAGCCGCACATACTCATGACCGAATCGTTCGGACAACTCGTTCGCCAGCTTCTGCGCCTTAGCCACCGTATTTACAATTACTCCCGCACACCCGCCATCCGCAAGCACATCTTCAAGTTTTTCGCATATCTCAATGTCTGTGTCCCCAAATCGTTCAATATTCACCTTAGCTGCGCGTTTCGGATCGGCTGCCGGATATAATTGCTTAACGACCGTGTCATCAGTGTATGTGATTAACGGGTACGCCCCCGACCTTGCCCAGTCCGGCGGCGGTAATGTGACCTTATGCGAGCGGAACCCTTGCCCTTCAGTTACTTGCTCGGAAACCCCTTTGCCTAAATACCCTTCGATCAGTTTTTGACGTGTAGCGGGAGGCAGCGTCGCCGACAGTACAATAACGGGTACGTTATATTCGCCAAGCCAACGCAGAGCTTTATACAGGTAGGAATCCATATAGGCGTCATAAGCATGTACTTCATCAATGATAACAACTTTATTAGCAAAGCCCAAATGCCTCAATGCGACATGTTTCTGCTTTAATGCGCACATCAATAACTGATCTATCGTCCCTACAGTAAAGTCAGCAAGCAGACCCTTCTTGCGTCCGTTAGTCCAGTCATTTACATATACGCTGCCGTTTGAATCGTCTTCCGCGTTAACATCGTATTGTCGAAATTCTGCGTAGTTTCTGTTATATGCGGATTTACCGTGAGCCAAGAAAATGGAATGTGGTTTGTGATCGCTAACTTTATCGATCCATTGTGTAAAACGCGAAAATATGCCATCTGCAGTCGCTTGAGTCGGCAATCCAAAATATACGCCGCTGCGATTTGTTTTGCTCGCCATGATTTCAGCGCCTGCAAGCGCGGCTTCTGTCTTGCCCGATCCCATGGGCGCCTCAATCACCATTATGCCGGGTTTCACAGAATCCACCAATGCGTCGATCACCATACTTTGAACAACGCTGGCGGTAAATCCAAACTTGAAATCAAAATCATATGGTGTATTGTCAAAATCCACATCGACAATATCCCAGCGTTCCGGGAGCTTGACATCGCCATCGCCCGACGCAATCCAGTCCGACATTATAACGATACCGGTATAAATCATTTGCTGTGCATGCGAGAGTTTCACCTGTTTGAGAGCGCTCTCGTCAATGCCGGAAAGTTCCAGGGCATAACAGTAAAGCTCACGTTGAGCCGTTCGCCACTGTTCTGAATCAAATCCCAATAATTCCTTGTATGCATTGCCCACTGTATCGGCGCTCTTTTTTGATGGAAACTTCCCATGATGCCCGCCCAGTACGACAGCAACACTTCTGTCGATTCCATATTTTTCAAGTATCAGCTGCGAAGCCAGCGCGTGCTTTACCCTGTTCCAGTCATCTCCCCTGATCTGATAAGCCTCTGGGAATCCGGCGTCATACACCCGTGAGCATAAATCCTCGCTGATATGTGGCTTGAGCTGAAACACAGGCGTCGCCTTGCCCAAGTCATGAGCTGCCGCCAAGAATACAAGCAATTGTTCAGCGATATCTTGATTTGATCCTCGCTCTAAAACTTCCATAGTTCCGCCGGGAAGCCAGCCATACAGCAGCTTCAAGGCGACATCAGCCGAATCGGCCATATGCGTATATAAAGCAACCCAAGAACCATCGCTGCGCTCTGATTTTGCCCACAAACTTTTACAAGCAGACAAGGATTTCATCGCGCGATCTGCAATAACATTTTTACTCATTTTCAGCCGCCTTTCGGATATATATAGAACCTAATTACCTGTTCCGACCGGAGCCAACCCGATGTTGCGCCTCCACCCAGATTCTATCAAACCCAGCCAGGAAACACAAGCAAAACAATCCACTTTACGCCTTTGCCGGAAAAAACTTTAAAATATGACAAAGGCGCGTTGAAAAAACACGCAAAAATTAAGCCAAAAAATACGCTTGCTACGTGATTTTTATTGCAGTTATGTGCTATAATAGTATTCGATTCTGGATTTATTATCATTATCGCTATTTTTATTTTTTTGTAAGGAGGGTAAATTTTGGAAACACTTATAGTCGCAGCGCCGATATCGGGCATTATAGCTCTGATTGTCGCATACGGGCTGTCACGCTGGATCAACACTGTTGACGCCGGCAATGAGAAGATGAAAGAAATCTCAGGGTATATCCGAGAAGGCGCCATGGCTTTCCTCAGGCGGGAATATAAGACCATGGTTATCGTCATTATAGTGCTTGTTTTAATACTTGGATTCGGCATCAACTGGACTACGGCAGGATTGTACGTACTGGGCGCCCTTTTCTCTGTACTGGCGGGCTTCTTCGGCATGAGAGTCGCCACCAACGGCAACGTGAGAACCGCCAGCTCGGCGATGTCGGGCGGCATGGGTAAAGCTCTCAAGGTCGCGTTCAGAAGCGGCGCCGTCATGGGACTCTGCGTCGCGGGACTCGGATTGCTCGGCGTCGGCGGCATATTCGTCCTCATGGGCGTCGATTCAGCGGCCGTCATCACGGGCTTCGGGCTTGGCGCCTCTTCTATGGCTCTTTTCGGGCGTGTAGGCGGCGGCATATACACTAAAGCGGCGGACGTCGGCGCAGACCTCGTAGGCAAGGTAGAAGCCGGCATCCCTGAAGACGATCCGAGAAACCCCGCTGTAATAGCGGACAACGTCGGCGATAATGTCGGCGACGTTGCAGGCATGGGTTCCGACCTCTTCGAATCATACGTGGGTTCTATCATTTCAGCGGTTACACTTGCCGCGATCATTCCAACCGTAGTTCCCTCATTCGGTAAAGAATTCGCACTGGATCCCATTGTCGGGGCAGGCTTCGCGCTAATCCTCTCGGCAGTCGGCATTATCGCATCCATCATCGGCATTCTTATGGTCGGCAGAGGCAACACGAATAATCCCGCAAGCTCTTTGAACGCGGGAACATATATCAGCAGCGTCATCGTGATCGTGTGCGCTCTGGTGCTCAGCAAGGTGTTTTTCGATAATTACAACTGCGCCATAGCTATTATCTCCGGTCTTCTTGTTGGCGTGGCAATAGGCAAAATCACAGAGTTGTACACATCGGGAGATTATAAATCGGTCAAAAAAATTGCCGAGCAGTGCCAGACCGGTCCCGCTACTACCATTATAAGCGGTTTCGGCGTCGGCATGCTCTCAACTGTATGGCCGATCATCATGATATCCGTAGGCATACTCGCGGCCAACGCCTTCGCCGGTCTTTACGGCATCGCTCTCGCCGCGGTCGGCATGCTGTCAACGACGGGCATGGTCGTGGCTGTAGACGCCTACGGCCCTGTATCGGACAACGCCGGCGGTATCGCAGAGATGTCAGAACTGCCAAAGGAAGTCAGAACTATCACAGATAAACTGGACGCGGTAGGCAATACGACCGCGGCTATCGGCAAAGGCTTCGCCATCGGTTCAGCTGCGTTGACGGCTCTCGCTCTGTTCGCATCGTATTCACAGGTTGTCGGACTCGAATCGATCAGCCTTCTCAGCCCCTTGGTAATAGCAGGACTGTTCATAGGCGCCATGCTGCCCTTCCTGTTCTCAGCGCTCACAATGAATTCAGTCGGCAAGGCGGCCTACCAGATGATAGAGGAAGTACGCCGTCAATTCAAGGCCGACGCGGGAATCATGGCCGGCACGTCGAAGCCCGATTACGCCAGATGCGTTGACATAAGTACAAGGGCGGCGCTTAAGGAAATGATCGCCCCGGGACTTCTCGCCATTATCGCACCATTAGCTGTCGGCATATTGATGGGAACGGAAGCTCTCGGCGGTATGTTGGCGGGTTCACTGGCGGCAGGCGTATTGATCGCCATCATGATGGCCAACGCGGGCGGCGCGTGGGACAACGCCAAGAAGTACATCGAAGAGGGCAATTACGGCGGTAAAGGCAGCGAGCCGCACAAGGCGGCTGTAGTAGGCGACACCGTGGGCGACCCGTTCAAGGACACCTCCGGCCCGTCGATAAACATCCTTATCAAGCTTATGACAATAGTAGCGGTCGTCTTTGCGCCGATATTCATCATTGTCAATAATGGAAGCGGTTTGTTCGGATTTTAAATCGGCGTATGAGTCGAAATTAAATCGGATTTCAAATCGGTGTATGAATCGAAATTAAAATGGAAAGACGAAGCAGAAGAAAGATTGAAAAGTTCTTGAAGAGCAGCGATCAGGGTTCGCGGCTATCGACGGCGAACTCCGGTGCTCCGGTAAGTATTGAAATTCCGGAGTTCGCGGAAATGATACTCAGCGCCCTTTCAGCTCAGAAATATGAGGCCTTCGTTGTAGGAGGATGTGTGAGAGACAGCATTCTCGGGCGGACTCCACGCGACTGGGATATATGTACGTCAGCAAGACCCGATCAGGTGCACGAATGCCTGGTCGGGTCATGTCATGTCATAGGGACAGGGATCAAGCACGGAACCGTGACAGTCGCCAAGGACGGCGAGACCGTTGAGGTTACAACATTTCGCATCGATGGCAAGTACAGCGATAACAGGCGTCCGGATCGGGTGCGTTTCGTGAGAACCCTCGAAGATGATCTTGCCAGAAGGGATTTCACAATAAATGCCATGGCATATAACCACGAGAGGGGGCTTGTCGACTACTTCGACGGCCTCGCCGATCTGGTGGAGGGGCGTATAAGAGCAGTCGGGGATCCGGAAGCGCGTTTTCAAGAGGATGCCCTGAGGATTATGAGAGCCCTCAGGTTTGCTGCATTTGATGACTTTAAAATAGAAAAGCAAACAGCAGCGTCCCTTCACGCCAATAAGGAACTTCTGAGAAATGTCGCACCCGAACGCGTGAGAGCTGAGCTTATTAAGATGCTGGAAGGCTCAGGTTCGGGCATTGACGCGGTTCTGAGCGCTTTTGCCGATGTCGTGGCTATCATTCTGCCGGAAATAATCGTAGCGGCCGGGGTTAAGGGAATCGCCGCCGCCAAGCGCGCCGACTCGGAGGCCTTTTACCAATGGCGTCGCAATCTAGTCTCCATGAGAGCTGCGCGGCGCGATCCCATTATAAGACTTGCCTTGCTTTTACGCGGTATAGCAAACCACAACGACGAAAGACTGAGAGGCGACATCATTACAGATGGCAAAATCCTTACAAATACTATCAACTACTCTTTACTAAACGCAGAAACCGCTGCAAAGGCTCTGCGTCGTTTGCGGTTTTCAAATACGGAAATTAAAACAGTGTACGAACTTTTGCTCTATCATAACATAGTACTTGAGAGTAGACGGTCGGCTGTGAAGCAAGTATTGAATATGTTCGGAGAACACCGCCTCAGGCAGCTTATAATCATGATGTACGCTGATGCGTCGGTATGGTTACTGAAAGACCCGGCGGTAGGTCCCGATGAAGAAAGCAAACGCCGGGACAGGCTCTACATACTTGAACAGGTAGAACGTGCTATCGACGAAATAAACAGGGGAAACCAGTGCTACCGCATTCGGGATCTGGCAGTTGACGGACACGACATCATCGCGGCGGGTGTGCCGGAAGGCGTCGGTGTCGGCGACGCGCTTGAATACTTACTTTATAGGGTTATGAACGGACAGGTAGAAAATGAAAAAAGCGCCCTGCTAGGCTGCCTGGGAAAATTTCTGGCACGTTGGCAGTAGGCGCACATGGCGCCTGACCCTTCCGCATCCGCCCGCGCCCGCCGGTAAGACCTGTCGCTTACGTCAAGCCCGCGCCCTCGCGTCCGAGACCACCGATCATCCCCCGTGTGCGCGCCCGCCGGATGACATAACGCAGGTTTCCGGAGCTTGCCGCTGATGTGGATTTCATCGGCGTCATTGGCATTCGGGATGACATAACGCAGATTTCCGGAGCTTGCCTGCATGTCAGCTGCGGACTCCTGCGTCAGACGCCGCCGCAAGTAGACGAGACGTGAGCTGCTCTACATTGTCCGTTCGCATAAACGGGGACATAAGGCAGGCGCCGACGGCGCCGACCTCTCTGACCTTGTCTATATTATGAATATTGATTCCGCCTATCGCATAGACCGGAATTGCAACGGTGCGGCATATCTCAGCGAGGAAGTCAATCCCTCGGGGAGCAAGCCCCTCTTTACAGTCGGTTTCGAAGATGTGACCGGCCACCAAGCGCGAAGCGCCTAGTGATGCTGCAAGACGCGCTTCTTCTACAGAATGAACGGAAACCCCAACCGAAAAATCACGATAAAGCCACGGCGCTCCCGCAAATAAACTGAACGGAAGATGCAGCTTTCGGCATCCTATCTGAGCCGCCGCATCATGAAACGTATGTATGATCAACTCCGCGCGGCCGTCGCAACTGCCGCCGCCCGTGTCGCCGCTGCCGCCGCTGCGGTTGTTCACACTACCTTCGCGAGGGTTTTTAATGCTATCAAATAAGACATCCGCCGCCTGCTGTGCAAGAACTGCGTATTCCGAAGCTTCCAGTCCCTTCTCTCTCAATATTATGGCCGATACGCCGGACTCCGAAATGCGCCGTATGCGTTTCAGCGGCGCCTCCGCGCACTGACGAAAGTCCGTAACCGCAACGATTTCAAACATAGATATACTCACTCATTACGGGCTGCAAGCCGCGCGACGCCAACATCTCACAGATTTCACTCACAGAACGTCCATCGTCGATTTCAAACTGCTCTTCGCCCTTGGCGACATTCTTCGCATGCCTGCCCACGCCTACATCCACCCCTGCGGATATCTTAGTCGCTGCTATTCCCACCACATTATCGCGGAATCGCGCGGATTCCCTGCTGGAAATTGTAATATTGGCGGAAGGCATGAAAATCCTGTAGGCGCACATTACCTGGAATAGTTCAGCCTCACTGACATCCCGAGAGACGGTGAAACTGCCGCCTGGAATAGGCCTCAGCCTCGGACAGGAAAATGAAATTTCCGCGTGCGGATACTTTTTTTGAATCATAAGGGCGTGAAGTCCGGTTGCAAAGGCGTCCGCCCTAAAATCCGAAAGCCCGAGAAGCACCGCAAATCCAACGCCCCTGACGCCCCCCATCAATGCCCTTTCCTGCGCGTGAAACCTATAAGGAAATATGCGTTTTCGCCCGCCCGGATGAAGCTCCCCATAGCGCTGCATGTTGTATGTCTCCTGAAAAACCGTCACGAAATCCACGCCGCAACTGTGCAGAGCGGTGTATTCACGGATATTCATCGGATAAACCTCCACGCCCACGACGCGGAAATACTTCCTCGCGATTGCACATGCATTGCTGATGTAAGCGACATTCGACATTCTAGGACTTTCCCCCGTCAATATAAGGATTTCTTCAAGTCCCGACGCAGCTATAGCTCGCATCTCCCGTTCCAATTCATCAGATTCAAGCCGTGCTCTTTTTATACGGTTAGACCGGTTGAATCCACAATAAACGCACTGGTTTACGCAATAATTCGCAATATAAAGCGGTGTGAACAGTGTGACCGAATTCCCGAAACGCGCGCGGGTTTCCTTCCGTGCTCGCTGAGCCACCTCCTCCAAAAAAGGAACTGCCGCCTGAGAGAGCAGCGCCGCGAAATCATACACCGTGCATTCACGCGCGCCTAAAGCCCGCCGCACGTCATCCGGCGTATACCTGTCAAACTCAAGTGATTCTACCGAGGCCAAAACGCGAAGCATTATATTTTCTCTAATAAGATCCATGTTAGGCAAATAATCCATATAGTCTGGCCACTCAGAGCTGCCGTTCAAAATACTTTTCACATCCATGCCAATTACCTTCCTATTAAAACAGTAAGCCGCCTAATCCGCAGCCGATAAAAAACCCGTCAGTGGAGACGAAGCGGATGCGCCGTTCTCCAGTACGCGTCCAAGCCCGGCGAGGTAGGCCGAGCGGCCTGCTTCAATCGCATTTTTGAATGCCTCTGCCATGAGCGGAATATCGCCGGCAGTCGCAATAGCCGTATTTGCCATAACAGCCGCCGCGCCCATTTCCATTGCCTCGCATGCTTGGGACGGACAGCCTATGCCCGCGTCTACTATCACCGGCAAGTCGATTTCATCGATCAGGATCTTTATGAACTCCCGAGCCTGCAGTCCTCTGTTGGAACCTATCGGAGCGGCCAGCGGCATGACGCAGGCTGCTCCGGCGCTTGCCAGATCCCTGGCGACGTTCAAATCCGGCTGCATATACGGCATTACGACAAAGCCTTCACTTGCGAGAATTTCAGTCGCTCTCACGGTTTCATAATTATCAGGGAACAGGTATTTTGTATCGCGTATGACCTCGATTTTCACAAAATCCCCGCAGCCGAGTTCGCGGGAGAACCTCGCTATTTTTACCGCCTCTTCCGCGGTTCTCGCGCCTGAAGTATTCGGCAGGAGAGTGACCCCCTGCGGTATAAAATCGAGGATATTCTCTTCGCCGCCGGGATTAGCGCGGCGCAGCGCCAGCGTGATCATCTGCGCCCCCGCATTCTCGACAGCCGCCTTAATCAGGTTTAATGAGTACTTCCCCGAACCGAGAATAAAGCGGGATGTGAATTCATGCTCACCTAGTACAAGTCTATTATTCAAAGTTTTCATTATCGCCTCTCTTCGGCGCCGACCGCGCAGTCTCAGCCGCCGCTCACAAAATGCAGCACATCCAATACATCATTATCCTTGAGGACAATGCCAGGGTAAGTCCCTTTGGGGACTATCTTATCATTGAGACCGATCACGATCACCCGTTGATCGTAACCCTGTTCATTTAGAAATTCTAATAAATTCCGTGAACCATTGAGCTCCACCGGAAGTCCATTAACAGTAATCATATCATTTCCTTTTACGCGGCGCAAGTTCCGCCCCCTATGCAGAATGTAAATGCTGACACTCATGTCAATATCGCCATTACAATGTTGATATCGCCGCAACGATACCAACGCCAACTATCGAACGGCGCCGCTAACGCACATGTCAACATCGCGATCTTTTCTGCAATCTAATGCGCCCTCTGGAAACCCTCATCATGCCGTCGGACGGTCTTTTTTCCGCTGTACGTCGTTGACAGGTTTCCGGAGCTTGCCTAAGTAATTAGGATCATTATAACGTACTTTGTCCGGTCTTTCCACTGTATTTTACAAACTTTTGTCCGAATTTTATGGGCTTTTGTTACTGTCCAGAGGGAATAAACGAAGAATGAGGCATGAGGAATTTATCTTGGATTTTTGAGAACAAGTCCAGACCTTGTTTTGCATGGCCTTAAATCGCGTTCACTCAAAAATCCAAACATTTGGATTTCTTGCCGAGAGATCCTTGCGAGGCGTGAAGAGTAAGTTAAAAATCTCAGGGCAGTTCCAGTCGGAGGAGACGGCAGGACACTATGCTGCAGTTAAAAGCTATATTGAAACCTGCCCCTTTTATTTTATATCATCTTTTCGTTCGGCTGTAAATAGTGACTAAGAACCAGGAAGAATCTGAGCAGATTGAAAATAAACCATGACAGATTGGCTTGTGAAACCATGTCTTTAGGCGTAGTGAGTAATGAACTTAACGGATCCTTATAGGAAGTATACGATAAAGAAAAAAGGAACCGAGTAGAACAAGGTGGCGTGCTTCTGGGTAATGTTGCACGGTATAAAAACGAAGTATATTGCTTTGTTGAAGATATTATTCTTGCAAAGACGACTGGAGACCCCGCTTTTGTTGAAATTTCAAGAGAAATGTGGGCAGATATTCACCAAGTTATTGCGCAAAAAAACTCTATCTTTGAAACCACCCACCAATTGGCGATTGTTGGGTGGTTTCATACACATCCAAATGGCCTCTTGGTATTTATGTCCGGAACTGATATGAATACGCAGCGTTTGAATTTTTCACAAACATGGCAAGCGTCACTTGTGATGAATCCTCACACCAATAAATACAGGGCGTTTTTTGGTGCGGATGCTACAGAGGGAAGGATTGTTTTTCCTGGAGTTCAAGGCTAACGCAGTGATCCTGTGCGACGGCATTTCTCTAAAACCCTAAATCGCTATGTTTTCCGGTACGAGACAGAACGAGGACTAATTCATCGCTTTCCACTCGATAGACCAAAATCCAATCAGGCTGGATATGACACTCTCTATACCCCGACCATTGTCCTGCCAAAGAGTGATCATAGTACTCTGGGGCTAGTGTTTGGCTTGCGGCAAGCATACGAATGCAATCGTCCAAGAGCGAAATATCCAAGTTGCGCCTCATCGCGAGTTTGTAGTCTTTCTTGAATTGAGAGGTTCAAATGACATCTCTGCTCATCGTTTCAACTCCATTAATGCTTCCTCAACGTCGGAATATCGCTGAACAGATGGGTCTTTAACTATGCGCGCCGCTTCGAGCATAGCGGCGATCGTTTCGGCGTTAGGTGTGTTGACCGTTATGCTAAAGGGAATTGAACCTTCTCGCACAGTCTGACGAAGGAATATATTAAACGCTGTGGTCATATTAAGCCCTAGCTCAGCGAAGAGCCTATCGGCTTGATTCTTTATATCCGTATCTATACGGAAACTCACATTGGAAGTATTAATAGCCATTTCAAACCTCCTCCCTTAATTTAAATCCAGTATAACACAGTAGCGTAACACTTGTCAAATGTTAAAACGCAAAGAGCTTATCATAGTATATCTAGATGCAGTTTAAATGCAGTTAAACGGGTTAATCTAACAAAAACTCCGTAAAGTTATCCCGATGCACTACAGTGAAAGAACTGTCACTGTACGCCTCAAAAAAGGCTTTGGGGCGTTTGGCCTTCGCAGAGGGATTCCACTTGAATTCGTATGCGGATAAATGCCCATCCTGCTCTTCAACATAGTCTATTTCCTGCTGCGCCAATGTGCGCCAGAACCACGGATTCGCGTAGTTCTCGGCGTATGAGTTGCGCTTGAAGCGCTCGCTGACGAGGAAATTTTCCCACAATTTGCCTATATCATCACGCAATTCAATGGGGCGAAAATCCGCTATCAATGCGTTACGCACGCCGTTGTCCGTAAAGTAGATTTTGCGGCTCGCTTTCAGCTCATTTCGCAAATTACGCGAGTATGAACCAAGGCGAAAAAGTACGAAGGTCTGTTCTAAAATCGCGATATATTTCTCGACTGTCTTGTTGTCAAGCCCGCACAACTGCCCAAGCTCAGTATAGGATACCTGTGAGCCGACTTGAAACGCTAATGCCCGAAGCAAGAGTGTAAGCTTATCTGATTTTTTGATTTTGTCGAGCACGAGAATATCCTTGTAGAGATAGCTGTCGGACAACTCCTGCAATAATCGACGTTCCTCGCCGGGCGAATTAACGACGTCAGGATAATACCCATAGATAAGCCTATGTTGTAATAGGTTTTGCTCTGCGCGCCGCCCATGATATTCGACCATCTCCGCAAACGAAAGCGGAAACAAAGTGAACTGCCGTTTGCGGCCTGTCAATGGTTCGGATGTCCTGCTTGCCAAGTCGAGCGACGAACTGCCCGTCGCGACAACTTTAACCTGCGGGATATTGTCGATAATGAGCTTCAATATGATGCCGATATCGGGGACACGCTGCGCCTCATCAATAACGAGAACCTTGTGCTTGCCGATGATGACGCGCAGTTGTTCGATGCTCTGTGCGGTCAGCAGCACGCGATCGTTTGACGTGTCGCCGTTCAGCCATAACACATCACTACGCTCGCCAAACAACATATTCGTGAGCGTCGTCTTGCCCACCTGGCGCGCGCCGAGCAGAATGACCGCTTTCCTGCCGGAGCTGACCTCCTTGCGAATACTTTCTTCAATAGCGCGAGTAATCATATATCTTCAGCCGAGTAGACAGCCTCGACACTCCTTTTCTTAGAATGAATTCAGTATAACATAAAATTTACGGGATGTTAATCCTTAAAAAAAGATATTTATGGTTATTATGAGGGAACTGAATTAAGCTGAATCTTGCATATTCGTTTCTACGTTAATGGTAACTGACATCGCTGAGGCAGTTACCGCCACATCAGCGCCACCGAGAAGAACTCGCGGAAATAGCCAAGTGTGCCGAGATAGGCGTAATAGTCGGGGGCTTTCAGCGCGTAGCTGTTTGTTCCGTATCGCTCAGCGAGCCACCGCGCACGAAACAGATGATAGCCGTTTGAGCATATCAGCGTATCGGTAACGTATCCATACTCTGAACGCAGCAATTCAAGCGAGAACCGCATGTTCTCCGCCGTGCTTGCGCTTTCCTGCTCCATCAATATGCGCTCCGGCGCGATACCTCGCTCGGTGAGCCAAAGTTTCATGGCCTCCGCTTCGGATATGTCCTCATTCGCGCCTTGCCCGCCGGACACTACACAGATAAGCTCACCGTGCTGTTCCAAATACTCGCGAGCGGTTCGCAGACGCGATACCAGTGTCGCGCTCGGGTCGGCGCCGTTCACTCCGGCGCCGAGCACAATCAGATATTTTGACGGAGGCGCTTCACCAAGTTCAAAATCGCTGTGCGCGTTCACAATTATCACGGCTTCAACCGAGATAAATGCTGCGGCAAACAATGCCGCTAAAATCAGCCACGCATAGCGCAACCGACGAACCTTGCGCCAACGCCGGTTCAGCAGGCACAATACGCCGTACAGCGCGACTGCGCCCGCCGCGAGCGGCGATATTTGCCGCAGAAAGGATCCACCCGGCAAGGCGATTCCCACGCTTATACCTACCACAGCGATAATGACGGCGGCGATAAACGCGATGCGGGTCTGGTGTGTAAGTTTCAACGCATTATTCCTCATTATTGTCAAGAATGTTCGCATCTTCTGACGGCGATAATTACCGCCGCAGACACGATAATGACGGCGCGGACGTTTTTTAGGATTTTCATAATCGCTGACACCTTTCTTTCCATTAACCTTCTTGCATATGATATCACAAACAACGCGTGTCAACAATATCGTTTTTGTTCGACGCCTGGCGTTTCTTCCGCCGTTTTGCCCGACCGTTTTACCCGACCGGGCGTTTCTTCTGCAGTTTTACCCGACCGGGCGTTTCTTCCGCCGTTTTGCCCGACCGGGCGTTTCTTCCGCAGTTTTGCCCGACCGGGCGTTTCTTCCGCCGTTTTGTCCGACCGGGCGTTTCTTCCGCAGTTTTGCCCGACCGGGCGTTTCTTCCGCCGTTTTTGTCTTGCTATCGCGCCCGCTCGGTGATATGATGGATCTACAACAATCAGCGTCCGGGACGGCGCGTCTTTTCGTGGCGTCGGTTTTGAGAATCGGTAAATGCGGACTGTGATTTTCACAGTCCATTTTTGCATGTAACCGATGTAAAATAATGGATGTAAAACAATGGATGTAAAGCCTGAATGAAGCCGGTGTAATATTCGGAGAAGTTCAGTATAAGACTTGCATGGCGCCGACGTAATATTCGGATGAAGCCGGCATAAAACCAGAAGGGGAGGAATTATCTGTCATGTTGCATAACACTGGAATTAAAAGGGGCTTTACGGCGCCGCTTGCGTTAATATTAACGGCAATACTTGTTTTTCAAATGTTTGCGCCCGCCGCGGCCTTTGCGGCTGAACCGCCTACGGCGCCCGTTGGAACTTCCGCAGCTGAACCGTTTGCGGCGCCAGCTGGGACTTCCGTGGCTGAACCGTTTGCAGCGCCAGCTGGAACTTCCGTGGCTGAACCGTTTGCGGCGCCCGCTGGAACTTCCGCAGCTGAACCGCTTACGGCACCCGCCGGGACGCCCACTGGGGGTTCAGATGCTGCGTCGGCCGATGCGGTAAGTATAAGAATCGAAGGCAATGGAATGGGCATTCGCGGGGACATATCGAACATCGGCACGGTTTTGCCGGAAACGACCCTTGGACTCGCCCAGTTCGCACCCGGCGGCGCTGTGACCGCCCTGCAGGCTATAGAAGCCGCCCTCGGGCAGTCCGGCGGGGTCGAATACGAAAACGCTTACTCATTTGTGACAGTAGGCGGTGTCGCCATGCCCAGGGACGGCAGGCATTATTGGGCATTCTATGTCAACGACAGAGCTGCCTCCGCCGGTATAAGCGATCTTGAAATTCACGCGGGCGACCGCATAGTGCTCTATCTCACATCATTTGACGAATTCTATAACGAATCACCGCTTTATTCGTATTTTAAAGTGACCGACGTCCGTTTCGACAACAGCGGCTACCCCTTCGCCTCCGTGCGGCTTGGCTTCTACACCACAGACTGGATGGGCGCCGTCGTCCCCATAACTAACGCAGCCGTAAAGTACGACTCCATATATGGCGCGCTATCTGAAATCACGGACAGTGTAAACGGTCACGCCTCATTTGACATATACCCATATGAAACGAACGGCGACTCGGTATTCGATTTTTACAGCGACGAGACCCGCTTCTCGCGTCCGTTCTGCCGCGTCACTGTTGCCACAGACAGCACGGGACAAATTACATCAGTGCGTTCCAGCCAACCCGCAAGCAGCGATACGGGGCTGCGCGCCTTCACCCTGGCATTCCCGAACCTGCCTGCGCAGAGTATGTTATCGTCTATCGGCGATACCCCTATAACCGTCGGCGATGTTGCGGGCGTGACCCTGAGCGCTGTTGTGAACGACTCTGCGGCTGTGGCCGCCCTTCGCTATCGAACTGCAGGCGGAAGCTTCACGGCCGTCGGAAATCCCGCACCTTCATTCTCGGACATATGGCTGCCCCTAGGTGATGGCGAAAACACTATTGAATTGACCGTGACCAATGGCAATGACAGTGAAATCAATATGCTAACCCTTATAAAGGGCGCGAATAGCGGCGATGCGGCGCAGACAGTCCACGAAGTCATAAACGGCATATTTGCACTGCCCTCAAACGTGACCGCCTCTTCCCACCTCCCCGATTGGTCGCTGGGATTCAGCGTCAGCGGGACACCGCTGCCTAAAGAGGCCGTTGAAGGCCTGCTGGCGGGGGTATTAAACAGCATTCCCGCATCCCAGGGTTCTGCGGCGAAAACCGCCATCGCGCTCTCCGCTTTGGGAATAGACGCGCGCTTGATTCCGGACAGGAGCAATCCCGGCAATATAATCAATCTCGTGGCGCTCGCATGCGCGAAACCGGATTTCAGTCCTATTGGCGATGCGCAATATATATTATCACTGTTTGACCTTGATATTTATGAGATGAGCGCGGCATTTGACCGTTCAGACCTCATCAATGCGATATTGGACGCACAAAATCCCAACGGCTCGTTTGGATCGAATATTGACGATACGGCTATGATGCTGCCGGCGCTTTCAACATATTACGGGGCTTCAGACGCCGTAAACGGCGTACCTGCGGCGCTGTGCGAACGGGTGACCGCGGCCGTCGACAAGGCCTTGGCGTGGATTTCCTCGAATCAGCTGGCGGACGGCGGGTTCGACGGTACATACGGCAGAAATTCCAATACCACATCTATCGTGATCATCGGCTTGAGTTCCCTAAATATCGACGCGCATACGGATCCGCGCTTCATCAAGGCGGGGCGCAGCCTTGTCGATCACCTGCTTACATTTAGAACCTCCGATGGCAGACTCGGCTATACGAACGGCGCTGCGTATAATGACTACGCCACAGTCCAGGGCTTCCAAGCCCTCGCTTTGTGGGAAAACGTGATTTCGAATAAGCCCGGAAATCTTTATGGCTTCGCGGAGCACATCGCGCCGTATTATGATTGGCCTGATACGGATCTCCTGACTTCTATCATACTGACGCCGCCGGCCAAGCTTAACTATCAGATCGGCGAGGCGCTTGATACGGCAGGTATGCGCGTTATTGCCGAGTATAACGGCGACCCCTCGAATCACGCGGAGATCCCAGAGGCCGAGTACTCCGTAGCCGCGCCATCCATCTTCGAACGCGCAGGCGCCGCGAGCATACTCGTCAGCTATAAGTCACAGACCGCTTCATTCATCGTCACCGTCTCCGGTTCAGGCGGCGGTGGAACCGGCAATATTAAAACTGTGCGGATTTCTGTCACTGATCATGAGGGGACGCAGCTTGCGTCGGATGCGCGTATGATAATCGAACCCGGGGTTACATCGGTCTTGGACGCGCTTAAACGCCTGCTCAATAATGCCGGAAAATCGTTCACCGCGGACGGCGCCAACTATGTCAGCTCTATTGACGGGCTTGCCGAAATGGGCAAGGGACCGAACTCCGGGTGGATATTTCTGGTAAATGGTGTTGACCCTGTCATTTCTGCGGAAAGCTATAAACTGTCGGGTGGTGAGAATATACAGTGGAAGTATACTCTGGATTATACAAAAGAGCCGGGTTCTGCCAATTTCCCCGGCGGCGGAGGGGGAGGAGGCGCGGCGGCTTCCGCTACAAAGGCGGCTCTTTCTTCGGAAACGGTTGCTGCCGCTGTGATATCACTTTCCGCCAAGCCCGCCGCTGACGGTAAGGCGACGGTTGCATTGACGGCGGCGGACGCCGATAAAGCCGTGGCGGCTCTCAAGCAAGCGCAAAAAGCGTTAGGCGGAAAAGCGAACGCCGACAGTGTCGTATTCATCCGCGTCGCCGCCGAGAACGCGGCCGCGCTGGATTTGTCCATCCCCAAAGAATCGCTCGCGGTGTTGTCAGCGAACGCCGACCGGCTCTCTATAGAATCCGCCCCCGGTGACGCGCTCATCGGAAGCGCCGCGTTGAAATCACTCGCTTCACGCGCTGCGGATACGCTTGTTATATCCTTCTCGACCGGCGGGTCGACGAGCGGCGCGGGCGGCGGAAACGAGACGACCGCGGACTCCGTATCCGCGAGCACCGCCCAACCGACGCTCTCATTCTCCATGCGGTTTGGGGACAAGGAAATATCCTCTTTCGGCGGTGCTGTTATAGCCGGACTTCACTATAAACCCGCTCCCGGAGAGAAGCCGGCCAGGTTGTTCGCGCGTGTTTCCAACGCAGACGCAGCCGACCAAGAGTCCTCGCGGATCCTATACAGCCTGTTCGACAGTTCATCCGATCTAATGCGCGTCATATGCAGCGCGCCGCTCTCATTCAGCATCGAATGCGCCGAAGAGAGCTTCGCGGACGTTTCCGGACACTGGGCGGAGACATATATTGAATTTCTGGCGGCGCGCGGCGGGGTGCACGGCGTCTCACCGGATGAATTTAAGCCTGGCGGAGACATATCACGCGCCCAACTTATACAGATGATTTACAATCTGTCGGATCCCAAAGCGTCCGGTGAAAGCGTGGCTGTAGAAAGCGGCTTTGAAGACGTGAGTTCTGCGTCATGGTATGCCGGCGCACTTGCCTGGGCAAAGAATCATGGGGTCATAACAGGTGAGAAAACCGCGTCAGGCTATGCGTTTCGACCGAACGACACGATTAGCAGGCAGGAAATAGCAGTGATTTTTGAGCGTTACACGAAGATCGCCGAGTGGCCGCCGACCGGTGGCGCGAATGGAGGCAGCGCGATCAACACCGCGGGCGACACGACTACCACAGGCGCGCTTAGCAGCAGCACGGGCGGTGCAGTCGGCGTAGCAAGCGCCTTCTCCGACAGCGACAGCATATCGTCATACGCGGCATATGCTGTAGAGCATATGCGAGAACTCGGTATATTGAACGGTATAGCAAACAGCGACGGAAGCCTTTCATTTCAGCCCGGTAAAAATGCCGGCAGGGCAGAGGCCGCTAAGATGATTTCCATGTTGGTGATTAGCGCGTTTTTTTAAGCACCATTAAGGTAATAAAGGAGGCGATATGAATATTGAAAAATCCATACAAAATAAGGCATATGAATTAGGATATGAACGATGCGGCATTATCCCCATAGAGTATATGGACGGTTACGACGAGCGCATGTCGGAGCGCATAAGCAAAGTCCCCGAATCGGAAGGGTTTTACAAGGCGCAGAGCCGCCTGACGCATCTGCGGGAGCAATATCCTTGGGCAAACTTACATTACAAGTACCTGCGTGTCCTTAGGCAGTACGCCTCATACTCAGCGCCGTAATGCGGTTTGAGAAACTCTTCCTCGCGCAGAATCTGTCTGTGAATAAGCCGCGCGAAGACCACTATAAAGACTGCTGTCAAGATATTGCGGTGAACCAGGAATTGCCCAAGAAAGAAGGCGTCAAAACAGACGTAAATCGGATTGCGGCTGATGGCGAACATCCCGCCGGTTACGAGTCTGTCGGGCTTCTTCTCGTCAATGCCCACACGAAATGAATCTCCGAAGCTGACAAGGCTCGCGGCTATACCGACTACGGCGGCGAAGCACAGAACAAGCCCTATCCAGCCGGGCGCGCTTGACATCCAAAAGGGCGTGCTCAACGGCCGCCACATCGGTAATGCAAAGGCGTTGGCAAAGACAGAGTAAACGATCAGCAACACAGGCGGCACAAGAAAAAAATCCGTCTTATCTGTTGCGCCGAAGACAATAGCTTTTACGCCCTTGCGCCGAAGCATTGCCGTTCTCCCCGCGATGCAAACAGCGAACAGTACAAAGGCCAATGCGCTGATATAGTATTGAATGATCATCATTACCTCCATGCCGCAGTTACCGGATATGGTGAATATGGCGGCACAGGTTGGCCGCCGACATAGACATTGTAGCACTCTCCAAAGCGAAAAACAATCTCGAAAAACAATCTCGGCGAAATAAAACTGACGCACATAACTTCTACAAATCATCCTGATAAACTGAAATCCAAGAATTGAGTTCAGCATCAGGAAAGGATAAGTGTTCAGTGTAATGAAAAATAAAATTAAACCGCTCGCAGCTCTTGCCGCAGTTCTTGCCACAGGTCTGATACTCACAGCGGCGCTCACCGCCTGCTCTGGGCTGGAATCACTGGATGTAGTAGGACAGCAGTCCGTGACCTCATTTGACGAGGTGCTGAAAACCATACCCGATAGGATTGCCGCTGACGAGATGAACGTCGGTTGGGCACTCTCCGCGCCTGACGATTCGGTACGCTTCATCTGGAGCGAGGATTTCAGCAAGTCGCCTCTGCATGACGTCATGTTGGAGTTCGACGCCGAACCTTTCATTGGCGCGGGGCTTGACCCCGACAAATTGCCGGACAATTACGCGTTCTATGAGGGCGCTGCGATGGACGGCGCAGGGAGCAAAATGCTGATGGTTGGCACGAAACTGGGCGACGGCAAACCGGCATACAGCAGCGATCCGACGGCGCTGGCGGCCTACGAGCAGATTGTCGGCAAGTACCGCGATGCCATCAACTATCACACTTCACTCGACCACTATGGTGTGAAGCTGGGTGACGGTAATATGTTCGAGTGGGCAAAGGATATGCAGATCAATGCCTATGACAACTCGAATCAGGACAAAGACATCGTATTTGTACTTAATCCCGAACCACTCATCGCGGCCGGCGCTGACCCTGAAAAGATCGAAGCTTGGACATACGCGCAGGTTGCCGTTGAGGAAAACGGTAAAACGGAGCAAGTGTGGAAGCTGCTTAAACCCTTCGACTTGAAGTAATACTGAACTTGGTCTAAACCATATCATCAAACCGTATAAGCCGCACATTTTCGCGTTTTTCGGCCTCGGCAGCCAGCCTATCTGTGAAGCCGGTTTTGGCGAACAGCCAGAACCACTTGCTTTTATAGGAGAACAAGCTGCTTTGCGCTTCCAAATCACGGAGTACATTGATATCCACCGGGGCGTTTGTCCACTTGCACTCGCCGAACAGGGCGGCATCCTTATGATAGGCCAAGATGTCAATTTCCTCCTGACGTTTTTCCTTTGGATTGCTGCCCCACCATCTTCCGACCTTGCCGATGAAGAATGGCAGCGCGTTCCGTTTAGCCTCTTCTATAAGGTACTGCTTGCAGATCTCCTCAAAAATCAGCCCCATATAAGCGGAGAGATTTTCCATAACATCATAGTCGTAAATCGCCCGGCCAAGTCCCGACACGATGCCGCTCATATTAGGAAACACGAAACGATACCAAAAGCGGAACATCATATCATCCAAAAGGTAAATGCTTTTTTTGGATGATGTTTCGGTAACGGGGAACTCTTTTTTGACAATGCCGAGCGATATGAGGGATTTAAGATATTTGGCGCATTTATTGCTCCCCATCCCACATTTTGTTGAAATTTCGTTCAATCGTGTCGCCCCTCTAGCGATAGCCTCTATAATGCCGTTATATGCGGCCGGTTCCCGCAACTCCTGCTTTAAGAGGTTTGACGGTTCTTCATACAAATGCCCCGAAGCCGTCAGGAATAGATCAATAATATTCTCATCTATCAGCTTCGAAGCTTCGATTTTGGTCAGATATTCGGGAATCCCGCCCGTAATGCTGTAGAGTATGGCCTTATCAGTTTTGCTAAAGGTCTCAAAGAACGATATAGATTCAAAAAATCCGAAGGGCATGATCTTGAACTGCGCTGTCCGTCTGCCATACAGCGGGCTTTTATAGGATAAAACCTGCGTTTCCATGAAACTCATGCTTGAACCACAAAGTATCAGGAACAGCTTGCTGTCCTTAAATTGTGAATCAATATGCGCTTGTAAAATCGAGGAAATAGGGCTGAAACCGCCGGCGAGATAGGGGTACTCGTCTACCGCCAGGACGATCCTGTTCTCCATTGAAATATTATAGATATAGTCGAACGCACCCTCCCAATCAGCAAAGAACGCCTTTTGGGCAAGCTCTTTGGCCGTCACAGAATACACATCATTGGAAAACCCGGTCAGATTAACGGAACCGTCCGCCTCACGAGCGACGAAGTAAATCGCCTTTTTATCCTTAATGAATTCCTTAATGAGCGTGGTTTTTCCAACGCGCCGACGCCCATAAATAATCGCGCACTCAAACTTATCGCTCAAGTACATTTCGTTCAGTTTTTTGAGTTCCGCGTTTCTGCCTATAAACATGAATATGCACCTTGGGAAATCAAACTTATACCATTCTCAATTTATAGTCCGCCCAAAATAATTGGGCGGACAATGGGAAACAGTATTACGAGTTTGCAACTTACGAGTTTAATTATATTCCGTCTATTTGGACAAGTCAATGCAAATTTTGAAGGGAAGTAAAAGACAATTTCTAAGCATTACACAATTTTATCCTTGCAAGACCATGCGGCAACATGATATATGGATCCAGATAAACCGCGCCGGCTATTTCCTGTGCAGATCCCTTAAGTTCCATTGAATGCAGCAATCCCTTATATCCGCCAAATAGAAATATATCGTTAGCATCCAGCAAGCAAGACAGCTTATCAATAACACATTTGAGTTTACACAGGAGATCCTCGCTATATCCCCTCTTTTCTAGGTCGCGAAGATAATTCAGCATCTGATATAATTTGGTATTAGTCGATTTGCTCGCCGCCGTTAAAAGCTGTTCTGCCGATTCTCTGTCTTTTATATAAAATTCACCCATCATCTTTGAACCGGCTTTTATCATTTCCACGCCTACATTTTCAAAAAATACTTTAATACAAGCCTTTTGTTCATCTTCAAGAAACTGCAGCTTATTCAAGTTGCGTAAAACAATATCGCTATTTTGAACCGCCACATCATCTACCATAAAGCCGCCGGGAATAGAAGAGCCACAGAACAACGCGCCCTTGACAGAGCTGCCTGGCAGGTAATATACCGCATTTTCCGGTGCGTATTCGATATATTCTCCATACTGATAAAATGGATATATTAATTTCAGCTTGTCCTTTGCGAGAAAAGGCACTTCGCCACTTATGTCTTGAAAACCGCCTAATTCCTTATAAAATGCCGTATTCGCGCGAGGCGATACGATCAAACTTGAAAGGGTATGCAGCGTATAATTGATCTTTTCCATGTTTACATCGGCTCCCTTCACAGCGAAATTGGATACAAAAAAGCGTTGCCAAAAACGATATCCCTATTTTCGTTAAAACAGGACTTCACCGATTTCCCGGCGCCGGCAGATCCACTGGGTGCAGATATTAAACTGCCCTCGGCGATAAAGCTGATATAGTACCTAGTAAAAATTTTTTTCCATCCGCCGGACATTTCAAAAGGTCGGCGCTCCGATGTAAACAATTTCAGCGTTGAAGATGCAAAGTTAATCTCATCCGGCAGCAGCATACCCGTGTTTAAAAAGGATGTTGCAGATATGTTCGCCAAAATCTGCTCATTGATATCCTTGATACACGAAAATTTAAAGATATTCAGACCTTGTGACGCCCTTTTTCCAAGTATTATAGTTTGCTTCGTTTTGACCGCTTCGTTAAGCATGTTAAGCAAATCGGCGCAGAGATCGCTGCCGTCCGCTTGTAAAAGGAAGCAAAATGTATTCACAGGCTTTTTTTGTTCCTCATTGATTACCTCAAGCACCTCAACAATGGGCACGGAATAGAGCTTACTTTCCAGAGCCGGAATGTTATAGCGCTCACTTTCGATAGATGCTCGAAGCTGCTGTTGAGTCCGCAATTGTACATAGGGGAAGAGCGCTGTGCACCCTTGGGGATCCCTCAAAACATCTTCCAGCTTCGCAGTCTGTATATAGCTTCTTTTTTTTATCTCGGCATGCTTTGCTTTGAGTGTAACAGCTGTATTGCCATGTAACCCTGTCAGCTTTTCGATCATAGATTCCTGCGGAGCAGGTAAATAATCATACGGCAGTACATTGGACAGTGCGAGGTGAATACTTTTATCAAGCAAGGCCTTCGCCAGCGCCGTTGCCTTGTCGCCTCCATACTCATTCGAAAACATGTATACCAGTGCGCCAAACAGCCTTTGCGAATCCGGAAGCTGTGTTAAGAGTCCGTTTGACTCAAGCGTAATTTTATAATACGTCATGTCTTCAACCCTCGTCATTTTCAATCTCCCCTTTGATAATCTCCACTTTAATCTTTCCATATCCGCGGCTTTTTGAATTTCCAAGGCGATAAACTCCAGCATTGAACTGCGCTAAACTATGAATAAGATATTTTTTGCATATCGCGTTTGCATTACCGTCAAAAAGGCCAATGTTGTGCAAGCGTATTTCCCCCTCAAAGACCAGCCCGCTCCTTGCCGCTTTGTATGTGCGGGGATTGGAAACAGGGGCGCTGCCGCTGCTATCAATGGAGTTCTTCATATCGACGGAAAAGCAGATTTTTTTGTCTCGGTATTCCTCGCATAAGAGCAAGTCGCTAAAAAGCAGTTTAGGCGTGTTGTTAAATCCTTCAATGCCAAAAAGATATTCAGGGGACAGTTTCTTCTTCGCCTGAATATAATTCTCCTCAATTCTTTTACGACTCTCTGCTTCCCCCACGAACTTCTGTATATTGCAAATGCACTTTTCGGATTCATGGTCGAGATAGTCTTCATATAACTTCTCAATTTTATGCCTTGTGTCACTTTCGTCCATACGCACTACAGCGCGCAAGGCGCCTTTAAACGAAGAACCGGGGATACAGGGAAACCCTTCCTGATCTGTAGCTGTCTGCTGGTCTATTCCGCCTATTTCAAAAGGGATAGGCGCACCGCCTATAAACAGGTTGGACAAGGTTGTTATTTTCAACTTAATGGTGTCTTGCATGGCCGGAAGCTCCTTTCGTATGATTAGAAACCTGATTTTGGGATGGTTCACCTTTTTTATTGTACTTACTGTTCATACTCTTATACTGGTAATATAACATGAGAGAATCAATAAAATCCGAAGTCCATTCATTACTTGTCTGTGCCTTCTGTATAAATCTGTCGCTGTTAAAGGGAATCCAGTAAACAGACTTTTTTTCAGGGGCGTTTGAATCGTTTGGGCTTTTTGCGGAATCGCTATGCGTATCCGCATCGACGCTGTTCAAAGAGATCATTGCCGCAGCCTTTTGAACGGAGACTCGCTGAACATCACGCAGCTTGAAAAACATGGATTTTTCAATGCGAACTCTCTGGTAATGCCTAACTTTCCCGTAAGTTTTCCGCATGACAAAAAACTTCCGAAGAGAACCTTTCAATGAGTTCGCATATAGATAGACAGGTATTTTTGTGAGCAACAATTTTGATGAGTCTCCTACACGATGATCGTTTAACACATCCTCCTCTATCTTTGCTTTGGAGCTTATTTTGAAACGAGGATCGGAAAACAAAAGCATTAACCTAAGATAAGCTTCCATGCGGCATTTTGTACCTTTGCATAGTACGATTTCCGAACCTTTTTCTTTTTTTACATATAGTTGCTTCAGGATTGCGGCATTCAAACACAACTCCAGTTTCCAGAGCCGTGTGTCCGGATTGTCCAGATATTGGGGAAGAAGATGGTAAAGCAATTGATTCATGTACTTTATATCATCGCTGCAAACAGTATCATCCGTCAGTCTCTCAAGTAAGGAGTAGAAAAATGAGGGAGTACCCAAAAGCTCCTTGTATTTATTGATATTCTTTATATGGAGCAGCAAATGAACGTCACTGATGAAAAAACTCCATATCGGAACGGAATTCAGCTCACGATTAAGTTTATGGGTAAGTTCTAACATTTTAGAGTTCCTACTGCCTTGTAATTCCTGTTTATGTTTTTTTAAGTCCGCATAATCAATATCAAAAAATGTGAGGCCGCTGATGGCTATTTTAGCGTCAAGAAATGTTTTCAGCTCTTCCGGACAGTCAGCTTTTTTTGCGCATTTTAGCTGGTCTTCCACCATATCCAGGTAATAACGGATGGGTTGCCTATTGAAGGTAACTTCAACTCCTATGCTCACAGACATGTCATGCGATATGTGCACACCTTTATTAAGTGCATCCTTTATGTTTTGTATCATCGCACGGCACACATCAATCCCCGCCATCATATTTGAAACCGACACGGCGAAAAAAATATCATCCCCCGCGATATAGAACGGGAAAAGCCATCCCGTACGGTCGCCGGGGCGGCAGTCCTCTGCAGTCTTATGCAGATATTCAAGGGAAACATGCGAATTGAGTATTTTGCTTACGCTTTGATAGTTTTGATAATCGTCTATTTTTTTAAACATATCGCCCATACCGTCCAGATCTGCTTTAATGACCGCAATACGAAAACGGTTTTCATTTTCCGCTTCATCAGGGCAAAATAGGGCATTGATATCATTTGCAAACATCGGGAAATCCTTTGGAAGATCCGTTTTCAATCCGGTGAACGGCGCTTCTTTCGTCTCCTGCTCTTTAACTTCACAAAATGAAAATAACACATCGCGGTTTTTTTCTATGATCTGGTTGAAACACTCGGAACTCTTCAGGCATTCTTTCGCCTTTTGAATCGCTCCGATATTGTCATTGTCATAGTCCTTAGCGTCAAAGAGCGCATATCTCAACTGCTTTTGACCCTGAGAAGCATGGTAGTAGCTCAAGAATAACTCGTTAAGCCTATTATCAATCTCTTCCTTTGGCAGTGTGCAGGTGAAAATGCACACACCGGAGCAGGCAAGCAGCTTCTCCATTTCGGAGTCAGCAAGCAACTTTTCCGTTTCAGAGTCAGAAAAGGATTTGGCTATCGAGCCCAAAAACCCGTTCGAAATCTCATGGGAGGAGCGCATAATGCTTTTTAAGGTAGCGTCTTCCGTCTGCTTTTCCTGCACATGAGCATGAATTGCTTCCGTCAGGTAGGATTGAACCTTGTTGATGGAGAGCGCCACAATATACTTATTCATTGCCAGATCCACCTCCTGGCCCATACTTATTGAACATTTCAGCGTATGCTTTGTGTGGGAAAAGAAGCGGATTATTAATAAGCATGAGAAGCTGATTCAACTGTAGATTCAATGTTAAAAGCGCCACAGGAGAATTATTTTGATCGTTTACCTGATAATGATCCAGCGTAAGCTCTTCTAAGCGTGCGCTTCCTGTTCCTGGATATTTCTCGCCTCCATCTTCCGCTGGTTCTTTACCAACATGATTCAGCGCAAGATACCATTTCCGCAGATTTTTATTGTTATCTGGTTCTATCTTTAAGCCTTCTGTTTCCTTGGGCGCTCGAATAATAAAGTCAAATAATCTTTAATTCCCGTCCTGTTTTCCTTCCACAATTTTTGCGGGAATTTTTATGTGCAGAACTTTGCTGATGTCATTCATTTTCTTGACCGGCTCCTTGATCAGAATCGTTTTGCCGTAGA